>NZ_JAAMTH010000007.1 GCF_018283455.1 Planococcus sp. MSAK28401 | reverse complement strand
TAAGTTTCGACCTCCTTTGAGTAGCATGAACAACATTTTTTAGAAAAAAACCTATGTATCGCATTACTTAAGGACACTTCGTAGAAGGAAAAAAGAGCGCCGCCAAGGAAAAGCGAACGCAGGAAACTCAACGATCTGAATGTATCATTTTTTCTCGTAAAATCAGTTTCGCTTGATTTTTCGGCGAAGTCAATAGAATCAGGGGTTTGAATGTAACTTAATTACACTTATGTTACATTCAAAAACCGTTTAGCATATTCGATATTTTATTACTTATATGTTATATTTGATGTATGGAAAAGTCGAAATGGACAGTCAATGCATATAAAAAAGACAATGGCGAAAAACCTGCTGCCGAGTTTCTAGATTCGCTTCCTGCAAAGGAAAAGGCAAAGGTGTTACGCACCATTCAATTATTGGGTGAGTTTGGTCCAATGTTACGGATGCCACACCGAAGGCCGATCGATCAGGACATCTATGAACTTCGGACGGTTTTAGGCAACAATATCTTTCGCGTGTTCCATTTTCATTACGAAAATGGCGAATTTATCTTGTTAAATGGTTTTCGAAAGAAAACTCAAAAAACACCGCAGAGTGAAATCGATCGTGCCAAACGCTATCGAGATGATTATTTACGACAAAAAGGGAGGGATTCAACATGAGTTTTTTGGAAAGTTACGTAGCAGAAAACTTAAAAGATCCGGAATTTGCTAAGGAGTGGGCGGACAGCGAACTGGAATATACAATCGCTCGAAATATCATTCAACGCAGAAATCGCTTAGGCCTTACGCAAAGCGAAGTTGCTTCACGTATGCACACCAAGCAAAACGTGGTATCTCGTATTGAAAATGGCAGTCAGAATGTGACCTTGAAAAGCTTGAAATCGTTAGCTGCAGCTCTTCAGACGGATGTTCCTTCCCTGATGCAAGAATATGACGAGAAGCAAGACGAGAAAAAAATCAGTTCCGATCTCGTGAAAAGTTAACAATAGCGCATGGAATAACCCCCGATTGGCCAGACGGCTGATCGGGGGTTATCTTTGGTTTTGAATGTAACTTATTTGCTATTAAGTTACATTCAGATAAAAGTAATAGCATATTATTTTCCTAGACTTAACTGGTTACGCAAACAACTGTTTCATATCTTCAAGGTTATATTCATAGAGCCACTCAGAGTAATTTTCATACAACGGGCGCAATGTCTCTTTATCAGTTGCAATCACTTCACAGCCTCGATCATCGTAAATAAAGAAGATAGCGTTCTTGGTGAGGTTGATGAAAAAGGTATCAGGATAATCCATTCCCTTTTCTCTTCTGAATTTAGGCTTCAAGGGAAAATCTTCGTTACAGGCAGCCTGAATCAGCTGATGATAACGTAAATCATGTTTCTTGCATTTCAATTGATACTGCGCCGTATAATAGTCGTCCGTTTCTTCTTCCACATCGAAAACATAGGGAAGTGTGTTCAGCTTTAATTGTAAGGCCAACTTTTTATTTTTGACGCCATTTTTGTATACCTTGAACGGCTTTGTTCTTCCGTTGGCGTTTTTTCGGTGATAGACATTCGTTACTAAAATCAATTCATCCTCTTCAGAAAAAAGGTCATTAAAGATTGCCAAGGTTTGCTTGTATGCATTTTCAAACCGGTGCATATTCAGTTTGTCCCCTTCTTCAAACTGATAAATACCTAATCCTAGTTCGAAATGAATGCCTGTTTTCCATTGAAGATAAAGGCTTGGTTTTAAAACCAGCCCAGGAAAAGTAGTATGCAAATATTCTTGTAGATCCATCAATTTATATACTCCTCTTTTGAAAAGAAATTTCCTAACTCTGAATGTAACTTAATTCACATTAAGTTACATTCACATCTCTAAGAACAAAAGTCTAAACCCTTTACTAATTTAGTTATCAAACACCATAACTAGAGAGCATCATCAGCTGATTTCTCTTTATTTTGCTTTCGAACTTGATATCCCACTACAATCCCAAGGATCAAATAAATTAGTCCAGTGGTATCCCAATCATTTGTAAAGAAACTAATTGCAAACCAAGCTGTCACTGCCCCTAATATTGCTAAAAATAAGCCTTTCATTTCATCACCCCACTCAATTATTCCGGCTCTTTTATTATTTTTTAAATTTAACATACATTTTATTCAAATATTTGGAATTTTTATTTTGAGAAATAAAAAACCTTTAGGGGAACCGAATGTAACTCAGTTAAGTTACATTCGGTTCCCCTAAATTAGCGCCTTCTATTTGTTCCAAATCCTTGCCCATAAACCTCGGGTGTCTTTTTTTGGTGCGACCGTTTTTGGTTCGCTTTCTGGCTTCTGTGAGGACGATTCTACGCTCTCTATCTTTGATTGATCGGACGAAGGGGCATCCAGTGGCTGCAAACTGCCTTTCAGCATTTTCACTTCCTCTAAAATCTGCCCATTTTGCTCTTCTTGCTTTTGAATGCTTTGCGCCATTTGATCAATCGTTTGTTGTTGATGCTGAATCAGACGAAGCAGCCGTTCTTCAATCGTCAGTTCATTTACGGTCGCTTCATGGCGTTCCGTGTCGTCTTGTGTCGCTGTAGATAGCGTAGCTTGGCGCGCTATGCTTTCCGTTTTAGACCACAAGAAAACCGCGTCAGCACTGTCTTCTAAAGTCATTCCACCGCTATCCTTGAGCGTTATGAATTTTCGTAACGCCATGAGATCTGTATCGCTGTACCACCGATGACCTTGAGCATTCTTTTTGAAGCTGTAGCCACTTTGTTCCAGCAATAACGAATACTTGCGAAGCGTTGATGGTTTGATATTGAGAACCGTTGCAATATCTTCGGGTGCATGAAAGGCCATCGCTGATCGCCTCCTTTTTCTTTCATCGTAAATGACCTACTCGAATTTGGACAGCTTAATTTTCTTAATGAATATTCTACAGAATGAAAATAAAAAAAGAGATGGATGCCGGTTCAGCGTTCCAACTCCTGGTCTCTTTTTTTAGCCATCGTTTTTTGTTTTTCTTGCTCACGCTCTTTTTGCCATTCCTTAAATTTATCCAAGTGTGTTTTTGCAAACTCCACCAAGAGATTCAACTTACTTTTCAAGGTTTTATTTTCTTTTCGCAACTCCTGATTTTCTTGTTTCAACTGGCTGTTTTCTTTCTGCAGCCGTTCGGTCTTGGTTTTCTCTTGATCCAGTTTCCGATCGCTGGAGACAACCGCATCGAACATGTCATCAAATTGCTTCTCATGCGTCGCTATGGTGCTTTCAATGGCTTCGGTCGCTTTTGCTCTTGCTTTGAGGGCTTCGAAATCCTCTACCGGCAATTTCACATGGTTTCGGTCAAAGAGAGAGGGTTTGCTGACTTGCAGCTCATCGACCTTCTTAGAAGCCGTCAGGGCGTTTCTCAGGGCTTCCGTTTCCTTCTCCAGGGTTTTAATCTCCTCATTGAGCGTTAATGCCTTAAAACGGCTCATTTCGATGTGTTTCCGGTCCGAAGCAATGCCCCGTTCCACTTCGAAGCCCATTTCGATGTGTTTCCGGTCCGAAGCAATGCCCCGTTCCACTTCGAAGCCCAAGCTTTGCATGTGTTTCGGAAATTCCTCTTGCATCCACTGCAATTCCTGGCGATTAAAGACATTCTTGCCCTGGAGTTTACCGTCACGCATCGGAACGACGCCTAAATGCATGTGAGGCGTTTTCTCGTCATTGTGAACCGTCGCATACGCAATGTTTTGTTGGCCGTAGCGTTCCGAAAACAATTTATGGCTTTCCTCGAAAAACCGTTTCTGTTCAGCCGGATCTAACCGATCAAAAAACTTCCGGTCAGAAGTCACCAACAGCTCATTCACGAGCACGGCATCTTTTCGGGTTTTTCGCTCGCTTACTTTTTGGCTCTCGATGATGGCTTTTACGTGTTTGTTGTAATCAATTTTTTCTTGATGCAGCAAATCATAATTCAAATGTTCACGGTCCGGATCGATGTCGGGATTCGTCCGACTTTCCCGTTCTCGCTGGTTGTGAAATTGCATGCCCTTTAAATCCGGACTTTTCATTTTCTGCATCCGTACCACAGCAAAACTCACAAAAACACGCCCCCTCAATTCGGTCAACTTCCAAGTAAAGTATAGCACACTATACTTTATTGCATAAAGGTGTGCTCTCCGAGGGTAAGAGCGAAGGTCAAAAGCAAGTGGCAGCATCCTTTTGGATGCACCACCTAAATTCAAAAGCATGGGGCTTGATCGTCCTCGATGGACGTTTATGCCCCAGTAGATCAAGAGAAAAAAAGAAAAAGCCTACGCTTAATAAGCTTAGGCTTTTTCAAGAATTATAATGAACGACTCTCAGAAACTTTGGTATACAAAGTATGAACACTAATATGCTCTTGTTGCCAACTTTCATTTTTAATCATTGGGATGTGAAAATTTCTTTCTAAATCTGTCATAAGACTTGATAGCATTTTGTCTTTCTCGATCGAACCTATAGGCATTTTTAAAATTAATTCGTAGCGCTGATAATATTCGTTCAATGTCATTTCAGCATCCCCCCACTTCTTAGCATTCATATTACAGATTTATTCCTGTTTTTGCCTTTCTTTTTTTATCCCCTTTCTTCAAGCCAATTATAGAATTCCACTTTCTTTACTGATCCAGGAGATAAAGCTTTATGGTTTTTTTGAAGTAAGCCATTTAATTGCCTAAAATTCCATACAGTTTTTTGAATCAGTTCATTGGCTCGCTCACTCGTAATCGAGATCGGTTCTTCTACAAACTGTTTCATACTCTCAATTTCAATAATTAAATCTCTCGCTCGTAATCGATCGTTCTCACTATCAAGGTTCATGTATTCAAACATATCCTCAGAAACAATGTCCACGATGCTTTGAATCTCTTTAATCTGCTTCTTTGTGGCACTCGTTAGCTTTTGTCCATTGGACCAAATTAGATCAAATCTAGCAATTGAACGACCTTCTTTTTCAACTTTATACCATACTTCTAATTCGGTATATTCATTAATTTCTTTAATAGCTATATCAAGCACGCCACGTTTAAATTGAGCTGTATTTCCAGCATACGTTTTTGTCGATTCTACACCGAATAATTTCATCAATTCTTCTTTTGATATTACTTTGTGCCAATAACCATAATGAGCTTTTATATAATCGTACAACGTCCACGAAAAACTACTTTTAAAGTTCGAAGCAATAGTCAAATCTGTCGTGATGTAATAAGCATCTTTTAATTCTAAAATATGGGGTAACATTTTAGGATTCCATTCGAAGCTAAATTGCCCTTTATCATAGCCCATTCCAATAAAAGCATTCCAAAATTTAAACTTTTCATTTTCCATATCTATCGTACTGAACTTTATACTTGTAATCTTATCCGAATCTTTCATAGCGTCTTCTGTTCGGTACTGGGTTACACCAAATTTCTTTTCAAAGTCACTTTTTCGAAATTCTGTTAACCCATTCTGTTGAGTAGAAAAAATTGAAAATGCTAGTAATTGCATTTGATTTAGAGTAAGTCCTTGATAGAGTTTTGCCATAGATAATTCTTTACTCTTTTTGATTGAATTCTCATAGGAAACTAATTTTTTTTTAGCGTTTACTCTTGCCACAATTTCTTGCCCCTCTCCGACTATGTAAAATACTCCTGAAAAAATGTGTATTCAAATAAATATAATACACTAAAAAAATTAAATGTATATTTGATTTTTACAATACACATTTAAAAAGGAGTTTTTTACACAGTAAACAGGAGTATTTTACACAATAAACAGGAGTATTTTACACATTTAAACTTTCAAACCCTTGGGGCTCTAAGGCTCACAGGCACCCCTAAATATAACTAATATAATTAATCTTTTAAAAGATAATATATATAAGCAAAATTTCATTTTGAAAAAATGAAAAGAAATAAGAAAAAAACAAAATGCAGATCAAGTTCGTTGCTAGAAAAAAGAGCAAACAAAAAACTCCGCAGAAATATACTGGGAGTTTTACAGGCGAAACGCTTTTAAATTGCCCTCAATCTGCTCGTCCGTGATGCCGATGTAACGCAAGGTGATCTGCGGATGGGCGTGATTGAGGATGTTCTGCAGCTCGGCAATGTCTTTGAACTGCTTGTAATGCCAATAGCCGAATGTTTTGCGCAAGGTATGCGTGCCAATACCCACTGAGATATCAACCATCTGTGCGGCTTTCTGAAGCTGTCTGTACGCTTGAACGCGCGTAATGGGTCCATTTCCCTTTCGACTCGGAAAAAGCCACTCAGCGTCCTCTAACGTGCGAATATAAGCATCCAGTTCGTCGTAAATGTTGCCGAGGTGGATTGTCCGGCGTTTTCCGGTCTTGCCTTCACGCAATGACACCACTTTTTTGCCCTGGATCTCGCTGGCTTTGATGGTTAACAGATCCCCGACACGCAAGCCGGAATTGATGCCCAGGAGAAACAGGATATAATCCCGTTCGCTGCACCATTTCTTTAGGCTCCATTTCATGTCCTCGATCTTTTCAAGTGATCGGATTGGCTGGACGTCTTTGATTTCTGTTGCTTTGTTCTTCAATGACAATACCTTCTTTCTGAGAACTCAAGAGATCTCAAGGGGCAATTTCGATAATTCTTCCAGTGTCGGGAATAAAGAGCAAGGAGGTATGCTCATTGCTTGACGGTACAGTTCCCAGGAAAGCATAGCCCCAGCTGGGCGCAAAGGGATGCCAGGTATCCTCCCGGTCAAGAGGCAGGTTGTCCTGTTCCATCAGGTCCAAATCCTGGCCGTAGGTGGTCAGAATGCGTTCTTGGGCTTGCTCGTGGGTGAATGCCGGCAAAGAAAAGAAAATCGAGGCTGCCACCACCAGCACAAAAAAGGAATAGGCTCTGTATCGCTTCTCCGGAATAAGATATTTGTAGACGACGACATGAAGACTCAAAAAGATGATCGGCACATATAAAGGCATTACCCGATGATAAAGTTGCATATCAATGATTAAGAGAAGGATTAACATCCCGAGGGATAGGGCAAACCCAACTGCGTATTTTTTCAC
>NZ_JAAMTH010000006.1 GCF_018283455.1 Planococcus sp. MSAK28401 | reverse complement strand
AAAAACCCTCCTTTTCTAGATAGTAACTTATTTCTCAAACAAGTAAACTAAAAAATTAAGAAGAATTTTATATTGAACTCTTACTAGTTTTCATCCCAAACATCTCAGTGAAATCAAGGATTTGAATGTATCATTTTTTTACTTAAATTTAGTTTCGCTTGTTTTTCTTGGGAAGTCAATGGAATCAGGGTTTTGAATGTAACTTAATTAGTATTATGTTACATTCAAATCTCACTGAAGAATCAAAAAAGCACCTATCGTCAGTAGTGTATCGACGATAGGTGCTCGGAATACGGAACTTACCTAAAGGAATTTAAGAGGTTTGTTGTTTATTTTTCTTTTGAGTACAGTTAATTAAATACAGTACTAATACAACAACCGCGGTGATAACTAAAGAATAACCAACTGTTTTTAAAAAGTAGTCGGAATCGCTCAATAGTGCTGGTGAACTCATTCCATTCACATCAGTACATGTATTAAGTATTTTGTAATTAAGCTTATTTGGAGAACAAGATTAGATAAAATGTCAAGCAAAGGAATACATACCTTGCTTGGCATTTTTAAATGCAACTTTGTAAAATTTGTTCTTTTTTAACCTAGATTAGTAGAAATATCCATAGCTAACTGTGATAAAAACAAAATAATTAAGTAGCTCATAACTACCGAGTTTAAGATAAATAAAACTAAACTAAAACCTTTAAATTCCCACTCACTACTTTTCACAATACAAACTAGTTCGATTGTCATCAATATTGGTAATATAAAGAAAAATAAAAAAAACATTTTTCCCACATCCTAACATTTTTAGTATATATTATAAATAACTTATTTTGGGAGAATAAGTTAATATTAGCATATTTACTATACAGAGGAGGATTATTGTGAAGAATTTTTTTAGTTTACTTGTATTTTTCAGTGCACTTTTTGTTAGCTTTTTAACTGTTTCTGCTGCTGATTTATCAACATATGATCAGTTGACAGAAGAGGAAAAAGAATATTTGCTTGAATCAAATTTTACAGAAGAAATCATTAACCAGTCCGAAGTAGAATTTGTCAGGGAGTTAATTGAAGAAGGTGCTAACCTTCTCACACATGGTGAAGACATATACTCTATTCAGGATAATACCACCGCAAAACCAGGCGAGTTTACTACACTAGGAGTTATTTCTTCGAGTAAATTAAAACTTTCCTTATCTGCTTACGAAGTTACTTCAGATAGAACTGGAAGTTCTAAGTTCCGATTATATGGCACATACAAATGGTTATCAAAACCAGTCAATACTTTTACTGACGCTATCTCATTGGGATGGTCTTCTTCGTCGATCACCTATCCGACAAGTGGAGGTAATGTATTTGGGTATAGTCAACGCAATTACGAGACATCAGCTGGAAGCAGATTCCAACGTTCTTATACGTTTACTCCAATCACCTCGACTTATGGCTTAGGTAACAGATTTAATCTTAGACAGGGAGCAAGCGTATATGATGGAAATATTAATGTCCACATCTACTCAAAAACAAAATCTGGTGCATTCAATACGGTACTATCTTACGGACACGCAAGAGCTACAGTAAACCCTAGTTTTAATGCGAGTAAAGGTTTCCTTTCAGTTACTCCTGGACTTTCTGTAGACACTGCTCAATATGCTAAAGAAGTTCGATATTAAATCTTATTCATAACTTATTTGTGAAAATTCTCCCATTTTTAAACTTCTAAACTTAATGAAATTAAGAGAAAACAACGCATTTCAAATATCCGTTGTTTTCTCTTTTTACGTCTTCGCTTTCTTTATCTAGCTCCTTATTTAATAAGATTAAAAAAGATTACTAGTCACATAAGGTCTCAATCAATTACCTACACTCATAACTGATCAATTTCTTGCAACTCGAATTTAACTTAACTACAACTAAGTTAAATTCACACCCTAGTCTTTGCCCCAAAACTTCCATTTGGATTTTGCAGGGGCTTTTTTAAATTCATCCATATCACTTTGTAGTTGCTGGACATTGGCCAACAGCTTTTCCTCTCGTTCCTGGCTCTTTTTTAATTCGTTTTTCAAGTCAGTAAGTACTTCCGTATGATCCACTGGATCCGGCAATTGGTTTTTCGGCTGATGGTGCATGAGTTGCTGCAGCTCATTAATTTTCTGGTTCTGCCCCATCAGCAATTCAACAATCTGATTGAGAGACTGCGGAGCCACTACCAAATCTGTATCGATTCGCTTTATTTCGCCGCCGAACCGTTCCAATAATTTAGCTTCAACTTCCGCTAAGTCTGTTCGCTTAATGCCTTTTTCTCGCTGCGCTTGAATGGTATCGGCAATTAATTGAATTCGTTCCACTTGTTCTTCTGTATAAACTCGTTGCTGATTCTGTCGAGGATCTTTTACCACTTCACCAAGCCATCCTCGTTTTTCCCATTCTCGAAGTTGATGGGCTTCAAGAGACAACTCTTTAACTAACCGACTGATTGGAATTCGCATGTTTTCACCCCTTAAATTTAGCTTTAATCGAAGTTAAATGTAGCTTTATTTTATGCTTCTCTTAGGCTGAAAGATACTGTTTTAACAGCATTTCTAGAAAATTAAAAAGAAGATGCTGTGAATCAGCACCTTCTACGGTTTTTTATTAGAGAACTTCCGATAAGTCGGGATATGTAAACCAACTAGAAATTGACTAACTCATCCTATATTTACGAACGAATCATTATTATTTTCATATCCGAAGGCGACATAAAAGTTCCAGGAACCACCCTAAAATTAGGGTGGTGTATAACTGGGCACTCTCGCTTTTCGCTCTCGGATCTTGTTGGGACTTTTATTCTTTTCATTTAGCCGCTGCACGTTCAATGTCTCCCATTATTTACAGCTGGAAGCTGCCCACAATACACCTGATTTCTACAGGGTGTATAGATGGGCACTGTCGGAATGTCTTTTCTATTTTTCTCAACTCACTGACCAAAAGCAATCAATCCACTTTAGTTACGTTTATCTGCTGTTGATCATTAGTTAACACAAAATCCCTAATTTTATTTTCAACTTCTTCTTTCGAAAGTCTAAAATCTGAATCGTATTCTAACTGATCAATCCACTCACTAATCTCATACCATTCCATCTTTTTTTTCTCTAAGCCTTCGCTATATGCAATTTCACAAATTTTCTTCGCAGTAAGAATAGGTGATTGGTTACTTTGAAGAATTTCTTGCTCCAAATAAGAAATATAGCCGTACATAGCCTCTTGAATCGATGGCATTTTTAAGTTGATTTCGCTCAATACGTTCTGAAACATTTTCTCAATCTCGAATAAGTTGGTATTTTGATTCATTGTGGCTAGCTTTGCTAATTCAATAGAATCCATCTCTCGGAGAAGGAAACCGGCCCATCGAATGTAATCATCACTAGTAACAATCCCTTTGTACTTTTTATACACTAAAATTTCTAATTTCATTTTAGATTCCTCACTCCTTTTTCATGGTAAGTGATTCGAATAATATTGCAGAGAGAGAGCCTGTAGAAAAGTACGACAAGTTCATGGATCAGGGCCATTGGTTTGAATTCCAATTTCTCAGGTATTGATTTCAATAAAAGAAGAGACCAAGGTCGGCTTATCGTTCCAACTCCTGATCTCTTTTTCTAGCCATGGTTTTTTGTTTTTCTTGCTCACGCTCTTTTTGCCATTCCTTGAATTTATCCAAGTGTGTTTTTGCAAACTCCACCAACAGATTCAACTTGCTTCTCAAGGTTTTATTTTCTTTTCGCAACTCCTGGTTTTCTTGCTTCAATTGGCTATTTTCTTTCTGCAGTCGTTCGGTCTTGGTTTTCTCTTGCTCCAGTTTCCGGTCGCTGGAAACCACTGCATCAAACATGTCATCAAATTGCTTCTCATGTGTCGCTATCGTGCTTTCAATGGCTTCGGTCGCTTTGGCTCTTGCTTTGAGGGCTTCAAAATCCTCTACCGGCAATTTCACATGGTTCCGGTCAAATAGAGAGGGTTTGCTGACTTGCAGCTCATCGACCTTCTTAGAAGCCTTCAGGGCGTTTCTCAGGGCTTCGGTTTCCTTCTCAAGGGTTTTAATCTCCTCATTGAGCGTTAATGCCTTAAAACGGCTCATTTCGATGTGTTTCCGGTCCGAAGCAATGCCCCGTTCCACTTCGAAGCCCATTTCGATGTGTTTCCGGTCCGAAGCAATGCCCCGTTCCACTTCGAAGCCCAAGCTTTGCATGTGTTTCGGAAATTCCTCTTGCATCCACTGCAATTCTTGCCGATTAAAGACATTTTTGCCCTGGAGTTTGCCGTCCCGCATCGGAACGACTCCTAAATGCATGTGAGGCGTTTTCTCGTCGTTATGAACGGTCGCATACGCAATGTTTTGTTGGCCGTAACGTTCAGAGAACAATTTATGGCTTTCCTCAAAAAACCGTTTCTGTTCAGCCGGATCTAACCCGTCAAAAAATTTCCGGTCCGACGTCACCAGCAGCTCATTCACGAGCACGGCATCTTTTCGGGTTTTCCGTTCGCTTACTTTTTGGCTCTCGATGATGGCTTTTACTTGTTGGTTATAATCAATTTTCTCTTGATGCAGCAAATCATAATTCAAGTGCTCACGGTCCGGATCGATGTCTGGATTCGTCCGACTTTCCCGTTCTCGCTGGTTGTGAAATTGCATGCCCTTTAAATCCGGGCTCTTCATTTTCTGCATCCGTACCACAGCAAAACTCACAAAAACACGCCCCCCTTATTTCGGTCAACTTCCATGTAAAGTATAGCACACTATACTTTATTGCATAAAGGTGTGCTCTCCGAGGGTTTTCGGCTATCGCCGATCGTTCGCTTAAGCGAACGAAAAACATAGAACCTTGCCCCTTTTTAAAAAGGGGCAAACACCAAAACATCCTCCTGCAACCTCAACAAGGTAGCACTCGTAAACCGTTTGGAAATCGTCAAGGCACGGGTCGTATTTTTCAAAACGCTGCGCTGAAAAATCTCCACCCTCTACCCTTGACGATTTCCATTTTGTCCGTTGCTGAGCGTCTGCCGATAGCTAGACTCAGCAAGACACTTAAATTTAATCGCTATCGCCTTTTAAATTTTGACGGACAAAACCACTCAATAAAAAAAGACGCGCGAATAATCTCTCGTATCTTTTTTCTATTTCGCTGCTGATAATTTTTCTGCTTTTAAATTTAAGTATTTCTCTTTTTTGTCTTTATACTCTTCTTCTAATTTATCAATTTTTCCCCTATGCATTTCTTTATCGGAATCTTTCGGACCTGGTAATGGAGATTGAAAAGAATACTCGTTGAGGATTCTTTGAGATTCCCTAAAATATGATTTAGTGAATTCAATCAATCTAATCATTTTGAATTGATTATCCGTTTTTAAAAAAGATATTTCTTCTGTCTTCAAGTAGGTTAAACTCGTTATCGATTTACTCAAATACGCAGTTACCTCGCCATTAGGAACAGAAGCATCTTCATTAAAATATCCTTCTGACAACTTACGATAAGGTTCTACATACTCTGTTGTAATCATTTCGTTAAATCCCTCAAATTCTTTTCTATCTTTGCGTTCTTTAATTTTCGCAGATGCAAATTGACCTAAAATCCCAAGCAAAAAACCTACTGAAACACTTAAAAGAGCAATAAAAACTTCGTTCATGTCCACTTTCCCTTCATCATTTCATTCTTCTTATCCTCGGTCTTCAAGCCAATTATAAAATTCCACTTTCTTTTTAGATTCAGATGATACAGGTTTGTGATTTTTTTCTAGTAGTCGGTTCAATTCTCTGAAATTCCAAGCGGCTTTCTGAATTAGATTACTCGCTTTTTCACTTGTAATTCCAATAGATTCAATCGTATATAATCTCATTTCCTCAATCTCTTGCATCAAAGTAATAGCGCGCTGTCTGTCCGTTTCATCATTAATGTTCACGTACTGGAACATGTCATCAAAAACGATGTCTATGATGCTCTGAATCTCCTTGATCTGCTTCTGAGTAGCACTTGTTATTTTGGTACCAGTAGACCATTCCAACCTAAACCCTGTAATCGCACGACCCTTTTTTTCTAGTTTGTAGGGTACTTCCAATTCTGTAAAAGTTTCAATTTCTTTGATAGCTACATCAAGCACACGTTTTTTGAAAAGCCCCGTATTCTCCTGATAGCTTTTTACGTTCTGTACTCCAAACAGTTCCATTAATTCTTCTTTAGAAACTACTTTATACCAATATCCATGATGAGCCTTAAGATAATCATACAAAGTCCACGAGAAACTACTTTTAAAGTTTGAGGCAATGGTCAAATCTATTGTGACATACAGACTTTCCTGTACTTCTAAAATATGGGGAAGCATTTTAGGACTCCATTCGAAAGAAAAATGCCCTTTATCGTAAGACATGCCCATGAAAGCATTCCAGAACTTAAACTTTTCATTTTTCATATCGGAAGTACTAAATTTTATACTAGTAATTTTATCCGAGTCTTTCATTGCATCTTCTGTCCGATATTGGGACATGCCGAATTTTTTTTCAAAATCGGCTTTCCGGAATTCTGTGATACCGTTTTTTTGTGTGCAAAAAATCGAGTAAGCCAACAATTGCATTTGGTTCAATGAAAGACCTTGATATAGTTTTGCCATTGATAATTCATTGCTTTTTTTAATTGAATTTTCATACGAAATTAACTGTGTTTTTGAATTCATTCTCGCCATTCTCAATCCCCTTTTTTATTGTGACAAATACTCCTCTTGAAATGTAACTCCATCAAAAAATATGTAAATTAAATTATTTTTATTGTAACTTACTTTTATAAAGTTTCAATACAAAGGGAGTATTTGTTTCAATAAACAGGAGTATTTGTTTCAATAAACAGGAGTATTTGTTTCAATAGAATCTTGAAACCCTTGTGGCTCTAAGCTTCAAGACGTTCATAAAGTTAATAAAGTTAATAAATCTTTTAAAAGATAATATATATAGGCAAAATTCATTTTGAAAAAATGAAAAGAAAAAGAAAAGAACAAAATGCAGATCAAATTCATTGCTAGAAAAAATAGCAAACAAAAAACTCCGCAGAAACATACTGGGAGTTTTACAAACGAAACGCTTTTAAATTACTCTCGATCTGTTCATCCGTGATCCCAATGTAACGCAAGGTAATCTGCGGATGAGCATGGTTCAAGATATTCTGCAGCTCGGCAATGTCTTTAAACTGCTTGTAATGCCAATAGCCGAATGTTTTGCGTAAGGTATGCGTGCCGATGCCTACCGAGATATCGACCATCTGTGCAGCCTTCTGAAGCTGTCTGTACGCTTGAACGCGCGTAATCGGTCCATTTCCCTTCCGACTGGGAAAAAGCCACTCAGCGTCCTCAAGCGTGCGAATATAGGCATCCAGTTCGTCGTAAATGTTGCCGAGGTGAATCGTCCGGCGTTTTCCGGTCTTGCCTTCACGCAACGACACCACTTGCTTGCCCTGGATCTCGCTCGTTTTGATCTTTAACAGATCCCCGACACGCAAGCCGGAATTGATGCCCAGGAGAAACAGGATGTAATCTCGTTCGCTGCACCATTTCTTCAAGCTCCATTTCATGTCCTCAATCTTTTCGAGCGCCCGGATTGGTTGGACATCTTTAATCTCTTGTTGTTTGGTCATGGCGATCTCCTGACTTTTGGTTAAAAATAAAATCACTCACAAAGAACACAATCAATCCGCTGATTAAAATCCAAAAAGAAGCAGACAACTCAAACGAAACAGCGAATTCATAAATAGAATGGGCTAACAGAGCTACCAAATAAAAACCGAAAGCAAGCTTTCCTGCCTTTTGAGTGCTCTTTATCTCAGAAGGCGTCATTTTTTTAAAAAACAAAAGAATACTCCTTTCTCCTGTGGTAACTGTTATTTGTTATTGGCTGTCGAGACGTAAGTATTGGGTTACTTAAGGAATTGCTAGAAAAGAAAAAAGAGCGCCGCCAAGGAAAAGCGAGCCCATTTCTTTTAAACAGTTATTGCAATCATTGATTTTCTTTTAGTCTTCTATTTTCTTCTTCTAGAGCTTGAATACGCTTCTCGTATTCCGTGTTTTTTCCGGAACGACTTGCGCGTTTCGCTAGAAAGAACAGAACCGCGATAATAACAATCGCCAAGAAGACCATTAAAAATATAGGGGACAAGGCAATTAAGTTTTCCAT
>NZ_JAAMTH010000005.1 GCF_018283455.1 Planococcus sp. MSAK28401 | reverse complement strand
TCGCTTTATCGAAGGACACCTGCTTTTCCATGCCCCGTTTGTACCCTGTAGCTACTGGAACAAAATTGAGGTGCATATGAGGGCTTGCCTCGTCATTGTGAATGACCGCATTGTAAATTTTTAAATTCGGATTGCGTTCTTGGAATGTATCGAACCATTTCTTCAATACGTCATTTGCCATTCGTTGATTTTCGGGATTGTTTTGAAACTGGCTGCTGTCGCCCACCTGCAAAATCATTTCTTGCTGCAAGCTTGTTTTCTTGCTCGCTTTTACTTGCTCATAATAATTTTTGATTTTCCGATCGTTGCGATTTTGTTTTTCGTTGTAGTCCGCTTGTGCCTGTCCAAATTCTTGTTTGTATAATTCCTTCAAACTTTTTTGTACGAGGTATTGATTTGAATTTGACCGCGAGAAATCAATGTGCGAATTTTGTTCTTTTTCCTTGTCATTGAATTTGCGATTGTTGTGTTTGATGTTCGTTTTTGTCGTGTCTTTTTTTAGTGAAATACTCATGCCCATATCCGACTCACCCCATTACCCAAAGCCTACCATAAACGTTTGTTACTTTCCAAAGTAACATTTTCTGTATAGTGACACGTTGTGTGCACTATGAAAATGCTCTCCGAGGGTAAAATCAAGGTCAAAATCAGGGAAAACGTCCTGTATCGGACAGTGTTTTCCATCCAAGAAAAAAGCAAAAAAAGAAGCTAAAGGAAGGACGCGATTCGCCGCCTTCTTTTACCTTCCTCTTTTCGCTTCCAACGTCCAAATCAACAGAAATACCGCAAACATCAACAGCAAAAGTCCAACAAGTAAATCCAACAAAAAAGAAATATAATCCTTCGTCGGATCCCCCAAGACAAAACCGGTTATCCCAAGACACAACACCACCAAAAACATGATGAACATCCTCAAAGTACCCATACTTCACCTACATCCATTTTTATCCATCATAGCATTCAAAAAAATATATGCACCAATCAAAATAGAAAAAAAGAAATGTAGAAATTTTATAGAAAAAAGGCAAACTACTCATCCGCAAAAAAGAAAGAAACTGTCCATCCCGAGTGGGCTTTTCTCCAGGCAAGGGCCAGGTAGTATTTTTCAAAACGCTACGCTGAAAAATCTCCACCTTTTCCCCCTTGCCTTCCGAAATTCGGCAGGGGCGAACATTTCGCCAATCCGACCAGACCTAAAACGAGGACTCCGACAGTCGGCTTGCGATTTCTATTGTACCTGCCGAACCGCCTTGCAACCGATCCCAGCAAATCCGATTCGATTTCTTTTATCGACACACTTGGAGGCTAGCCTCCAAACCTCCAGCCAAAACCTCCACCCTAAAAACAAGGAAATTCCAAATAAAAAAGAAGTAGCCCTAGCTACTCCTTTTCAGGCGCTCGTTCATACAAATCCGTGACACGTTTGTATCGTTTTCCCGTCTCTTCAAACTCTTCTCGAAAAACATGTGTCACTAAAAATGGTTTTTTTGCTTTGCCAACTCCAACAATGTCGCCCGGTTGAATATTTAACTGGCGCCTCATCTTAGGAATATGCCAATTATATGACTTTGGATATACCTTCAACGGTTCCCCTTTTTTATTTTTCAAATGAAAACCAGAAAGTGTATTGTTGTCGTTTTCTACTGACATTTTTTCACCTCATTTTCAATGCCCTCAAAGTTTTGCAAAACTTTTCGGTAAAAAGTTCTTAGTTCTTCTTGTTCTTCTTTCATCATCGCGTTGTTATAAATCGAACGATTGATTGACCGTTCAATGTCTTCTAACAACCCCAAAATCATTTGTGCTCTTTCAATATCGGTTGACGTCATACTTAAAATCGTTTGATACCGTGTTTGGTATTCTCTTATTCTCATCTCATCTACTCTTTTCCTCTGCTTGCTTTTGGTGAAAAACCATCGCTAATGCATCCAGTCGATTTGTTATTTCCCCGTCAGGCTGCTGTTTTTCCAACACCAAAAGAATCGCATCCAATTCCATCAGCGTAAATCCTAGATACACCCGGTCATTTTCGATTCGGTCAAATTGAATCATGTCACTCCACCTCGTCGCTTTCCTCAATGTGTTCTGCCCGTTTGTTAAATTCCTCAAATTCTTCTGGAGACAACTCACGCAATTTGCTGTCGTACTTCGAACCTTTCCAAAGCGACCGAAGCAAATGTGTATAGATGTTTTCGTCCTTTTCTTTGAAACGGTCCAGTTCGCCTGCTTCGTACTTTTTGGCATAGTCCTTCATCATGCCGGAATACACCAGCAGCTGTCGTCCTTTCAACGCTGTATAGAATGCATCAAAGACCATTTCGCTGTGATACAAGTCGCTTCCTTTTGCCGCGTACTTCGCAATTTCAAGCACGGCATTTGAATTACCTGTAGCACGAATTTTCTTGACATCGACCTGGGTAATCGACTTGTCTTCCATGCACTCTTGCCACATTTTCAACCATTCTTCTTTGCTGATGAAATCGCTTGCCTTGTTGAAATAACTTTTATTCACCACCACAACCGCATGCACATGAGGGTTGTAGGTGTTGTATGTCGGATTCGGGTCCCCGACCTTTAACCCACGCATTTCGAAATAATCTTTCTTGCGCTTGAACGCTTTTGCCGTGATAAATTGTTCCTGGTCTGTCGTCACTTCTATTTTTCGGACGTAGCCTTTCACCACACGTTTTACGTTCCGACGTTCAAACAGCCGTTTCACAGCTTTATTGAACTTGTCTAATTCCTCGCTTAATTCCCCAGCACCACAGTTGGGAGAAGTCAGCGTCAGAAACAAAAATTCCTTGCCTTCGATTTCTTTCACCGCGTCAAACATGACCGACAGCTTAATGGCGTCTTTCTTTGCCGTCTTCCATGTACAAATGGGGCAGAAACGATTGTCACAGGAATAGGTTTTGTGCAATCTCTTCACACTCATTTCCTCGTTGGTCAGAAATAACAAGAAATTACTGCACGTTTCAAATCGCACCACCGATTTAACCGTGACGTGTTTTTCGATATAAACCATTGCTTTCCGATTCATATCTTTTTTAGGTGTCAACTTGCTCGCCAGTTCGTCGCCAAGTTTTGTATTTTTAAGTTTGGGTTTTTCCCATTCGCTAGGTTGATTTTTAATCATAAATGTTGTAAAGTCACAAGTGAGCAATCTAAATTTAATAAGTTCAAAAGACTTGTCCTCCTCTCTGTATTTAAACTTTTGTGTGGTAACTTAAGCTTAACTTTCAGATGAAAAAAGGGCAAGTCTTTTTTTTTGAAATCGTATCCTATAAATCGACGTTTTTTGAGAGCAAGAACCCTTGAGGGCGTAAGAGCGAAGACCTACTACACGCCCTTATTTCGTGCCGAAATAACGACGTGTAGTATCAAGATAGAAAAAACACGAAAAAAAAGCCCCTAAAAAAGGGCTTTTTTTATCTCAAAAAAACAAACAAAACTCACCTCATTTCCGAGAGGATTTTGTTTGTTTTTTTTATGCGCTCATTTTCTCCATGATGTTTTTCTTTTTTTTTTTTTTTTTTTTTACCTCTCCATCCCCATATCTTTTTGTCTTTCTCTTCGCTCTTGAATAATTTGTTGTTTTTCCTCTTCTTTTTCTTTCTCTTTCTTCTCGTGCCTGTCAAAAATTTTATCAGCTGCACTCTTTTCTTCTTCCGGCACAACCTCTCGCAATGAATCTATATCTACTTTGATTTCCTCAAAGTTATGCAACAAAGAAATCGCTCGAGCCTTCCCCATAAGATCAGCCATCTTTTGTTTGGGTACAGCAATAACTTGTAAGGAGTTTTCTTTAACCATATGCAACGTATGTTTTAAGGATTGAACAACTCGCTTCTGCATCTCAAACGCTTTTTCCAGTGTTTTAAGATCTGCTTTAACTTGACTGTTCTCTTGTTTCAATTCTGCATTTTCTTTTTCTAGTTTCTGTTTTTCTCTCAAATTAGCATCTGATTCACGCTGAAGCTTCGTATTTTGCGTTTTAAGGGCTTCTGAAGCCTTCGCTAAGGTTTTCATGTTCTCGAAGTCCTCAGCAGGCATTTTGACGTTTCTACGGTCAAATAAGCCTGCTTTCTCGACTTCCAAGCCTTCAACCGACTTAGAGGACTCTACCGCCTTTACAAGCTCTTGTACGCCTTCCTGGAGCTTTTCACGTTCTGCCGTGTATTTCTTCTCCAAATCCACGATTTTTGTATCTAATTCTCGTATCTGCTCTTTTTTCTCTTTGAAATCATTCACGTCTTTAAATTCGTTCGTGCCGACCAGTTCCCGTTCAATGCCACGCTCTTTCAGCATTTTTTCTAGC
>NZ_JAAMTH010000004.1 GCF_018283455.1 Planococcus sp. MSAK28401 | reverse complement strand
TTAAAGTTAGATTAATAATTGAAAATAAATAAGTAACGTTAATTGCTTAGATATGTCTAATCAATCATAAGGGGGGATTCCGTTGAAACAATGGTCTCTATTATTTATATTAGTGGTTTTCACTTTGTCTTTTGTTGGTGGGTGTTCTTCAGAAAACATCGAGAAAGTAGATGTTTACGAAATGGAAAGCTTTTCGGTTATCAAAAAGGATTCATTAACTTCATACACAGACTCTGAAGTTGTTAGCCATTTAGTCAAAGCGTTCAAAAAAGCTAAAAAAGAGCCAGGAGTAGTTGATATGGTGGATCCTCACTATAAAGTTGAATTCGGGAAGAATCATATATCTCTGGATCCATAAAGACAGGGAACGATAATGAATCTAGATGATACTAATTTCATCTACACCCTTTCACAAAGTTCGGCAAAAACAATTTACGAGCTATTAAATTAACAGGTGTTTCAGTACACTGAAATCAAAGTTCTGAATGTAACTTAATTCACATTAAGTTACATTCAGACGCAATAAAAAAGTAGCCTATGTTTTTTTAGCAGCCTCCCATATTTTCGAAGCTACCGGATAGCACTTTTCGATTGATAAAAATTCCTCAAACCATTTTATGAAAACTTGTCTGATTCTTAATGCAAGTTCATCAACCGATTTACGTTAGGTAAGAGCGCTACAATATCCTTGATTTCGGGGTTGTATTCGTCCTCTGGGCATCCTAAATCCAATAAACCAATCGGATCCCATTCATCAATGATACTTTTTACAAATATATACTCATCCATAGCCGTCCCCCTAATCTGTGTTTTAGTTTTCTAGTAACGCCTTGTTTCTTTATTTGAATGTAACTTAACTGCACTTAAGTTACATTCAAAACCCTTATTTTGTTAGTTCTAATGCCGATGTAAATCTTCAAGTAAAGTCTTGAATTTACTACATAGCATATTCTATTAATTTTCTTCTTTTCGATTCTTTATACAAAAAATCTAGAAATTCTTCATTTTCTTTTGGAAAACAGTAAGAACACCCTTCTTCTTCATAGATCTCTTGTTTTTTTTCGTCTATATAGGATTGTTCGTTCTCTATGATTTCGAAAAACCAGTAGTGAAGATACTTAATTGGACGACCGCGTTTTAACTTTATTTCTAGATGAGCACTATGAAATGTCATGTACTCAACACTGCTCCAAAATTTTTCGTCAGCAATAAACGTTTTTCGGTTCTTGCGCTTTAAGTTAAATAATTCTGTCTGCATAGTATCCCCCTCTCTAACTAATCCAAGTCTATGAATTACTCTTTACAGTTTTATTTATTCCAGATCCTTGCCCATAAACCTCGAGTGTCTTTTTTAGGTGCGACCGTTTCTGGTTCGTTTTCTGGCTCCTGTGAAGACGATTCTAACGCTTCTAACTCGCTATCTTCCGGTAGTGGTGCAAGTAATTGTTTCTGCTGGGCTTCCATCTGATCAATCTTCTTCTGCATTTTCTCCAATATTTCTACAAACATCATATCTCGTTCTTTTTGACGCTCTTCTTGTTGCTGTATCTGGTTTTTTAGCTGTTTTACTTCATCCAGCGTAGCAGCTGCTATGTCGTCGCTATCGCGCTCGCGTGGCGCTACAGAAACGCCCTTCTTCAACTGCCTAGACGCCTCTATAACGGCATCTTCAAGCGATTTTTTACCGCTATGCACTGTCGCTATGATGCTTTCAATCGCTATGTACTCGCTATCTGTGTAAAGACGGGCGTTTTTGTGTGTTCGTTTGAATTGAATGCCCTCCTGTTCAAGCAAAGCAGAATACTTTCGTAAAGTAGAGGGTTGGATTTTTAATCGGGTACTTACTTCACTCGGGGTCATCATCAATCGCTCACCGCCTTTTTCTTTCATGTTATAAGAGTTCGATCCCTCCTGCACTCTTTTTTCACACATCCGAAGGCGACATAGAAGTTCCAGGAACCACCCCGATTTTAGGGTGGTGTATAACTGGGCACTCTCACTTTTCGCTCTCGGATCTTGTTGGGACTTTTATTCTTTTCATTTAGCCGCTGCACGTTCAATGTCTCGCATTATTTACAGCTGGAAGCTGCCCATAGTACACCAGATTTTTTTTAGGTGTATAGATGGGCACTCTCCACTTTTCAAGAACTTTCAATTCCATCTGAAGTATTTTCTTAAACATACAAAATAGATTGGTCAAGTGACTTATGTTCCTTTACAGTTTGTATAGGTTGGTAAATATTTCTAGAATTTACTCAAAGAAAGGGAGAGTAACTTTGTTGTTAACGATTTTACATATTCTATTTGCAGTACTCACGTTTGGATTCGCCGTATATGGATTACTCACAAAGAACTTTGAATACCAAAACTTCATGATTCTCTCTATGGGAATGATGATGCTGGTGATGGGTCTTAAAGAATTTCGAAGAAAGAGAAAATGGGTGGCCTACCTGATGTTCTTAGCGGCAGCTTTTATCTTATTCGTTGCTGCGAACATTTTCTTAACGTCCCCTTAATCTCTTAAAACGTGCATAGAGGTCTTTAAAATTAAGTAAACAAGTCTACACATCACAGGTTATCGGAAGTTTATCAATATCAAATGAATCTGTTCATCATCTCTAGCTTGACGTGAACTTAGTAATAATCATTAGTCCTTCTTCCTTGATCCATAGATCGTGAAGAATAAAACTAGGCAAAAGACAACCGATATACTAAAAAATTCTTAAGCTTAAGGAGTTTTTAAAATGGATTTAATTATCATAGGTATTATAATCAGTTCGTTTTTAATCTTTTTTTCTTGGATTTTCTATAAAAGAAACTCCCCCTTCCAATACATCATTCCTTTAGTTTTTGCCATTTTAAGTGTCATCGTTATTATTTGGAGCTTGGATATTGGTGGCTGGGACGGAATGGGATTAGGTGTTATTGGCCTAATATTCCTTGGGGCTTCTATTATCGCCTTGCTTATTATTTCGGCACTGAATTTTATAAAAGCAAAATAGAGATTTGGCACAAACTATCCCATCTTTTTTGCCCTACTGACACAGTTTGTGCCAATAAAAAAGTGCATTTCGAAAAAACGATCGGTTGTTTTTTTCTAAAGATAATCCTGAATTCAACTGTTTTTTAAAATTCAAATTGGCTTTAAAAAAGAACGGAAACAGATAAAATCGATGAAAAAAAGTTGGTACAAAACTGTACCAAACACAAAAAAGCTGGCACAAACTTGTGCCAAACCATAAAAAAAATGGAACAAAACTGTGTCAAAACCGAAATTTGATGTACCCAACTAAACACTAGGCTCTGCCTAGTTCCACATTGAAAATGGGGACACGTTTCCCTTATGCTCTTTCTCACTTTTTTCACCTTTACGATTGTTTTGCTGCTCATTAGCTCCGGCAGGAAACTCAGAGAAAGGCAGTGACTTTTTTGCAGAAAAAATCGGTGCGTATAAATGGGCACTCTCACTGAACTTTTTCGTTTTGATTGTTGAAGAGGAACTCGAAAAACAATTGGCTAGAAAAAAAGAATGGAAGATCCAAGAGATTGCCGCGTAAAAAATCCGACAGTGCCCAGTTATACACCACCCCAAAATTGGGGTGGTGACAGGGTTTTACTTGTCGCCTTCGGATATCCAAAAGAGAGAGAAAAAAGAATAAAAAATGAACCGAAAAAAGCCCATTCTGATATTCCAGCGAGAGGAAATCGGAACGGGCTTTTGATTTTCTGTTTAAGAAGGTGAAGCATCTTCTTGAGGGCGTTTCTTTTTTTCAGCCAACTTTTTCAGTAGCTTCTCTTTTTCTTTAGCGAGTTCCGGATCCGATTCCGATGGTTCAACCGGTTCATCTTTAGAGGTGAACCAATCCGGAAGTTTTTCTTCGCGTCCGGCCCAGCGTTCTTTCACCGGCTGCAGATCCGCAAATGTAATCCGGCCGCCAGCTTCGTGGATTTCCCAGGCGGAAGTGATTTTGGATTTGATAAACCCGAGTGGATTCTTTACGCTCTTTTCTTCGTTGACATAGCGAATCAAGAATTCCAATTCCTGTTCGGCATCATCTTTCCAGATTAGGGATGCGCCTTGATGCAGCTGCGCAAAAAAGGCGGTATCGAATTGATAGCCCTCTGCGAGTTCGTTCACTCGGATACGTAGCCTATCCATTTCACTCAATTCTTCAACGGATTCAGAAATATTTTCAAGATGAGGGACTTTAATTTTCTTTTCTGGGACATGACGAATAGTAAATTCAATAGCATCGACTTTTCTACCTTTTTTGATTTCTTTGTACTGAATTAATAGATCTGTTTGCTCGTTTAATTCTTTAATTGCAGGAAGCAATATCTTATTTTTAAAGTTGCCGTAGAGATTATACGACTTATTGGAAGCGCCCAATTTTCCTCTTAATGAGTCTATTGAACATTTCCATTCAGCAACAGTTTGCCACTTTTTCATTAATTCGTAGAGCCGAATAGCATACACGCTTTTAAGCGACAAAATATTATTCAACTTGTACGAAGTAAAAGTGTCTTTGAGTTGCAGTAAGTAAGGTTTTAACTCAGGTGCAAAACGAATCTGTATCACTCCAGAACCATCTACATATCTTGCAGTAGATACCCAGTGAGTCATTAGCCATCCTTTATCTTCTAAAGGGATCTCTACTACCTTTGTCATTAAACTTTCTACTATCTTTTTAATTTCTGTGTAGTGTTCTCTTCCCTCAAGTCCTAGCATTTCATGAAAATCACGAACAGAAATTATGTAGTCTTTAAAATCCCCATCTGTAGGCTCAATCATGCTAACCATAGTAAGAATAATTTTTTGTTCTCGTGCAGTTAACGGCTTTTTATGTCTAGCTTCAATCAAATTGTTTCCCTGAGTCACCACGTAATTTTGATTCATCAAGTCACGTCCCCTAAATTAATATTACTTAAATTTTTAAAAGTAATGTTTAAATCGATAATATCATCAATGAATCCATATGTAAAAGGTTTTATTACTAATTTTTTAATTTTTCATATTTCGAATCGAAAAGGTAATAGTTCGAATCGAAAAGGTAATAGTTTCGAATCGAAAAGGTAATAGTTCGAATCGAAAAAGTAATAGTTTGAATCGAAAAGGTAATAGTTAAACTCTTTCAGCTCAGTCATACCAAGGGTTTCAGACGTCCTAAAACAGTTAAAACATTTAAAACAAAGTAATTAAAACACCAACAACACGCGTACGCGCGCGTACCGGTGGTGGGCAAACAAGTGGGACCGAAAAAGTAATAGTTCAAAACAAGCAACGAATCTCCTCCAAGTTTGTATTTAAACTGTCGTATTTCACAAAGACAAAGCAAATCACCTCAGCAATGCATCTTTAAAACGCACAGAACTCCCTTTAAACCGATTCTAATGCCAAAACCGAGTAGAACTAGGGGTTCATACTTAAAGTCGATTAGAACCCCCTTAGAACCCGTTTTTTGACAAAAAAAACTCCGCAGAAAAATGCTAGGAGTTTTACAGGCGAAACGCTTTTAAATTGCTCTCGATTTGCTCATCGGTGATGCCAATGTAACGCAAGGTAATCTGCGGATGCGCATGGTTCAAGATATTCTGCAGCTCGGCAATATCTTTAAACTGCTTGTAATGCCAATAGCCGAATGTTTTGCGCAAGGTGTGCGTGCCGATGCCTATCGAGATATCGACCATCTGTGCGGCCTTCTGAAGCTGTCTGTACGCTTGAACACGCGTAATGGGTCCATTTCCCTTTCGACTCGGAAAAAGCCACTCAGCGCCTTCTAATGTGCGAATATAAGCATCCAGTTCGTCGTAAATGTTGCCGAGGTGGATCGTCCGACGTTTTCCGGTTTTCCCTTCACGCAACGACACCACCTTTTTGCCCTGGATCTCGCTCGTTTTAATCTTTAACAGATCCCCGACACGCAACCCGGAATTGATGCCCAGGAGAAACAGGATGTAATCTCGTTCGCTGCACCATTTCTTCAAGCTCCATTTCATGTCCTCAATCTTTTCCAGTGACCGGATCGGTTGGACATCTTTCATCTCTTGCTGCTTATTTCTCATCTCATCCTCCCCTTTTCACCCCTCATAGGAGTTTAAAATTTCTTGCTCCCTCGCTTCAAACATGCCTGAAGCCACCAATGACTTCACAATCGCGAGAAGGTTAGTTCGCTTAAAAACCGGATTAATCAGCAACGCTTTTTGCTCCAAAGCAAAATTATTTCCTGTGTAGCTCTGAATAAGCCGAGTGAACTCCCGTAAATCGTGCTTAGACAAATCATAAGTAACCACAGTTTAATGAATGGTCGGTTCCTGCATCTTCTCGTCATTTAACAACCCGACAAGCGTCAGCAAACTAATATTATGAAACTTCAATTTCTCGATTTCAGCCATCAATTTTTTGTATTCAACAGATTCCATCGTTCATTGCCCCTTTAACTAGCTGCAGAGATTTTTTAGTTTTATTGTTTCTAAGAATAACCTATGTATCCCACTATTTAAGGTAAGCGAGATCAAAAGAAAAAAGAGCGCCGCCAAGGAAAAGCGAACGCAGGAAACGCAAGGATCTGAATGTATCATTTTTTTATGTAATTTCAGTTTCGCTGGTTTTTTTGCTGGAAGTCAATAGAATCAGGGTTTTGAATGTAACTTAATTAGGATTAAGTTACATTCAAAAATCATTAAAAACTCGCCCCCTTCTTGATTTTGCTAAAATAGGGATAATCGATCTTGTAGCTCTTTCGAGAAAAAACAAATACAAAATTTCGCTTTCGCAATCGGATTGCAAATGGAGGATAAGTCATGAAAAAAGTAATTGATATGATTGATTCGAAATCAATAACGACAGGCGTTTCATTGGTCGATTTAAAAAAAGCCGAAAAACAACTAGGGGCACTTTTCCCAGATGAATTCAAGGATCTTTATTTAGAAACGAATGGCGCCGAATTTGGTGCATGGGCCTTGTTTTCACTCACCATAATTCAAAACCAATCCAACAGACCTGAAAACTTACCTGCTGATATGATTTGTATTGGAGAAAATAAGAGTGGCGATAAACTTTGCTACCGCATACGAAAAAGATGGATGCAGGAGCATGTCTATCGGTGGAATGTAAAAAGTGGAAATACAGAAAATAAAGCGTCCACGTTATATGAGTTCATCGATTGGTTTGTCCCGAAAAAAAATGCCGGCAAGTCTCAACTAATCGGTCATTTTGCGGTAGAAAGTGGAGAACTGGTAGTCACAGATCCATGCTACTCAATCGAGGACACAGAGATGCAAGTTCATTTAGCCAATGTAAAAAAAGGACAATGGACAGCCTCCATTTCTTATACAGACGATGAAACCGTTAAAACGTTGACGGCTTACTTCGCAGAAAAGAAACCGAGTGGCAAATGGCATGTTTGCGATCGGCTTATTGGCGTTGATTCTGCACAGGCGGGTATCTTCGATGCCAATTTATTTGGAAAAGATGAAAGTATTCCTGGTGAAGTAGAAAACGTTTATGACATTGAGATAGATGAAGAGGGATTAAAATACTATGTTGCCTGTACGGATAGCGTAGCATCTGATGACCAGGGAGGAATAGTCCCTGGTGGCACCGTTGCCATGTCGGGATACGGTGATGGGATGTATGAAGTCAGAATAAAATACAATGTTTCTAAAGAGATAGTAGGCGTGATGATCGACTTTGGTGACGAAGAATAACCCCTTGATTTATCTTCTTTTGAATGTAACTTAATTGCTAATAAGTTACATTCAGAATCAATAGAAAGTTTCTTGATATCTATTGCTTAAATAAAAATGAAACCTTGCTGGAAAGAAATTGGTATATTAGCAACAGACAATTTGAAGTAGAGGGGAAATGAGATGAAAAAGGAGAAAAAATATAATTTAAAATACCATACGAGAGCATTTTCTGTTGCCTTCGCCATCATTTTTCTTAGCTATATTGATAAATACATTTATGATTTCCGCACGTTAACTGGAGCTATTCTAGCAGGAATTCTAGCTTATATTCTAATGACTCTCTTTGAGAAGCTGCCATTTCTAGAAAAAGAAATTAGCAAAAGAACTGAAAATTTTCTTACAGTGCTGGCTTTGTTTCTAATTTTCTTTTCGTTTTACTTTTTCCAGCTTTAAAAAACAGTAGTGCAAACACCAAAGAGTTGCTGATTTTTTGAGAGCAGCAACTCTTTTATTTTATAGATTCCGAATGTAACTTAATTCACAATAAGTTACATTCAAATTAATTAAGTTCGCTTTTGCTTGCTTCCATTTTGTCGTTCAATCTAACTAACTGATTGATAATGATAATAAGTAACGCCCCTAGGACAATTGCAAATGCATAGAGCACTACTTCATCGCTATCACTCACTGTGAATATCAAAAGAGTTAAAATCGCATAAAATCCGATTATAGATAAAAGGATAGTAATTAAGCCGTTTAAGATATATTTCATCTGAATTCACCTCTTTCTCCACTTTAAGTGAATGTGAATGTAACTTATCTGCACTTATGTTACATTCAATTCCGTATTAGACCTATTGAACTTCTCTTTTGAAATGATGTCGAGCATTTATATAAAAGACGCTACCTAGTAAAAAGAGCAACACATTAATCCATGAAGCAATGCCTGAATAAGAATCATTAAATACAAAAACGCTTAAAAAATTAACTGTCATAAAAAGAATTAAAATCACATACATACCTTTTACAAATTTCACACTATCTCTTCCTTTCTTATCTGGGGATCTGCTAACCGATTTAAAGAATTCATTTGTTCCAGATCCTAGCCCATAAACTTCGGGTATCTTTTGGAGGCGTTACCGACTCCGGTTCGCTTTTTTCTTGCTGTGAGGACGATTCTACGCTCGCTATCTTGAGCTGATCGGACGAAGGGGCGTCCAGTGGCTTCAGGCTGCCCTTCAGGGTTTTCACTTCCTCTAAAATCAGCTCGTTTTGCTCTTCTTGCTTTTGAATGCTTTGCGCCATTCGATCGATCGTCTGTTGCTGGTGTTGTATCAATCGCAGCAAACGCTCCTCAACGGTCAGCTCATTTACTACCGCTTCGTGGCGTTCCGTATCGCCTTGTGTCGCTTCAGAAAGTATAGCTCGGCCCGCTACGCTTTCCGTTTTAGACCATAAGAAAACCGCTTCTGCACTGTCTTCCAATGTCATTCCACTGCTATCCTTGAGCGTTATGAACTTTCGTAAAGCCATGAGGTCTGTATCGGTGTACCAACGATGACCCTGGGCATTTTTTTTGAAGAGATAGCCACTTTGTTCGAGCAATAACGAATACTTGCGGAGCGTTGACGGTTTGATGTTGAGGACAGTTGCAATATCTTCTGGTGCATGAAAGGTCATCGCGGATCGCCTCCTTTTCTTTCATCGTAAATGACCTTATCCAATTTGGACAGTTTAATTTTCTGACAGCACTTTTCCGGAAATCGATGAAATGAAAATAAAAAAGAACCGGAAATTAACGCTCAAGTTCTTGATCTCTTTTTCTAGAAATATTTTTTTCTTTTTCTTGCTGACGCTCTTTTTGCCATTCCTTGAATTTCTCCAGCTGAGTTTTTGCAAATTCCATCAAAACATTCAACTGGCTTTTCAGGGTTTTGTTTTCCTTCTGCAGTTCCAGATTTTCTTTTTTCAATCCGTTGTTTTCTTTCTGCAGCTGTGCCGTTTTTCTTTTTTCTTGGTCCAGTTTCCGATCGCTGTCGATAACGTTATCGACCATATCGTCAAATCGTTTCTCATGAGTTTCAATCGTGCTTTCAATGGCTTCGGTAGCCTTCGCTCTTGCTTTAAGTGCTTCAAAGTCCTCTACAGGCAATTTAACGTGATTCCGATCAAAGAGAGAGGGTTTGCTGACTTGAAGCTCATCGACCTTCTTAGAAGCTGTCAGCGCGTTTCTAAGGGCTTCTGTTTCCTTCTCTAGGGTTTTGATCTCTTCATTGAGCGTCAATGCCTTAAAACGGCTCATTTCGATGTGTTTCCGGTCAGAGGCAATGCCCCGTTCGACTTCAAAACCAACACTTTGCATGTGTTTCGGGAATTCTTCCTGCATCCACTGCAATTCCTGCCGATTAAAGACATTCTTGCCCTGGAGTTTGCCGTCACGCATCGGAACGACCCCTAAATGCATGTGAGGCGTTTTCTCGTCGTTGTGAACCGTCGCATAAGCGATATTTTGTTTGCCGTAACGTTCGGAGAACAATTTATGGCTTTCCTCGAAAAACCGTTTCTGTTCAGCCGGATCCAATCCGTCAAAAAATTTCCGGTCCGAAGTCACCAGCAACTCATTGACGAGCACGGCATCTTTTCGGGTTTTCCGTTCGCTCACTTTTTGGCTCTCAATAATTTCTTTCACTTGTTTGTTGTAATCAATTTTTTCTTGATGGAGCAAATCATAATTCAAGTGAGCACGGTCCGGATCAATGTCTGGATTCGTCCGACTTTCCCGTTCTCGTTGGTTGTGAAATTGCATGCCCTTTAAATCTGGACTCTTCATTTTTTGCATCCGTACCACAGCAAAACTCACAAAAACACACCCCCATAATTCGGTCAACTTCCATGTAAAGTATAGCACACTATACTTTATTGCATAAAGGTGTGCTCTCCGAGGGTAAGACCGAAGGTCAAAAGCAAGGGGCTGCATCCTTTGGGATGCGCCCCTCAAGATCAACGGCATGGGGTCGATCGTCCTCGATGGACGGTCATTCCCCAGTAGTTCAAGAGCAAGAAAAGACAGCCGGCTTCGGCTATCTTTTCCGTAGATCAACCAAAAAGGATGGTCCGTTTACTCGCCCATCCTTGAAAGACGAACCAAAAAGCCCCAAGTGATTTTTCAAAGAAAGAGAATCACATCGGGCTTTTGGCTTTTCTATTTAAGAAGTGGAAGCATCTTTCTTCGTTCGTTTCTTTTTGTCGGCCAACTTTTTCAGCAGCTTCTCTTTTTCTTTATCGAGTTCCGGGTTCGATTCCGATGGTTCAGACGGTTCATCTATAGAAGTGAACCAATCCGGAAGTTTTTCTTCTCGTCCAGCCCAGCGTTCTTTCACCGGCTGCAGATCTGCAAATGTAATCCGTCCGCCAGCTTCATGGATCTCCCAGGCGGAAGTGATTTTGGATTTGATGAACCCAAGTGGATTCTTCACGGTTTTTTCTTCGTTGACGTAGCGAATCAAGAATTCTAATTCTTGTTCGGCATCGTCTTGCCAGATTAGAGATGCCCCTTGATGTAGCTGCGCAAAAAAGGCGGTATCGAATTGATAGCCCTCTGCTAGTTCGTTCATTTGGATGCATAGTTTATCCAATTCATTGGGTTCTTCAATGCTTGCCGATTTTTTCTCCAAATGGGGGACTTGGATTTCTCTTTCAGGTGCATGACGAATAGCAAATTTAATTTTATTTACACTTCGTCCCTTTTTAATCTCTGTAAGACTTATAAAAACATCAGTCTTCTCGTTAACTTCTTGAATAGCTGGATTCAAAACTCGCGCTTTTAAATTTGCATATCTAGGGTATTTTTTATGCTCTATTCCCATTTTTTCTTTAAACTTTTCGATTGAACAGGACCAGCTACCTAAGTGTTGCCACTTTTTCATGAGTTCATACAATCGAATAGAGTAGGTACTTTTGAGTGACAATATATTACTGAGACGGTATGTGGTAAATGTGTCTTTTAATTGCAGAAGATACGGCTTTAATTTTGGAGAAAAAGATAAAGCGATCACCCCTTCGCCTTTTTGATATTCAGCACTGGATATCCAATTAGCAAAAAGCCATCCACCGTCAGTACGAGGAATTTCAATGCTCTTAGACATCAAATCCTTGGTAATTTCTTTAAGCTCGGTGTACTTAACACTTCCTTCTAATCCCAACATCTCACTAAATTCTTTTATAGAAATTCTATAATCTTTAAAGTCTCCATCTGTTGGTTCAATCATACTCACCATTGTCAGTATTATTTTTTGTTCTCTAACCGATAAAGGATTAGTATGACGGGCTTCAATCAAATCATTTCTTTGAGATACTAAATAGTTCTCCTGCATAAGACCCCTCCATTTATAACAGTAAATCAAATATAGTTACCTTAAAAACAACTTTATAGTTCCTAAATCTTTTTGTCAAAACAAAGTAACATAATAATTTATTTTGTTATATTTGGGACCGAAACTGTGGTATTTAAGACCGAAACTGTTACCTTTGGGACCGAAACTGTTACCTTTGAGAGACCGAAACTGTTACCTTTGGGACCGAAACTGTTACCTTTGGGACCGAAACTGTTACCTTTAAATCCTTCAAACCCTTGGGCGCCAAGGGTTTGAAGGATTCCCTAATCATTTAAAACAAAGACCTTAAACAAAAGATTTAAAAACACCAACAACACGCGTACGCGCGCGAACCGGTGGTGGTGGACAAACAAGTGGGACCGAAAAAGTAATAGTTCAAAACAAGCAACGGATCTCCCCAAGTTTTTATTTAAATTGTCGTGTTTCACAAAGACAAAGTAAATCACCTCAGTAATGCATCTTTAAAACGCACAGAAACCCCTTTAAATTGATTCTAACACCAAAAACGAATAGAACTAGGGGGTCATCCTTAAAATCGATTTAAAACACCTTAGAAGCCGTTTTTTGACAAACAAAAAAACTCCGCAGAAAAATACTGGGAGTTTTACAGGCAAAACGCTATTTAGTCAGTTTGTCTGAATTATTAAGACAAGCTAGTTGTATTGTGTGAATCTACTTCTGCAAATGAGCAACAAAACAAATATATTAATTAGCTCATTGGATATATCTTGTAGAATACCTGGCTAATGAAACGCTTGTAAGGAACTACAAAAAGATCAGTTGAATAAGTGTAGTCTATTAATAAAATTTTTTTACATAAATTGTTATTAAAGTAATAAAAAGTAAATTAAGTATGTTAAAATAGCATAAAATACTTCAAACTATTCGGAGGGAATCAAATGCTAATTCGTTTTAAAGAAAACAGAATTAAATCTTTAATTTTACTCATGTCAATGACACTACTTTTTTCTATGTTCTCATCAAACATGGTGAGTGCTCAAGAAAGTGATGGTGAAGAAAATCAACTGACCAGTGAAGAACTTGAACAAATCATTACAACATTAACGGCTATCGAAGAAATACCAGATGAATTATTAGCATCGGGCGATTCACAAGCGATTAATCAATACTTTAACGACAAAGGGATTACTTCTCATATTTTCAATCCAGAGATGGGGGAAAAAGCACCCTTAATCATGCAGCCTTACGGTTGGTGGGGATGCAGTTTATCTATCGCTGAATTACTTGTAATGAATGCCATTCCAATTGCGAAAATAACTAAAATTAAAAAATATATTAAAGATTTAGGAGGGGCAGTCGAATCGGCTAAATTATTAGTTGGTGCAACAAGCGCTAAAGAGAAAGCTGCAATTTTAAGTGCGCTGGTTGCAGAATTGACTGGCTTTACAAACGTGAAGAACGCTTGTAATTTATAAATTATTAAACCAAAGAAAGGGTGCAAAATAATATGACGACACCATTAGCTTCATTCATAATAACTCTATGCGCAGTGATTATTATTGGCGTTCTTTTAAACAAAAATAAGCAATTAAATCAAACGAAAATGATTGCAACTAATACTGATTTAACTTCTGAAGTTAAATTTATGATTAATTCAGATGAAAATTATACAAAAATAGTTAAAAAAGTTAGAGAGAAAACAGGATTAGGATTAGTTGAAGCAAAGCAATATGTAGACAATGTGAAAAAAAACAACTAAAAAAAAGAGAGGATCTCTCCTTGAGATGATCCTCTCTTTTTTTTAGTTGTTTTGATTTTTTAAAAGACCAATAATTAAACAAGTTTTTATAACAAAAAGCTTCGCAAGTTATTTTCAATACTCTCGTCCGTGATGCCGATGTATCGCAAGGTAATCTGTGGGTGCGCATGATTCAAGATATTCTGCAGCTCGGCAATGTCTTTGAATTGCTTGTAGTGCCAATACCCAAAGGTCTTGCGTAAGGTGTGCGTCCCAATGCCTACCGAAATATCGACCATCTGTGCGGCCTTCTGAAGCTGTCTGTACGCTTGAACGCGCGTAATCGGTCCATTTCCCTTGCGGCTGGGAAACAGCCATTCAGTGCCCTCTAACGTACGAATATAGGCATCGAGTTCCTCGTAAATGTTGCCGAGGTGGATTGTCCGGCGTTTTCCGGTCTTTCCTTCACGCAACGCCACCACTTTCTTGCCCTGGATCTCGCTGATTTTGATGTTTAACAGATCTCCGACACGCAAGCCGGAATTGATGCCGAGAAGAAACAGAATGTAATCCCGTTCACCGCACCATTTTTTCAAGCTCCATTTCATGTCCTCGATCTTTTCTAACGATCGGATCGGTTGGACATCTTTCATCTCTTGCTGCTTATTTCTCATCTCATCCTCCCCTTTTCACCCCTCATAGGAGTTTAAAATTTCTTGCCCCTTCGCTTCAAACATGCCTGAAGCCACCAATGACTTCACAATCGCGAGAAGGTTAGTTCGCTTAAAAACCGGATTAATCAGCAACGCTTTTTGCTCCAACGCAAAATTATTTCCTGTGTAGCTCTGAATGAGCCGAGTGAACGCCCGTAAATCGTGCTTAGACAAATCATAAGTAACCACAGTTTCATGAATGGTCGGTTCCTGCATCTTCTCGTCATTTAACAACCCGACAAGTGTCAGCAAACTAATATTATGAAACTTCAATTTCTCGATTTCAGCCATCAATTTTTTGTATTCAACAGATTCCATCGTTCATTGCCCCTTTAACTAGCTGCAGAGATTTTTTAGTTTTATTGTTTCTAAGAATAACCTATGTATCCCACTATTTAAGGTAAGCGAGATCAAAAGAAAAAAGAGCGCCGCCAAGGAAAAGCGAACGCAGGAAACGCAAGGATCTGAATGTATCATTTTTTTATGTAATTTCAGTTTCGCTGGTTTTTTTGCTGGAAGTCAATAGAATCAGGGTTTTGAATGTAACTTAATTAGAATTAAGTTACATTCAGATTGAGTAGAAAAATTCATTTGAAGTTCTTTTTTAGAAAAAATGAAACCTTACTGGAAATAAATAGGTATAACAAAGTGCATTATTATTTCTTTAGCGTATGTATGAAAGGTGGAGAAATCAATTGTTCGTTTATTTTCTAGTAACGTTCGTTGTCGTCTTTTTAGCCATTTTAATCATTAATTTTATCGTGAATAAACTTTTAAGAATAACGAACAAGACTCATTGGGTTATGTCCATCGTTGCAAGTTTCGTATTCACGTTAATTTTCATAGCAATACTTGGCTTATAAACATTGAAAGTGAATGTAACTTAATTGCTAATAAGTTACATTCAAAATCATTAAAAAAATAATTTTTAAAGTTAGATTAATAATTGAAAATAAATAAGTAACGTTAATTGCTTAGATATGTCTAATCAATCATAAGGGGGGATTCCGTTGAAACAATGGTCTCTATTATTTATATTAGTGGTTTTCACTTTGTCTTTTGTTGGTGGGTGTTCTTCAGAAAACATCGAGAAAGTAGATGTTTACGAAATGGAAAGCTTTTCGGTTATCAAAAAGGATTCATTAACTTCATACACAGACTCTGAAGTTGTTAGCCATTTAGTCAAAGCGTTCAAAAAAGCTAAAAAAGAGCCAGGAGTAGTTGATATGGTGGATCCTCACTATAAAGTTGAATTCGGTGAAGAATCATATTATCTCTGGATCCATAAAGAACAGGGAACGATAATGAATCTAGATGATACTAATTTCATCTACACCCTTTCACAAAGTTCGGCAAAAACAATTTACGAGCTATTAAATTAACAGGTGTTTCAGTACACTGAAATCAAAGTTCTGAATGTAACTTAATTCACATTAAGTTACATTCAGACGCAATAAAAAAGTAGCCTATGTTTTTTTAGCAGCCTCCCATATTTTCGAAGCTACCGGATAGCACTTTTCGATTGATAAAAATTCCTCAAACCATTTTATGAAAACTTGTCTGATTCTTAATGCAAGTTCATCAACCGATTTTACGTTAGGTAAGAGCGCTACAATATCCTTGATTTCGGGGTTGTATTCGTCCTCTGGGCATCCTAAATCCAATAAACCAATCGGATCCCATTCATCAATGATACTTTTTACAAATATATACTCATCCATAGCCGTCCCCCTAATCTGTGTTTTAGTTTTCTAGTAACGCCTTGTTTCTTTATTTGAATGTAACTTAACTGCACTTAAGTTACATTCAAAACCCTTATTTTGTTAGTTCTAATGCCGATGTAAATCTTCAAGTAAAGTCTTGAATTTACTACATAGCATATTCTATTAATTTTCTTCTTTTCGATTCTTTATACAAAAAATCTAGAAATTCTTCATTTTCTTTTGGAAAACAGTAAGAACACCCTTCTTCTTCATAGATCTCTTGTTTTTTTTCGTCTATATAGGATTGTTCGTTCTCTATGATTTCGAAAAACCAGTAGTGAAGATACTTAATTGGACGACCGCGTTTTAACTTTATTTCTAGATGAGCACTATGAAATGTCATGTACTCAACACTGCTCCAAAATTTTTCGTCAGCAATAAACGTTTTTCGGTTCTTGCGCTTTAAGTTAAATAATTCTGTCTGCATAGTATCCCCCTCTCTAACTAATCCAAGTCTATGAATTACTCTTTACAGTTTTATTTATTCCAGATCCTTGCCCATAAACCTCGAGTGTCTTTTTTAGGTGCGACCGTTTCTGGTTCGTTTTCTGGCTCCTGTGAAGACGATTCTAACGCTTCTAACTCGCTATCTTCCGGTAGTGGTGCAAGTAATTGTTTCTGCTGGGCTTCCATCTGATCAATCTTCTTCTGCATTTTCTCCAATATTTCTACAAACATCATATCTCGTTCTTTTTGACGCTCTTCTTGTTGCTGTATCTGGTTTTTTAGCTGTTTTACTTCATCCAGCGTAGCAGCTGCTATGTCGTCGCTATCGCGCTCGCGTGGCGCTACAGAAACGCCCTTCTTCAACTGCCTAGACGCCTCTATAACGGCATCTTCAAGCGATTTTTTACCGCTATGCACTGTCGCTATGATGCTTTCAATCGCTATGTACTCGCTATCTGTGTAAAGACGGGCGTTTTTGTGTGTTCGTTTGAATTGAATGCCCTCCTGTTCAAGCAAAGCAGAATACTTTCGTAAAGTAGAGGGTTGGATTTTTAATCGGGTACTTACTTCACTCGGGGTCATCATCAATCGCTCACCGCCTTTTTCTTTCATGTTATAAGAGTTCGATCCCTCCTGCACTCTTTTTTCACACATCCGAAGGCGACATAGAAGTTCCAGGAACCACCCCGATTTTAGGGTGGTGTATAACTGGGCACTCTCACTTTTCGCTCTCGGATCTTGTTGGGACTTTTATTCTTTTCATTTAGCCGCTGCACGTTCAATGTCTCGCATTATTTACAGCTGGAAGCTGCCCATAGTACACCAGATTTTTTTTAGGTGTATAGATGGGCACTCTCCACTTTTCAAGAACTTTCAATTCCATCTGAAGTATTTTCTTAAACATACAAAATAGATTGGTCAAGTGACTTATGTTCCTTTACAGTTTGTATAGGTTGGTAAATATTTCTAGAATTTACTCAAAGAAAGGGAGAGTAACTTTGTTGTTAACGATTTTACATATTCTATTTGCAGTACTCACGTTTGGATTCGCCGTATATGGATTACTCACAAAGAACTTTGAATACCAAAACTTCATGATTCTCTCTATGGGAATGATGATGCTGGTGATGGGTCTTAAAGAATTTCGAAGAAAGAGAAAATGGGTGGCCTACCTGATGTTCTTAGCGGCAGCTTTTATCTTATTCGTTGCTGCGAACATTTTCTTAACGTCCCCTTAATCTCTTAAAACGTGCATAGAGGTCTTTAAAATTAAGTAAACAAGTCTACACATCACAGGTTATCGGAAGTTTATCAATATCAAATGAATCTGTTCATCATCTCTAGCTTGACGTGAACTTAGTAATAATCATTAGTCCTTCTTCCTTGATCCATAGATCGTGAAGAATAAAACTAGGCAAAAGACAACCGATATACTAAAAAATTCTTAAGCTTAAGGAGTTTTTAAAATGGATTTAATTATCATAGGTATTATAATCAGTTCGTTTTTAATCTTTTTTTCTTGGATTTTCTATAAAAGAAACTCCCCCTTCCAATACATCATTCCTTTAGTTTTTGCCATTTTAAGTGTCATCGTTATTATTTGGAGCTTGGATATTGGTGGCTGGGACGGAATGGGATTAGGTGTTATTGGCCTAATATTCCTTGGGGCTTCTATTATCGCCTTGCTTATTATTTCGGCACTGAATTTTATAAAAGCAAAATAGAGATTTGGCACAAACTATCCCATCTTTTTTGCCCTACTGACACAGTTTGTGCCAATAAAAAAGTGCATTTCGAAAAAACGATCGGTTGTTTTTTTCTAAAGATAATCCTGAATTCAACTGTTTTTTAAAATTCAAATTGGCTTTAAAAAAGAACGGAAACAGATAAAATCGATGAAAAAAAGTTGGTACAAAACTGTACCAAACACAAAAAAGCTGGCACAAACTTGTGCCAAACCATAAAAAAAATGGAACAAAACTGTGTCAAAACCGAAATTTGATGTACCCAACTAAACACTAGGCTCTGCCTAGTTCCACATTGAAAATGGGGACACGTTTCCCTTATGCTCTTTCTCACTTTTTTCACCTTTACGATTGTTTTGCTGCTCATTAGCTCCGGCAGGAAACTCAGAGAAAGGCAGTGACTTTTTTGCAGAAAAAATCGGTGCGTATAAATGGGCACTCTCACTGAACTTTTTCGTTTTGATTGTTGAAGAGGAACTCGAAAAACAATTGGCTAGAAAAAAAGAATGGAAGATCCAAGAGATTGCCGCGTAAAAAATCCGACAGTGCCCAGTTATACACCACCCCAAAATTGGGGTGGTGACAGGGTTTTACTTGTCGCCTTCGGATATCCAAAAGAGAGAGAAAAAAGAATAAAAAATGAACCGAAAAAAGCCCATTCTGATATTCCAGCGAGAGGAAATCGGAACGGGCTTTTGATTTTCTGTTTAAGAAGGTGAAGCATCTTCTTGAGGGCGTTTCTTTTTTTCAGCCAACTTTTTCAGTAGCTTCTCTTTTTCTTTAGCGAGTTCCGGATCCGATTCCGATGGTTCAACCGGTTCATCTTTAGAGGTGAACCAATCCGGAAGTTTTTCTTCGCGTCCGGCCCAGCGTTCTTTCACCGGCTGCAGATCCGCAAATGTAATCCGGCCGCCAGCTTCGTGGATTTCCCAGGCGGAAGTGATTTTGGATTTGATAAACCCGAGTGGATTCTTTACGCTCTTTTCTTCGTTGACATAGCGAATCAAGAATTCCAATTCCTGTTCGGCATCATCTTTCCAGATTAGGGATGCGCCTTGATGCAGCTGCGCAAAAAAGGCGGTATCGAATTGATAGCCCTCTGCGAGTTCGTTCACTCGGATACGTAGCCTATCCATTTCACTCAATTCTTCAACGGATTCAGAAATATTTTCAAGATGAGGGACTTTAATTTTCTTTTCTGGGACATGACGAATAGTAAATTCAATAGCATCGACTTTTCTACCTTTTTTGATTTCTTTGTACTGAATTAATAGATCTGTTTGCTCGTTTAATTCTTTAATTGCAGGAAGCAATATCTTATTTTTAAAGTTGCCGTAGAGATTATACGACTTATTGGAAGCGCCCAATTTTCCTCTTAATGAGTCTATTGAACATTTCCATTCAGCAACAGTTTGCCACTTTTTCATTAATTCGTAGAGCCGAATAGCATACACGCTTTTAAGCGACAAAATATTATTCAACTTGTACGAAGTAAAAGTGTCTTTGAGTTGCAGTAAGTAAGGTTTTAACTCAGGTGCAAAACGAATCTGTATCACTCCAGAACCATCTACATATCTTGCAGTAGATACCCAGTGAGTCATTAGCCATCCTTTATCTTCTAAAGGGATCTCTACTACCTTTGTCATTAAACTTTCTACTATCTTTTTAATTTCTGTGTAGTGTTCTCTTCCCTCAAGTCCTAGCATTTCATGAAAATCACGAACAGAAATTATGTAGTCTTTAAAATCCCCATCTGTAGGCTCAATCATGCTAACCATAGTAAGAATAATTTTTTGTTCTCGTGCAGTTAACGGCTTTTTATGTCTAGCTTCAATCAAATTGTTTCCCTGAGTCACCACGTAATTTTGATTCATCAAGTCACGTCCCCTAAATTAATATTACTTAAATTTTTAAAAGTAATGTTTAAATCGATAATATCATCAATGAATCCATATGTAAAAGGTTTTATTACTAATTTTTTAATTTTTCATATTTCGAATCGAAAAGGTAATAGTTCGAATCGAAAAGGTAATAGTTTCGAATCGAAAAGGTAATAGTTCGAATCGAAAAAGTAATAGTTTGAATCGAAAAGGTAATAGTTAAACTCTTTCAGCTCAGTCATACCAAGGGTTTCAGACGTCCTAAAACAGTTAAAACATTTAAAACAAAGTAATTAAAACACCAACAACACGCGTACGCGCGCGTACCGGTGGTGGGCAAACAAGTGGGACCGAAAAAGTAATAGTTCAAAACAAGCAACGAATCTCCTCCAAGTTTGTATTTAAACTGTCGTATTTCACAAAGACAAAGCAAATCACCTCAGCAATGCATCTTTAAAACGCACAGAACTCCCTTTAAACCGATTCTAATGCCAAAACCGAGTAGAACTAGGGGTTCATACTTAAAGTCGATTAGAACCCCCTTAGAACCCGTTTTTTGACAAAAAAAACTCCGCAGAAAAATGCTAGGAGTTTTACAGGCGAAACGCTTTTAAATTGCTCTCGATTTGCTCATCGGTGATGCCAATGTAACGCAAGGTAATCTGCGGATGCGCATGGTTCAAGATATTCTGCAGCTCGGCAATATCTTTAAACTGCTTGTAATGCCAATAGCCGAATGTTTTGCGCAAGGTGTGCGTGCCGATGCCTATCGAGATATCGACCATCTGTGCGGCCTTCTGAAGCTGTCTGTACGCTTGAACACGCGTAATGGGTCCATTTCCCTTTCGACTCGGAAAAAGCCACTCAGCGCCTTCTAATGTGCGAATATAAGCATCCAGTTCGTCGTAAATGTTGCCGAGGTGGATCGTCCGACGTTTTCCGGTTTTCCCTTCACGCAACGACACCACCTTTTTGCCCTGGATCTCGCTCGTTTTAATCTTTAACAGATCCCCGACACGCAACCCGGAATTGATGCCCAGGAGAAACAGGATGTAATCTCGTTCGCTGCACCATTTCTTCAAGCTCCATTTCATGTCCTCAATCTTTTCCAGTGACCGGATCGGTTGGACATCTTTCATCTCTTGCTGCTTATTTCTCATCTCATCCTCCCCTTTTCACCCCTCATAGGAGTTTAAAATTTCTTGCTCCCTCGCTTCAAACATGCCTGAAGCCACCAATGACTTCACAATCGCGAGAAGGTTAGTTCGCTTAAAAACCGGATTAATCAGCAACGCTTTTTGCTCCAAAGCAAAATTATTTCCTGTGTAGCTCTGAATAAGCCGAGTGAACTCCCGTAAATCGTGCTTAGACAAATCATAAGTAACCACAGTTTAATGAATGGTCGGTTCCTGCATCTTCTCGTCATTTAACAACCCGACAAGCGTCAGCAAACTAATATTATGAAACTTCAATTTCTCGATTTCAGCCATCAATTTTTTGTATTCAACAGATTCCATCGTTCATTGCCCCTTTAACTAGCTGCAGAGATTTTTTAGTTTTATTGTTTCTAAGAATAACCTATGTATCCCACTATTTAAGGTAAGCGAGATCAAAAGAAAAAAGAGCGCCGCCAAGGAAAAGCGAACGCAGGAAACGCAAGGATCTGAATGTATCATTTTTTTATGTAATTTCAGTTTCGCTGGTTTTTTTGCTGGAAGTCAATAGAATCAGGGTTTTGAATGTAACTTAATTAGGATTAAGTTACATTCAGATTGAGTAGAAAAAATTCATTTGAAGTTCTTTTTTAGAAAAAATGAAACCTTACTGGAAATAAATAGGTATAACAAAGTGCATTATTATTTCTTTAGCGTATGTATGAAAGGTGGAGAAATCAATTGTTCGTTTATTTTCTAGTAACGTTCGTTGTCGTCTTTTTAGCCATTTTAATCATTAATTTTATCGTGAATAAACTTTTAAGAATAACGAACAAGACTCATTGGGTTATGTCCATCGTTGCAAGTTTCGTATTCACGTTAATTTTCATAGCAATACTTGGCTTATAAACATTGAAAGTGAATGTAACTTAATTGCTAATAAGTTACATTCAAAATCATTAAAAAATAATTT
>NZ_JAAMTH010000003.1 GCF_018283455.1 Planococcus sp. MSAK28401 | reverse complement strand
GGGGTCGATCGTCCTCGATGGACGGTCATTCCCCAGTAGTTCAAGAGCAAGAAAAGACAGCCGGCTTCGGCTATCTTTTCCGTAGATCAACCAAAAAGGATGGTCCGTTTACTCGCCCATCCTTGAAAGACGAACCAAAAAGCCCCAAGTGATTTTTCAAAGAAAGAGAATCACATCGGGCTTTTGGCTTTTCTATTTAAGAAGTGGAAGCATCTTTCTTCGTTCGTTTCTTTTTGTCGGCCAACTTTTTCAGCAGCTTCTCTTTTTCTTTATCGAGTTCCGGGTTCGATTCCGATGGTTCAGACGGTTCATCTATAGAAGTGAACCAATCCGGAAGTTTTTCTTCTCGTCCAGCCCAGCGTTCTTTCACCGGCTGCAGATCTGCAAATGTAATCCGTCCGCCAGCTTCATGGATCTCCCAGGCGGAAGTGATTTTGGATTTGATGAACCCAAGTGGATTCTTCACGGTTTTTTCTTCGTTGACGTAGCGAATCAAGAATTCTAATTCTTGTTCGGCATCGTCTTGCCAGATTAGAGATGCCCCTTGATGTAGCTGCGCAAAAAAGGCGGTATCGAATTGATAGCCCTCTGCTAGTTCGTTCATTTGGATGCATAGTTTATCCAATTCATTGGGTTCTTCAATGCTTGCCGATTTTTTCTCCAAATGGGGGACTTGGATTTCTCTTTCAGGTGCATGACGAATAGCAAATTTAATTTTATTTACACTTCGTCCCTTTTTAATCTCTGTAAGACTTATAAAAACATCAGTCTTCTCGTTAACTTCTTGAATAGCTGGATTCAAAACTCGCGCTTTTAAATTTGCATATCTAGGGTATTTTTTATGCTCTATTCCCATTTTTTCTTTAAACTTTTCGATTGAACAGGACCAGCTACCTAAGTGTTGCCACTTTTTCATGAGTTCATACAATCGAATAGAGTAGGTACTTTTGAGTGACAATATATTACTGAGACGGTATGTGGTAAATGTGTCTTTTAATTGCAGAAGATACGGCTTTAATTTTGGAGAAAAAGATAAAGCGATCACCCCTTCGCCTTTTTGATATTCAGCACTGGATATCCAATTAGCAAAAAGCCATCCACCGTCAGTACGAGGAATTTCAATGCTCTTAGACATCAAATCCTTGGTAATTTCTTTAAGCTCGGTGTACTTAACACTTCCTTCTAATCCCAACATCTCACTAAATTCTTTTATAGAAATTCTATAATCTTTAAAGTCTCCATCTGTTGGTTCAATCATACTCACCATTGTCAGTATTATTTTTTGTTCTCTAACCGATAAAGGATTAGTATGACGGGCTTCAATCAAATCATTTCTTTGAGATACTAAATAGTTCTCCTGCATAAGACCCCTCCATTTATAACAGTAAATCAAATATAGTTACCTTAAAAACAACTTTATAGTTCCTAAATCTTTTTGTCAAAACAAAGTAACATAATAATTTATTTTGTTATATTTGGGACCGAAACTGTGGTATTTAAGACCGAAACTGTTACCTTTGGGACCGAAACTGTTACCTTTGAGAGACCGAAACTGTTACCTTTGGGACCGAAACTGTTACCTTTGGGACCGAAACTGTTACCTTTAAATCCTTCAAACCCTTGGGCGCCAAGGGTTTGAAGGATTCCCTAATCATTTAAAACAAAGACCTTAAACAAAAGATTTAAAAACACCAACAACACGCGTACGCGCGCGAACCGGTGGTGGTGGACAAACAAGTGGGACCGAAAAAGTAATAGTTCAAAACAAGCAACGGATCTCCCCAAGTTTTTATTTAAATTGTCGTGTTTCACAAAGACAAAGTAAATCACCTCAGTAATGCATCTTTAAAACGCACAGAAACCCCTTTAAATTGATTCTAACACCAAAAACGAATAGAACTAGGGGGTCATCCTTAAAATCGATTTAAAACACCTTAGAAGCCGTTTTTTGACAAACAAAAAAACTCCGCAGAAAAATACTGGGAGTTTTACAGGCAAAACGCTATTTAGTCAGTTTGTCTGAATTATTAAGACAAGCTAGTTGTATTGTGTGAATCTACTTCTGCAAATGAGCAACAAAACAAATATATTAATTAGCTCATTGGATATATCTTGTAGAATACCTGGCTAATGAAACGCTTGTAAGGAACTACAAAAAGATCAGTTGAATAAGTGTAGTCTATTAATAAAATTTTTTTACATAAATTGTTATTAAAGTAATAAAAAGTAAATTAAGTATGTTAAAATAGCATAAAATACTTCAAACTATTCGGAGGGAATCAAATGCTAATTCGTTTTAAAGAAAACAGAATTAAATCTTTAATTTTACTCATGTCAATGACACTACTTTTTTCTATGTTCTCATCAAACATGGTGAGTGCTCAAGAAAGTGATGGTGAAGAAAATCAACTGACCAGTGAAGAACTTGAACAAATCATTACAACATTAACGGCTATCGAAGAAATACCAGATGAATTATTAGCATCGGGCGATTCACAAGCGATTAATCAATACTTTAACGACAAAGGGATTACTTCTCATATTTTCAATCCAGAGATGGGGGAAAAAGCACCCTTAATCATGCAGCCTTACGGTTGGTGGGGATGCAGTTTATCTATCGCTGAATTACTTGTAATGAATGCCATTCCAATTGCGAAAATAACTAAAATTAAAAAATATATTAAAGATTTAGGAGGGGCAGTCGAATCGGCTAAATTATTAGTTGGTGCAACAAGCGCTAAAGAGAAAGCTGCAATTTTAAGTGCGCTGGTTGCAGAATTGACTGGCTTTACAAACGTGAAGAACGCTTGTAATTTATAAATTATTAAACCAAAGAAAGGGTGCAAAATAATATGACGACACCATTAGCTTCATTCATAATAACTCTATGCGCAGTGATTATTATTGGCGTTCTTTTAAACAAAAATAAGCAATTAAATCAAACGAAAATGATTGCAACTAATACTGATTTAACTTCTGAAGTTAAATTTATGATTAATTCAGATGAAAATTATACAAAAATAGTTAAAAAAGTTAGAGAGAAAACAGGATTAGGATTAGTTGAAGCAAAGCAATATGTAGACAATGTGAAAAAAAACAACTAAAAAAAAGAGAGGATCTCTCCTTGAGATGATCCTCTCTTTTTTTTAGTTGTTTTGATTTTTTAAAAGACCAATAATTAAACAAGTTTTTATAACAAAAAGCTTCGCAAGTTATTTTCAATACTCTCGTCCGTGATGCCGATGTATCGCAAGGTAATCTGTGGGTGCGCATGATTCAAGATATTCTGCAGCTCGGCAATGTCTTTGAATTGCTTGTAGTGCCAATACCCAAAGGTCTTGCGTAAGGTGTGCGTCCCAATGCCTACCGAAATATCGACCATCTGTGCGGCCTTCTGAAGCTGTCTGTACGCTTGAACGCGCGTAATCGGTCCATTTCCCTTGCGGCTGGGAAACAGCCATTCAGTGCCCTCTAACGTACGAATATAGGCATCGAGTTCCTCGTAAATGTTGCCGAGGTGGATTGTCCGGCGTTTTCCGGTCTTTCCTTCACGCAACGCCACCACTTTCTTGCCCTGGATCTCGCTGATTTTGATGTTTAACAGATCTCCGACACGCAAGCCGGAATTGATGCCGAGAAGAAACAGAATGTAATCCCGTTCACCGCACCATTTTTTCAAGCTCCATTTCATGTCCTCGATCTTTTCTAACGATCGGATCGGTTGGACATCTTTCATCTCTTGCTGCTTATTTCTCATCTCATCCTCCCCTTTTCACCCCTCATAGGAGTTTAAAATTTCTTGCCCCTTCGCTTCAAACATGCCTGAAGCCACCAATGACTTCACAATCGCGAGAAGGTTAGTTCGCTTAAAAACCGGATTAATCAGCAACGCTTTTTGCTCCAACGCAAAATTATTTCCTGTGTAGCTCTGAATGAGCCGAGTGAACGCCCGTAAATCGTGCTTAGACAAATCATAAGTAACCACAGTTTCATGAATGGTCGGTTCCTGCATCTTCTCGTCATTTAACAACCCGACAAGTGTCAGCAAACTAATATTATGAAACTTCAATTTCTCGATTTCAGCCATCAATTTTTTGTATTCAACAGATTCCATCGTTCATTGCCCCTTTAACTAGCTGCAGAGATTTTTTAGTTTTATTGTTTCTAAGAATAACCTATGTATCCCACTATTTAAGGTAAGCGAGATCAAAAGAAAAAAGAGCGCCGCCAAGGAAAAGCGAACGCAGGAAACGCAAGGATCTGAATGTATCATTTTTTTATGTAATTTCAGTTTCGCTGGTTTTTTTGCTGGAAGTCAATAGAATCAGGGTTTTGAATGTAACTTAATTAGGATTAAGTTACATTCAAAAATCATTAAAAACTCGCCCCCTTCTTGATTTTGCTAAAATAGGGATAATCGATCTTGTAGCTCTTTCGAGAAAAAACAAATACAAAATTTCGCTTTCGCAATCGGATTGCAAATGGAGGATAAGTCATGAAAAAAGTAATTGATATGATTGATTCGAAATCAATAACGACAGGCGTTTCATTGGTCGATTTAAAAAAAGCCGAAAAACAACTAGGGGCACTTTTCCCAGATGAATTCAAGGATCTTTATTTAGAAACGAATGGCGCCGAATTTGGTGCATGGGCCTTGTTTTCACTCACCATAATTCAAAACCAATCCAACAGACCTGAAAACTTACCTGCTGATATGATTTGTATTGGAGAAAATAAGAGTGGCGATAAACTTTGCTACCGCATACGAAAAAGATGGATGCAGGAGCATGTCTATCGGTGGAATGTAAAAAGTGGAAATACAGAAAATAAAGCGTCCACGTTATATGAGTTCATCGATTGGTTTGTCCCGAAAAAAAATGCCGGCAAGTCTCAACTAATCGGTCATTTTGCGGTAGAAAGTGGAGAACTGGTAGTCACAGATCCATGCTACTCAATCGAGGACACAGAGATGCAAGTTCATTTAGCCAATGTAAAAAAAGGACAATGGACAGCCTCCATTTCTTATACAGACGATGAAACCGTTAAAACGTTGACGGCTTACTTCGCAGAAAAGAAACCGAGTGGCAAATGGCATGTTTGCGATCGGCTTATTGGCGTTGATTCTGCACAGGCGGGTATCTTCGATGCCAATTTATTTGGAAAAGATGAAAGTATTCCTGGTGAAGTAGAAAACGTTTATGACATTGAGATAGATGAAGAGGGATTAAAATACTATGTTGCCTGTACGGATAGCGTAGCATCTGATGACCAGGGAGGAATAGTCCCTGGTGGCACCGTTGCCATGTCGGGATACGGTGATGGGATGTATGAAGTCAGAATAAAATACAATGTTTCTAAAGAGATAGTAGGCGTGATGATCGACTTTGGTGACGAAGAATAACCCCTTGATTTATCTTCTTTTGAATGTAACTTAATTGCTAATAAGTTACATTCAGAATCAATAGAAAGTTTCTTGATATCTATTGCTTAAATAAAAATGAAACCTTGCTGGAAAGAAATTGGTATATTAGCAACAGACAATTTGAAGTAGAGGGGAAATGAGATGAAAAAGGAGAAAAAATATAATTTAAAATACCATACGAGAGCATTTTCTGTTGCCTTCGCCATCATTTTTCTTAGCTATATTGATAAATACATTTATGATTTCCGCACGTTAACTGGAGCTATTCTAGCAGGAATTCTAGCTTATATTCTAATGACTCTCTTTGAGAAGCTGCCATTTCTAGAAAAAGAAATTAGCAAAAGAACTGAAAATTTTCTTACAGTGCTGGCTTTGTTTCTAATTTTCTTTTCGTTTTACTTTTTCCAGCTTTAAAAAACAGTAGTGCAAACACCAAAGAGTTGCTGATTTTTTGAGAGCAGCAACTCTTTTATTTTATAGATTCCGAATGTAACTTAATTCACAATAAGTTACATTCAAATTAATTAAGTTCGCTTTTGCTTGCTTCCATTTTGTCGTTCAATCTAACTAACTGATTGATAATGATAATAAGTAACGCCCCTAGGACAATTGCAAATGCATAGAGCACTACTTCATCGCTATCACTCACTGTGAATATCAAAAGAGTTAAAATCGCATAAAATCCGATTATAGATAAAAGGATAGTAATTAAGCCGTTTAAGATATATTTCATCTGAATTCACCTCTTTCTCCACTTTAAGTGAATGTGAATGTAACTTATCTGCACTTATGTTACATTCAATTCCGTATTAGACCTATTGAACTTCTCTTTTGAAATGATGTCGAGCATTTATATAAAAGACGCTACCTAGTAAAAAGAGCAACACATTAATCCATGAAGCAATGCCTGAATAAGAATCATTAAATACAAAAACGCTTAAAAAATTAACTGTCATAAAAAGAATTAAAATCACATACATACCTTTTACAAATTTCACACTATCTCTTCCTTTCTTATCTGGGGATCTGCTAACCGATTTAAAGAATTCATTTGTTCCAGATCCTAGCCCATAAACTTCGGGTATCTTTTGGAGGCGTTACCGACTCCGGTTCGCTTTTTTCTTGCTGTGAGGACGATTCTACGCTCGCTATCTTGAGCTGATCGGACGAAGGGGCGTCCAGTGGCTTCAGGCTGCCCTTCAGGGTTTTCACTTCCTCTAAAATCAGCTCGTTTTGCTCTTCTTGCTTTTGAATGCTTTGCGCCATTCGATCGATCGTCTGTTGCTGGTGTTGTATCAATCGCAGCAAACGCTCCTCAACGGTCAGCTCATTTACTACCGCTTCGTGGCGTTCCGTATCGCCTTGTGTCGCTTCAGAAAGTATAGCTCGGCCCGCTACGCTTTCCGTTTTAGACCATAAGAAAACCGCTTCTGCACTGTCTTCCAATGTCATTCCACTGCTATCCTTGAGCGTTATGAACTTTCGTAAAGCCATGAGGTCTGTATCGGTGTACCAACGATGACCCTGGGCATTTTTTTTGAAGAGATAGCCACTTTGTTCGAGCAATAACGAATACTTGCGGAGCGTTGACGGTTTGATGTTGAGGACAGTTGCAATATCTTCTGGTGCATGAAAGGTCATCGCGGATCGCCTCCTTTTCTTTCATCGTAAATGACCTTATCCAATTTGGACAGTTTAATTTTCTGACAGCACTTTTCCGGAAATCGATGAAATGAAAATAAAAAAGAACCGGAAATTAACGCTCAAGTTCTTGATCTCTTTTTCTAGAAATATTTTTTTCTTTTTCTTGCTGACGCTCTTTTTGCCATTCCTTGAATTTCTCCAGCTGAGTTTTTGCAAATTCCATCAAAACATTCAACTGGCTTTTCAGGGTTTTGTTTTCCTTCTGCAGTTCCAGATTTTCTTTTTTCAATCCGTTGTTTTCTTTCTGCAGCTGTGCCGTTTTTCTTTTTTCTTGGTCCAGTTTCCGATCGCTGTCGATAACGTTATCGACCATATCGTCAAATCGTTTCTCATGAGTTTCAATCGTGCTTTCAATGGCTTCGGTAGCCTTCGCTCTTGCTTTAAGTGCTTCAAAGTCCTCTACAGGCAATTTAACGTGATTCCGATCAAAGAGAGAGGGTTTGCTGACTTGAAGCTCATCGACCTTCTTAGAAGCTGTCAGCGCGTTTCTAAGGGCTTCTGTTTCCTTCTCTAGGGTTTTGATCTCTTCATTGAGCGTCAATGCCTTAAAACGGCTCATTTCGATGTGTTTCCGGTCAGAGGCAATGCCCCGTTCGACTTCAAAACCAACACTTTGCATGTGTTTCGGGAATTCTTCCTGCATCCACTGCAATTCCTGCCGATTAAAGACATTCTTGCCCTGGAGTTTGCCGTCACGCATCGGAACGACCCCTAAATGCATGTGAGGCGTTTTCTCGTCGTTGTGAACCGTCGCATAAGCGATATTTTGTTTGCCGTAACGTTCGGAGAACAATTTATGGCTTTCCTCGAAAAACCGTTTCTGTTCAGCCGGATCCAATCCGTCAAAAAATTTCCGGTCCGAAGTCACCAGCAACTCATTGACGAGCACGGCATCTTTTCGGGTTTTCCGTTCGCTCACTTTTTGGCTCTCAATAATTTCTTTCACTTGTTTGTTGTAATCAATTTTTTCTTGATGGAGCAAATCATAATTCAAGTGAGCACGGTCCGGATCAATGTCTGGATTCGTCCGACTTTCCCGTTCTCGTTGGTTGTGAAATTGCATGCCCTTTAAATCTGGACTCTTCATTTTTTGCATCCGTACCACAGCAAAACTCACAAAAACACACCCCCATAATTCGGTCAACTTCCATGTAAAGTATAGCACACTATACTTTATTGCATAAAGGTGTGCTCTCCGAGGGTAAGACCGAAGGTCAAAAGCAAGGGGCTGCATCCTTTGGGATGCGCCCCTCAAGATCAACGGCAT
>NZ_JAAMTH010000002.1 GCF_018283455.1 Planococcus sp. MSAK28401 | reverse complement strand
TATTTATGAAAATTTTCCGGTTTAAGGCGTTTCCGTTCTTCTTCGTCATAACTTAATGTTTTTATTTAAAATACCCTCTGAAAAGAAAGGAAACGACAGGTGCTGAAAGCGAGCTTTTTGGCCTCTGTCGTTTCCTTTCTCTGTTTTTGTCCGTGGAATGAACAATGGAAGTCAACAAAAAGCAGCTGGCTGACATTTTCGGTGCGAGTATCCGTACCATTCAGAACTGGCAGGAACAGGGAATGCCCGTTCTGCGAGGCGGTGGCAAGGGTAATGAGGTGCTTTATGACTCTGCCGCCGTCATAAAATGGTATGCCGAAAGGGATGCTGAAATTGAGAACGAAAAGCTGCGCCGGGAGGTTGAAGAACTGCGGCAGGCCAGCGAGGCAGATCTCCAGCCAGGAACTATTGAGTACGAACGCCATCGACTTACGCGTGCGCAGGCCGACGCACAGGAACTGAAGAATGCCAGAGACTCCGCTGAAGTGGTGGAAACCGCATTCTGTACTTTCGTGCTGTCGCGGATCGCAGGTGAAATTGCCAGTATTCTCGACGGGCTCCCCCTGTCGGTGCAGCGGCGTTTTCCGGAACTGGAAAACCGACATGTTGATTTCCTGAAACGGGATATCATCAAAGCCATGAACAAAGCAGCCGCGCTGGATGAACTGATACCGGGGTTGCTGAGTGAATATATCGAACAGTCAGGTTAACAGGCTGCGGCATTTTGTCCGCGCCGGGCTTCGCTCACTGTTCAGGCCGGAGCCACAGACCGCCGTTGAATGGGCGGATGCTAATTACTATCTCCCGAAAGAATCCGCATACCAGGAAGGGCGCTGGGAAACACTGCCCTTTCAGCGGGCCATCATGAATGCGATGGGCAGCGACTACATCCGTGAGGTGAATGTGGTGAAGTCTGCCCGTGTCGGTTATTCCAAAATGCTGCTGGGTGTTTATGCCTACTTTATAGAGCATAAGCAGCGCAACACCCTTATCTGGTTGCCGACGGATGGTGATGCCGAGAACTTTATGAAAACCCACGTTGAGCCGACTATTCGTGATATTCCGTCGCTGCTGGCGCTGGCCCCGTGGTATGGCAAAAAGCACCGGGATAACACGCTCACCATGAAGCGTTTCACTAATGGGCGTGGCTTCTGGTGCCTGGGCGGTAAAGCGGCAAAAAACTACCGTGAAAAGTCGGTGGATGTGGCGGGTTATGATGAACTTGCTGCTTTTGATGATGATATTGAACAGGAAGGCTCTCCGACGTTCCTGGGTGACAAGCGTATTGAAGGCTCGGTCTGGCCAAAGTCCATCCGTGGCTCCACGCCAAAAGTGAGAGGCACCTGTCAGATTGAGCGTGCAGCCAGTGAATCCCCGCATTTTATGCGTTTTCATGTTGCCTGCCCGCATTGCGGGGAGGAGCAGTATCTTAAATTTGGCGACAAAGAGACGCCGTTTGGCCTCAAATGGACGCCGGATGACCCCTCCAGCGTGTTTTATCTCTGCGAGCATAATGCCTGCGTCATCCGCCAGCAGGAGCTGGACTTTACTGATGCCCGTTATATCTGCGAAAAGACCGGGATCTGGACCCGTGATGGCATTCTCTGGTTTTCGTCATCCGGTGAAGAGATTGAGCCACCTGACAGTGTGACCTTTCACATCTGGACAGCGTACAGCCCGTTCACCACCTGGGTGCAGATTGTCAAAGACTGGATGAAAACGAAAGGGGATACGGGAAAACGTAAAACCTTCGTAAACACCACGCTCGGTGAGACGTGGGAGGCGAAAATTGGCGAACGTCCGGATGCTGAAGTGATGGCAGAGCGGAAAGAGCATTATTCAGCGCCCGTTCCTGACCGTGTGGCTTACCTGACCGCCGGTATCGACTCCCAGCTGGACCGCTACGAAATGCGCGTATGGGGATGGGGGCCGGGTGAGGAAAGCTGGCTGATTGACCGGCAGATTATTATGGGCCGCCACGACGATGAACAGACGCTGCTGCGTGTGGATGAGGCCATCAATAAAACCTATACCCGCCGGAATGGTGCAGAAATGTCGATATCCCGTATCTGCTGGGATACTGGCGGGATTGACCCGACCATTGTGTATGAACGCTCGAAAAAACATGGGCTGTTCCGGGTGATCCCCATTAAAGGGGCATCCGTCTACGGAAAGCCGGTGGCCAGCATGCCACGTAAGCGAAACAAAAACGGGGTTTACCTTACCGAAATCGGTACGGATACCGCGAAAGAGCAGATTTATAACCGCTTCACACTGACGCCGGAAGGGGATGAACCGCTTCCCGGTGCCGTTCACTTCCCGAATAACCCGGATATTTTTGATCTGACCGAAGCGCAGCAGCTGACTGCTGAAGAGCAGGTCGAAAAATGGGTGGATGGCAGGAAAAAAATACTGTGGGACAGCAAAAAGCGACGCAATGAGGCACTCGACTGCTTCGTTTATGCGCTGGCGGCGCTGCGCATCAGTATTTCCCGCTGGCAGCTGGATCTCAGTGCGCTGCTGGCGAGCCTGCAGGAAGAGGATGGTGCAGCAACCAACAAGAAAACACTGGCAGATTACGCCCGTGCCTTATCCGGAGAGGATGAATGACGCGACAGGAAGAACTTGCCGCTGCCCGTGCGGCACTGCATGACCTGATGACAGGTAAACGGGTGGCAACAGTACAGAAAGACGGACGAAGGGTGGAGTTTACGGCCACTTCCGTGTCTGACCTGAAAAAATATATTGCAGAGCTGGAAGTGCAGACCGGCATGACACAGCGACGCAGGGGACCTGCAGGATTTTATGTATGAAAACGCCCACCATTCCCACCCTTCTGGGGCCGGACGGCATGACATCGCTGCGCGAATATGCCGGTTATCACGGCGGTGGCAGCGGATTTGGAGGGCAGTTGCGGTCGTGGAACCCACCGAGTGAAAGTGTGGATGCAGCCCTGTTGCCCAACTTTACCCGTGGCAATGCCCGCGCAGACGATCTGGTACGCAATAACGGCTATGCCGCCAACGCCATCCAGCTGCATCAGGATCATATCGTCGGGTCTTTTTTCCGGCTCAGTCATCGCCCAAGCTGGCGCTATCTGGGCATCGGGGAGGAAGAAGCCCGTGCCTTTTCCCGCGAGGTTGAAGCGGCATGGAAAGAGTTTGCCGAGGATGACTGCTGCTGCATTGACGTTGAGCGAAAACGCACGTTTACCATGATGATTCGGGAAGGTGTGGCCATGCACGCCTTTAACGGTGAACTGTTCGTTCAGGCCACCTGGGATACCAGTTCGTCGCGGCTTTTCCGGACACAGTTCCGGATGGTCAGCCCGAAGCGCATCAGCAACCCGAACAATACCGGCGACAGCCGGAACTGCCGTGCCGGTGTGCAGATTAATGACAGCGGTGCGGCGCTGGGATATTACGTCAGCGAGGACGGGTATCCTGGCTGGATGCCGCAGAAATGGACATGGATACCCCGTGAGTTACCCGGCGGGCGCGCCTCGTTCATTCACGTTTTTGAACCCGTGGAGGACGGGCAGACTCGCGGTGCAAATGTGTTTTACAGCGTGATGGAGCAGATGAAGATGCTCGACACGCTGCAGAACACGCAGCTGCAGAGCGCCATTGTGAAGGCGATGTATGCCGCCACCATTGAGAGTGAGCTGGATACGCAGTCAGCGATGGATTTTATTCTGGGCGCGAACAGTCAGGAGCAGCGGGAAAGGCTGACCGGCTGGATTGGTGAAATTGCCGCGTATTACGCCGCAGCGCCGGTCCGGCTGGGAGGCGCAAAAGTACCGCACCTGATGCCGGGTGACTCACTGAACCTGCAGACGGCTCAGGATACGGATAACGGCTACTCCGTGTTTGAGCAGTCACTGCTGCGGTATATCGCTGCCGGGCTGGGTGTCTCGTATGAGCAGCTTTCCCGGAATTACGCCCAGATGAGCTACTCCACGGCACGGGCCAGTGCGAACGAGTCGTGGGCGTACTTTATGGGGCGGCGAAAATTCGTCGCATCCCGTCAGGCGAGCCAGATGTTTCTGTGCTGGCTGGAAGAGGCCATCGTTCGCCGCGTGGTGACGTTACCTTCAAAAGCGCGCTTCAGTTTTCAGGAAGCCCGCAGTGCCTGGGGGAACTGCGACTGGATAGGCTCCGGTCGTATGGCCATCGATGGTCTGAAAGAAGTTCAGGAAGCGGTGATGCTGATAGAAGCCGGACTGAGTACCTACGAGAAAGAGTGCGCAAAACGCGGTGACGACTATCAGGAAATTTTTGCCCAGCAGGTCCGTGAAACGATGGAGCGCCGTGCAGCCGGTCTTAAACCGCCCGCCTGGGCGGCTGCAGCATTTGAATCCGGGCTGCGACAATCAACAGAGGAGGAGAAGAGTGACAGCAGAGCTGCGTAATCTCCCGCATATTGCCAGCATGGCCTTTAATGAGCCGCTGATGCTTGAACCCGCCTATGCGCGGGTTTTCTTTTGTGCGCTTGCAGGCCAGCTTGGGATCAGCAGCCTGACGGATGCGGTGTCCGGCGACAGCCTGACTGCCCAGGAGGCACTCGCGACGCTGGCATTATCCGGTGATGATGACGGACCACGACAGGCCCGCAGTTATCAGGTCATGAACGGCATCGCCGTGCTGCCGGTGTCCGGCACGCTGGTCAGCCGGACGCGGGCGCTGCAGCCGTACTCGGGGATGACCGGTTACAACGGCATTATCGCCCGTCTGCAACAGGCTGCCAGCGATCCGATGGTGGACGGCATTCTGCTCGATATGGACACGCCCGGCGGGATGGTGGCGGGGGCATTTGACTGCGCTGACATCATCGCCCGTGTGCGTGACATAAAACCGGTATGGGCGCTTGCCAACGACATGAACTGCAGTGCAGGTCAGTTGCTTGCCAGTGCCGCCTCCCGGCGTCTGGTCACGCAGACCGCCCGGACAGGCTCCATCGGCGTCATGATGGCTCACAGTAATTACGGTGCTGCGCTGGAGAAACAGGGTGTGGAAATCACGCTGATTTACAGCGGCAGCCATAAGGTGGATGGCAACCCCTACAGCCATCTTCCGGATGACGTCCGGGAGACACTGCAGTCCCGGATGGACGCAACCCGCCAGATGTTTGCGCAGAAGGTGTCGGCATATACCGGCCTGTCCGTGCAGGTTGTGCTGGATACCGAGGCTGCAGTGTACAGCGGTCAGGAGGCCATTGATGCCGGACTGGCTGATGAACTTGTTAACAGCACCGATGCGATCACCGTCATGCGTGATGCACTGGATGCACGTAAATCCCGTCTCTCAGGAGGGCGAATGACCAAAGAGACTCAATCAACAACTGTTTCAGCCACTGCTTCGCAGGCTGACGTTACTGACGTGGTGCCAGCGACGGAGGGCGAGAACGCCAGCGCGGCGCAGCCGGACGTGAACGCGCAGATCACCGCAGCGGTTGCGGCAGAAAACAGCCGCATTATGGGGATCCTCAACTGTGAGGAGGCTCACGGACGCGAAGAACAGGCACGCGTGCTGGCAGAAACCCCCGGTATGACCGTGAAAACGGCCCGCCGCATTCTGGCCGCAGCACCACAGAGTGCACAGGCGCGCAGTGACACTGCGCTGGATCGTCTGATGCAGGGGGCACCGGCACCGCTGGCTGCAGGTAACCCGGCATCTGATGCCGTTAACGATTTGCTGAACACACCAGTGTAAGGGATGTTTATGACGAGCAAAGAAACCTTTACCCATTACCAGCCGCAGGGCAACAGTGACCCGGCTCATACCGCAACCGCGCCCGGCGGATTGAGTGCGAAAGCGCCTGCAATGACCCCGCTGATGCTGGACACCTCCAGCCGTAAGCTGGTTGCGTGGGATGGCACCACCGACGGTGCTGCCGTTGGCATTCTTGCGGTTGCTGCTGACCAGACCAGCACCACGCTGACGTTCTACAAGTCCGGCACGTTCCGTTATGAGGATGTGCTCTGGCCGGAGGCTGCCAGCGACGAGACGAAAAAACGGACCGCGTTTGCCGGAACGGCAATCAGCATCGTTTAACTTTACCCTTCATCACTAAAGGCCGCCTGTGCGGCTTTTTTTACGGGATTTTTTTATGTCGATGTACACAACCGCCCAACTGCTGGCGGCAAATGAGCAGAAATTTAAGTTTGATCCGCTGTTTCTGCGTCTCTTTTTCCGTGAGAGCTATCCCTTCACCACGGAGAAAGTCTATCTCTCACAAATTCCGGGACTGGTAAACATGGCGCTGTACGTTTCGCCGATTGTTTCCGGTGAGGTTATCCGTTCCCGTGGCGGCTCCACCTCTGAATTTACGCCGGGATATGTCAAGCCGAAGCATGAAGTGAATCCGCAGATGACCCTGCGTCGCCTGCCGGATGAAGATCCGCAGAATCTGGCGGACCCGGCTTACCGCCGCCGTCGCATCATCATGCAGAACATGCGTGACGAAGAGCTGGCCATTGCTCAGGTCGAAGAGATGCAGGCAGTTTCTGCCGTGCTTAAGGGCAAATACACCATGACCGGTGAAGCCTTCGATCCGGTTGAGGTGGATATGGGCCGCAGTGAGGAGAATAACATCACGCAGTCCGGCGGCACGGAGTGGAGCAAGCGTGACAAGTCCACGTATGACCCGACCGACGATATCGAAGCCTACGCGCTGAACGCCAGCGGTGTGGTGAATATCATCGTGTTCGATCCGAAAGGCTGGGCGCTGTTCCGTTCCTTCAAAGCCGTCAAGGAGAAGCTGGATACCCGTCGTGGCTCTAATTCCGAGCTGGAGACAGCGGTGAAAGACCTGGGCAAAGCGGTGTCCTATAAGGGGATGTATGGCGATGTGGCCATCGTCGTGTATTCCGGACAGTACGTGGAAAACGGCGTCAAAAAGAACTTCCTGCCGGACAACACGATGGTGCTGGGGAACACTCAGGCACGCGGTCTGCGCACCTATGGCTGCATTCAGGATGCGGACGCACAGCGCGAAGGCATTAACGCCTCTGCCCGTTACCCGAAAAACTGGGTGACCACCGGCGATCCGGCGCGTGAGTTCACCATGATTCAGTCAGCACCGCTGATGCTGCTGGCTGACCCTGATGAGTTCGTGTCCGTACAACTGGCGTAATCATGGCCCTTCGGGGCCATTGTTTCTCTGTGGAGGAGTCCATGACGAAAGATGAACTGATTGCCCGTCTCCGCTCGCTGGGTGAACAACTGAACCGTGATGTCAGCCTGACGGGGACGAAAGAAGAACTGGCGCTCCGTGTGGCAGAGCTGAAAGAGGAGCTTGATGACACGGATGAAACTGCCGGTCAGGACACCCCTCTCAGCCGGGAAAATGTGCTGACCGGACATGAAAATGAGGTGGGATCAGCGCAGCCGGATACCGTGATTCTGGATACGTCTGAACTGGTCACGGTCGTGGCACTGGTGAAGCTGCATACTGATGCACTTCACGCCACGCGGGATGAACCTGTGGCATTTGTGCTGCCGGGAACGGCGTTTCGTGTCTCTGCCGGTGTGGCAGCCGAAATGACAGAGCGCGGCCTGGCCAGAATGCAATAACGGGAGGCGCTGTGGCTGATTTCGATAACCTGTTCGATGCTGCCATTGCCCGCGCCGATGAAACGATACGCGGGTACATGGGAACGTCAGCCACCATTACATCCGGTGAGCAGTCAGGTGCGGTGATACGTGGTGTTTTTGATGACCCTGAAAATATCAGCTATGCCGGACAGGGCGTGCGCGTTGAAGGCTCCAGCCCGTCCCTGTTTGTCCGGACTGATGAGGTGCGGCAGCTGCGGCGTGGAGACACGCTGACCATCGGTGAGGAAAATTTCTGGGTAGATCGGGTTTCGCCGGATGATGGCGGAAGTTGTCATCTCTGGCTTGGACGGGGCGTACCGCCTGCCGTTAACCGTCGCCGCTGAAAGGGGGATGTATGGCCATAAAAGGTCTTGAGCAGGCCGTTGAAAACCTCAGCCGTATCAGCAAAACGGCGGTGCCTGGTGCCGCCGCAATGGCCATTAACCGCGTTGCTTCATCCGCGATATCGCAGTCGGCGTCACAGGTTGCCCGTGAGACAAAGGTACGCCGGAAACTGGTAAAGGAAAGGGCCAGGCTGAAAAGGGCCACGGTCAAAAATCCGCAGGCCAGAATCAAAGTTAACCGGGGGGATTTGCCCGTAATCAAGCTGGGTAATGCGCGGGTTGTCCTTTCGCGCCGCAGGCGTCGTAAAAAGGGGCAGCGTTCATCCCTGAAAGGTGGCGGCAGCGTGCTTGTGGTGGGTAACCGTCGTATTCCCGGCGCGTTTATTCAGCAACTGAAAAATGGCCGGTGGCATGTCATGCAGCGTGTGGCTGGGAAAAACCGTTACCCCATTGATGTGGTGAAAATCCCGATGGCGGTGCCGCTGACCACGGCGTTTAAACAAAATATTGAGCGGATACGGCGTGAACGTCTTCCGAAAGAGCTGGGCTATGCGCTGCAGCATCAACTGAGGATGGTAATAAAGCGATGAAACATACTGAACTCCGTGCAGCCGTACTGGATGCACTGGAGAAGCATGACACCGGGGCGACGTTTTTTGATGGTCGCCCCGCTGTTTTTGATGAGGCGGATTTTCCGGCAGTTGCCGTTTATCTCACCGGCGCTGAATACACGGGCGAAGAGCTGGACAGCGATACCTGGCAGGCGGAGCTGCATATCGAAGTTTTCCTGCCTGCTCAGGTGCCGGATTCAGAGCTGGATGCGTGGATGGAGTCCCGGATTTATCCGGTGATGAGCGATATCCCGGCACTGTCAGATTTGATCACCAGTATGGTGGCCAGCGGCTATGACTACCGGCGCGACGATGATGCGGGCTTGTGGAGTTCAGCCGATCTGACTTATGTCATTACCTATGAAATGTGAGGACGCTATGCCTGTACCAAATCCTACAATGCCGGTGAAAGGTGCCGGGACCACCCTGTGGGTTTATAAGGGGAGCGGTGACCCTTACGCGAATCCGCTTTCAGACGTTGACTGGTCGCGTCTGGCAAAAGTTAAAGACCTGACGCCCGGCGAACTGACCGCTGAGTCCTATGACGACAGCTATCTCGATGATGAAGATGCAGACTGGACTGCGACCGGGCAGGGGCAGAAATCTGCCGGAGATACCAGCTTCACGCTGGCGTGGATGCCCGGAGAGCAGGGGCAGCAGGCGCTGCTGGCGTGGTTTAATGAAGGCGATACCCGTGCCTATAAAATCCGCTTCCCGAACGGCACGGTCGATGTGTTCCGTGGCTGGGTCAGCAGTATCGGTAAGGCGGTGACGGCGAAGGAAGTGATCACCCGCACGGTGAAAGTCACCAATGTGGGACGTCCGTCGATGGCAGAAGATCGCAGCACGGTAACAGCGGCAACCGGCATGACCGTGACGCCTGCCAGCACCTCGGTGGTGAAAGGGCAGAGCACCACGCTGACCGTGGCCTTCCAGCCGGAGGGCGTAACCGACAAGAGCTTTCGTGCGGTGTCTGCGGATAAAACAAAAGCCACCGTGTCGGTCAGTGGTATGACCATCACCGTGAACGGCGTTGCTGCAGGCAAGGTCAACATTCCGGTTGTATCCGGTAATGGTGAGTTTGCTGCGGTTGCAGAAATTACCGTCACCGCCAGTTAATCCGGAGAGTCAGCGATGTTCCTGAAAACCGAATCATTTGAACATAACGGTGTGACCGTCACGCTTTCTGAACTGTCAGCCCTGCAGCGCATTGAGCATCTCGCCCTGATGAAACGGCAGGCAGAACAGGCGGAGTCAGACAGCAACCGGAAGTTTACTGTGGAAGACGCCATCAGAACCGGCGCGTTTCTGGTGGCGATGTCCCTGTGGCATAACCATCCGCAGAAGACGCAGATGCCGTCCATGAATGAAGCCGTTAAACAGATTGAGCAGGAAGTGCTTACCACCTGGCCCACGGAGGCAATTTCTCATGCTGAAAACGTGGTGTACCGGCTGTCTGGTATGTATGAGTTTGTGGTGAATAATGCCCCTGAACAGACAGAGGACGCCGGGCCCGCAGAGCCTGTTTCTGCGGGAAAGTGTTCGACGGTGAGCTGAGTTTTGCCCTGAAACTGGCGCGTGAGATGGGGCGACCCGACTGGCGTGCCATGCTTGCCGGGATGTCATCCACGGAGTATGCCGACTGGCACCGCTTTTACAGTACCCATTATTTTCATGATGTTCTGCTGGATATGCACTTTTCCGGGCTGACGTACACCGTGCTCAGCCTGTTTTTCAGCGATCCGGATATGCATCCGCTGGATTTCAGTCTGCTGAACCGGCGCGAGGCTGACGAAGAGCCTGAAGATGATGTGCTGATGCAGAAAGCGGCAGGGCTTGCCGGAGGTGTCCGCTTTGGCCCGGACGGGAATGAAGTTATCCCCGCTTCCCCGGATGTGGCGGACATGACGGAGGATGACGTAATGCTGATGACAGTATCAGAAGGGATCGCAGGAGGAGTCCGGTATGGCTGAACCGGTAGGCGATCTGGTCGTTGATTTGAGTCTGGATGCGGCCAGATTTGACGAGCAGATGGCCAGAGTCAGGCGTCATTTTTCTGGTACGGAAAGTGATGCGAAAAAAACAGCGGCAGTCGTTGAACAGTCGCTGAGCCGACAGGCGCTGGCTGCACAGAAAGCGGGGATTTCCGTCGGGCAGTATAAAGCCGCCATGCGTATGCTGCCTGCACAGTTCACCGACGTGGCCACGCAGCTTGCAGGCGGGCAAAGTCCGTGGCTGATCCTGCTGCAACAGGGGGGGCAGGTGAAGGACTCCTTCGGCGGGATGATCCCCATGTTCAGGGGGCTTGCCGGTGCGATCACCCTGCCGATGGTGGGGGCCACCTCGCTGGCGGTGGCGACCGGTGCGCTGGCGTATGCCTGGTATCAGGGCAACTCAACCCTGTCCGATTTCAACAAAACGCTGGTCCTTTCCGGCAATCAGGCGGGACTGACGGCAGATCGTATGCTGGTCCTGTCCAGAGCCGGGCAGGCGGCAGGGCTGACGTTTAACCAGACCAGCGAGTCACTCAGCGCACTGGTTAAGGCGGGGGTAAGCGGTGAGGCTCAGATTGCGTCCATCAGCCAGAGTGTGGCGCGTTTCTCCTCTGCATCCGGCGTGGAGGTGGACAAGGTCGCTGAAGCCTTCGGGAAGCTGACCACAGACCCGACGTCGGGGCTGACGGCGATGGCTCGCCAGTTCCATAACGTGTCGGCGGAGCAGATTGCGTATGTTGCTCAGTTGCAGCGTTCCGGCGATGAAGCCGGGGCATTGCAGGCGGCGAACGAGGCCGCAACGAAAGGGTTTGATGACCAGACCCGCCGCCTGAAAGAGAACATGGGCACGCTGGAGACCTGGGCAGACAGGACTGCGCGGGCATTCAAATCCATGTGGGATGCGGTGCTGGATATTGGTCGTCCTGATACCGCGCAGGAGATGCTGATTAAGGCAGAGGCTGCGTATAAGAAAGCAGACGACATCTGGAATCTGCGCAAGGATGATTATTTTGTTAACGATGAAGCGCGGGCGCGTTACTGGGATGATCGTGAAAAGGCCCGTCTTGCGCTTGAAGCCGCCCGAAAGAAGGCTGAGCAGCAGACTCAACAGGACAAAAATGCGCAGCAGCAGAGCGATACCGAAGCGTCACGGCTGAAATATACCGAAGAGGCGCAGAAGGCTTACGAACGGCTGCAGACGCCGCTGGAGAAATATACCGCCCGTCAGGAAGAACTGAACAAGGCACTGAAAGACGGGAAAATCCTGCAGGCGGATTACAACACGCTGATGGCGGCGGCGAAAAAGGATTATGAAGCGACGCTGAAAAAGCCGAAACAGTCCAGCGTGAAGGTGTCTGCGGGCGATCGTCAGGAAGACAGTGCTCATGCTGCCCTGCTGACGCTTCAGGCAGAACTCCGGACGCTGGAGAAGCATGCCGGAGCAAATGAGAAAATCAGCCAGCAGCGCCGGGATTTGTGGAAGGCGGAGAGTCAGTTCGCGGTACTGGAGGAGGCGGCGCAACGTCGCCAGCTGTCTGCACAGGAGAAATCCCTGCTGGCGCATAAAGATGAGACGCTGGAGTACAAACGCCAGCTGGCTGCACTTGGCGACAAGGTTACGTATCAGGAGCGCCTGAACGCGCTGGCGCAGCAGGCGGATAAATTCGCACAGCAGCAACGGGCAAAACGGGCCGCCATTGATGCGAAAAGCCGGGGGCTGACTGACCGGCAGGCAGAACGGGAAGCCACGGAACAGCGCCTGAAGGAACAGTATGGCGATAATCCGCTGGCGCTGAATAACGTCATGTCAGAGCAGAAAAAGACCTGGGCGGCTGAAGACCAGCTTCGCGGGAACTGGATGGCAGGCCTGAAGTCCGGCTGGAGTGAGTGGGAAGAGAGCGCCACGGACAGTATGTCGCAGGTAAAAAGTGCAGCCACGCAGACCTTTGATGGTATTGCACAGAATATGGCGGCGATGCTGACCGGCAGTGAGCAGAACTGGCGCAGCTTCACCCGTTCCGTGCTGTCCATGATGACAGAAATTCTGCTTAAGCAGGCAATGGTGGGGATTGTCGGGAGTATCGGCAGCGCCATTGGCGGGGCTGTTGGTGGCGGCGCATCCGCGTCAGGCGGTACAGCCATTCAGGCCGCTGCGGCGAAATTCCATTTTGCAACCGGAGGATTTACGGGAACCGGCGGCAAATATGAGCCAGCGGGGATTGTTCACCGTGGTGAGTTTGTCTTCACGAAGGAGGCAACCAGCCGGATTGGCGTGGGGAATCTTTACCGGCTGATGCGCGGCTATGCCACCGGCGGTTATGTCGGTACACCGGGCAGCATGGCAGACAGCCGGTCGCAGGCGTCCGGGACGTTTGAGCAGAATAACCATGTGGTGATTAACAACGACGGCACGAACGGGCAGATAGGTCCGGCTGCTCTGAAGGCGGTGTATGACATGGCCCGCAAGGGTGCCCGTGATGAAATTCAGACACAGATGCGTGATGGTGGCCTGTTCTCCGGAGGTGGACGATGAAGACCTTCCGCTGGAAAGTGAAACCCGGTATGGATGTGGCTTCGGTCCCTTCTGTAAGAAAGGTGCGCTTTGGTGATGGCTATTCTCAGCGAGCGCCTGCCGGGCTGAATGCCAACCTGAAAACGTACAGCGTGACGCTTTCTGTCCCCCGTGAGGAGGCCACGGTACTGGAGTCGTTTCTGGAAGAGCACGGGGGCTGGAAATCCTTTCTGTGGACGCCGCCTTATGAGTGGCGGCAGATAAAGGTGACCTGCGCAAAATGGTCGTCGCGGGTCAGTATGCTGCGTGTTGAGTTCAGCGCAGAGTTTGAACAGGTGGTGAACTGATGCAGGATATCCGGCAGGAAACACTGAATGAATGCACCCGTGCGGAGCAGTCGGCCAGCGTGGTGCTCTGGGAAATCGACCTGACAGAGGTCGGTGGAGAACGTTATTTTTTCTGTAATGAGCAGAACGAAAAAGGTGAGCCGGTCACCTGGCAGGGGCGACAGTATCAGCCGTATCCCATTCAGGGGAGCGGTTTTGAACTGAATGGCAAAGGCACCAGTACGCGCCCCACGCTGACGGTTTCTAACCTGTACGGTATGGTCACCGGGATGGCGGAAGATATGCAGAGTCTGGTCGGCGGAACGGTGGTCCGGCGTAAGGTTTACGCCCGTTTTCTGGATGCGGTGAACTTCGTCAACGGAAACAGTTACGCCGATCCGGAGCAGGAGGTGATCAGCCGCTGGCGCATTGAGCAGTGCAGCGAACTGAGCGCGGTGAGTGCCTCCTTTGTACTGTCCACGCCGACGGAAACGGATGGCGCTGTTTTTCCGGGACGTATCATGCTGGCCAACACCTGCACCTGGACCTATCGCGGTGACGAGTGCGGTTATAGCGGTCCGGCTGTCGCGGATGAATATGACCAGCCAACGTCCGATATCACGAAGGATAAATGCAGCAAATGCCTGAGCGGTTGTAAGTTCCGCAATAACGTCGGCAACTTTGGCGGCTTCCTTTCCATTAACAAACTTTCGCAGTAAATCCCATGACACAGACAGAATCAGCGATTCTGGCGCACGCCCGGCGATGTGCGCCAGCGGAGTCGTGCGGCTTCGTGGTAAGCACGCCGGAGGGGGAAAGATATTTCCCCTGCGTGAATATCTCCGGTGAGCCGGAGGCGTATTTCCGTATGTCGCCGGAAGACTGGCTGCAGGCAGAAATGCAGGGTGAGATTGTGGCGCTGGTCCACAGCCACCCCGGTGGTCTGCCCTGGCTGAGTGAGGCCGACCGGCGGCTGCAGGTGCAGAGTGATTTGCCGTGGTGGCTGGTCTGCCGGGGGACGATTCATAAGTTCCGCTGTGTGCCGCATCTCACCGGGCGGCGCTTTGAGCACGGTGTGACGGACTGTTACACACTGTTCCGGGATGCTTATCATCTGGCGGGGATTGAGATGCCGGACTTTCATCGTGAGGATGACTGGTGGCGTAACGGCCAGAATCTCTATCTGGATAATCTGGAGGCGACGGGGCTGTATCAGGTGCCGTTGTCAGCGGCACAGCCGGGCGATGTGCTGCTGTGCTGTTTTGGTTCATCAGTGCCGAATCACGCCGCAATTTACTGCGGCGACGGCGAGCTGCTGCACCATATTCCTGAACAACTGAGCAAACGAGAGAGGTACACCGACAAATGGCAGCGACGCACACACTCCCTCTGGCGTCACCGGGCATGGCGCGCATCTGCCTTTACGGGGATTTACAACGATTTGGTCGCCGCATCGACCTTCGTGTGAAAACGGGGGCTGAAGCCATCCGGGCACTGGCCACACAGCTCCCGGCGTTTCGTCAGAAACTGAGCGACGGCTGGTATCAGGTACGGATTGCCGGGCGGGACGTCAGCACGTCCGGGTTAACGGCGCAGTTACATGAGACTCTGCCTGATGGCGCTGTAATTCATATTGTTCCCAGAGTCGCCGGGGCCAAGTCAGGTGGCGTATTCCAGATTGTCCTGGGGGCTGCCGCCATTGCCGGATCATTCTTTACCGCCGGAGCCACCCTTGCAGCATGGGGGGCAGCCATTGGGGCCGGTGGTATGACCGGCATCCTGTTTTCTCTCGGTGCCAGTATGGTGCTCGGTGGTGTGGCGCAGATGCTGGCACCGAAAGCCAGAACTCCCCGTATACAGACAACGGATAACGGTAAGCAGAACACCTATTTCTCCTCACTGGATAACATGGTTGCCCAGGGCAATGTTCTGCCTGTTCTGTACGGGGAAATGCGCGTGGGGTCACGCGTGGTTTCTCAGGAGATCAGCACGGCAGACGAAGGGGACGGTGGTCAGGTTGTGGTGATTGGTCGCTGATGCAAAATGTTTTATGTGAAACCGCCTGCGGGCGGTTTTGTCATTTATGGAGCGTGAGGAATGGGTAAAGGAAGCAGTAAGGGGCATACCCCGCGCGAAGCGAAGGACAACCTGAAGTCCACGCAGTTGCTGAGTGTGATCGATGCCATCAGCGAAGGGCCGATTGAAGGTCCGGTGGATGGCTTAAAAAGCGTGCTGCTGAACAGTACGCCGGTGCTGGACACTGAGGGGAATACCAACATATCCGGTGTCACGGTGGTGTTCCGGGCTGGTGAGCAGGAGCAGACTCCGCCGGAGGGATTTGAATCCTCCGGCTCCGAGACGGTGCTGGGTACGGAAGTGAAATATGACACGCCGATCACCCGCACCATTACGTCTGCAAACATCGACCGTCTGCGCTTTACCTTCGGTGTACAGGCACTGGTGGAAACCACCTCAAAGGGTGACAGGAATCCGTCGGAAGTCCGCCTGCTGGTTCAGATACAACGTAACGGTGGCTGGGTGACGGAAAAAGACATCACCATTAAGGGCAAAACCACCTCGCAGTATCTGGCCTCGGTGGTGATGGGTAACCTGCCGCCGCGCCCGTTTAATATCCGGATGCGCAGGATGACGCCGGACAGCACCACAGACCAGCTGCAGAACAAAACGCTCTGGTCGTCATACACTGAAATCATCGATGTGAAACAGTGCTACCCGAACACGGCACTGGTCGGCGTGCAGGTGGACTCGGAGCAGTTCGGCAGCCAGCAGGTGAGCCGTAATTATCATCTGCGCGGGCGTATTCTGCAGGTGCCGTCGAACTATAACCCGCAGACGCGGCAATACAGCGGTATCTGGGACGGAACGTTTAAACCGGCATACAGCAACAACATGGCCTGGTGTCTGTGGGATATGCTGACCCATCCGCGCTACGGCATGGGGAAACGTCTTGGTGCGGCGGATGTGGATAAATGGGCGCTGTATGTCATCGGCCAGTACTGCGACCAGTCAGTGCCGGACGGCTTTGGCGGCACGGAGCCGCGCATCACCTGTAATGCGTACCTGACCACACAGCGTAAGGCGTGGGATGTGCTCAGCGATTTCTGCTCGGCGATGCGCTGTATGCCGGTATGGAACGGGCAGACGCTGACGTTCGTGCAGGACCGACCGTCGGATAAGACGTGGACCTATAACCGCAGTAATGTGGTGATGCCGGATGATGGCGCGCCGTTCCGCTACAGCTTCAGCGCCCTGAAGGACCGCCATAATGCCGTTGAGGTGAACTGGATTGACCCGAACAACGGCTGGGAGACGGCGACAGAGCTTGTTGAAGATACGCAGGCCATTGCCCGTTACGGTCGTAATGTTACGAAGATGGATGCCTTTGGCTGTACCAGCCGGGGGCAGGCACACCGCGCCGGGCTGTGGCTGATTAAAACAGAACTGCTGGAAACGCAGACCGTGGATTTCAGCGTCGGCGCAGAAGGGCTTCGCCATGTACCGGGCGATGTTATTGAAATCTGCGATGATGACTATGCCGGTATCAGCACCGGTGGTCGTGTGCTGGCGGTGAACAGCCAGACCCGGACGCTGACGCTCGACCGTGAAATCACGCTGCCATCCTCCGGTACCGCGCTGATAAGCCTGGTTGACGGAAGTGGCAATCCGGTCAGCGTGGAGGTTCAGTCCGTCACCGACGGCGTGAAGGTAAAAGTGAGCCGTGTTCCTGACGGTGTTGCTGAATACAGCGTATGGGAGCTGAAGCTGCCGACGCTGCGCCAGCGACTGTTCCGCTGCGTGAGTATCCGTGAGAACGACGACGGCACGTATGCCATCACCGCCGTGCAGCATGTGCCGGAAAAAGAGGCCATCGTGGATAACGGGGCGCACTTTGACGGCGAACAGAGTGGCACGGTGAATGGTGTCACGCCGCCAGCGGTGCAGCACCTGACCGCAGAAGTCACTGCAGACAGCGGGGAATATCAGGTGCTGGCGCGATGGGACACACCGAAGGTGGTGAAGGGCGTGAGTTTCCTGCTCCGTCTGACCGTAACAGCGGACGACGGCAGTGAGCGGCTGGTCAGCACGGCCCGGACGACGGAAACCACATACCGCTTCACGCAACTGGCGCTGGGGAACTACAGGCTGACAGTCCGGGCGGTAAATGCGTGGGGGCAGCAGGGCGATCCGGCGTCGGTATCGTTCCGGATTGCCGCACCGGCAGCACCGTCGAGGATTGAGCTGACGCCGGGCTATTTTCAGATAACCGCCACGCCGCATCTTGCCGTTTATGACCCGACGGTACAGTTTGAGTTCTGGTTCTCGGAAAAGCAGATTGCGGATATCAGACAGGTTGAAACCAGCACGCGTTATCTTGGTACGGCGCTGTACTGGATAGCCGCCAGTATCAATATCAAACCGGGCCATGATTATTACTTTTATATCCGCAGTGTGAACACCGTTGGCAAATCGGCATTCGTGGAGGCCGTCGGTCGGGCGAGCGATGATGCGGAAGGTTACCTGGATTTTTTCAAAGGCAAGATAACCGAATCCCATCTCGGCAAGGAGCTGCTGGAAAAAGTCGAGCTGACGGAGGATAACGCCAGCAGACTGGAGGAGTTTTCGAAAGAGTGGAAGGATGCCAGTGATAAGTGGAATGCCATGTGGGCTGTCAAAATTGAGCAGACCAAAGACGGCAAACATTATGTCGCGGGTATTGGCCTCAGCATGGAGGACACGGAGGAAGGCAAACTGAGCCAGTTTCTGGTTGCCGCCAATCGTATCGCATTTATTGACCCGGCAAACGGGAATGAAACGCCGATGTTTGTGGCGCAGGGCAACCAGATATTCATGAACGACGTGTTCCTGAAGCGCCTGACGGCCCCCACCATTACCAGCGGCGGCAATCCTCCGGCCTTTTCCCTGACACCGGACGGAAAGCTGACCGCTAAAAATGCGGATATCAGTGGCAGTGTGAATGCGAACTCCGGGACGCTCAGTAATGTGACGATAGCTGAAAACTGTACGATAAACGGTACGCTGAGGGCGGAAAAAATCGTCGGGGACATTGTAAAGGCGGCGAGCGCGGCTTTTCCGCGCCAGCGTGAAAGCAGTGTGGACTGGCCGTCAGGTACCCGTACTGTCACCGTGACCGATGACCATCCTTTTGATCGCCAGATAGTGGTGCTTCCGCTGACGTTTCGCGGAAGTAAGCGTACTGTCAGCGGCAGGACAACGTATTCGATGTGTTATCTGAAAGTACTGATGAACGGTGCGGTGATTTATGATGGCGCGGCGAACGAGGCGGTACAGGTGTTCTCCCGTATTGTTGACATGCCAGCGGGTCGGGGAAACGTGATCCTGACGTTCACGCTTACGTCCACACGGCATTCGGCAGATATTCCGCCGTATACGTTTGCCAGCGATGTGCAGGTTATGGTGATTAAGAAACAGGCGCTGGGCATCAGCGTGGTCTGAGTGTGTTACAGAGGTTCGTCCGGGAACGGGCGTTTTATTATAAAACAGTGAGAGGTGAACGATGCGTAATGTGTGTATTGCCGTTGCTGTCTTTGCCGCACTTGCGGTGACAGTCACTCCGGCCCGTGCGGAAGGTGGACATGGTACGTTTACGGTGGGCTATTTTCAAGTGAAACCGGGTACATTGCCGTCGTTGTCGGGCGGGGATACCGGTGTGAGTCATCTGAAAGGGATTAACGTGAAGTACCGTTATGAGCTGACGGACAGTGTGGGGGTGATGGCTTCCCTGGGGTTCGCCGCGTCGAAAAAGAGCAGCACAGTGATGACCGGGGAGGATACGTTTCACTATGAGAGCCTGCGTGGACGTTATGTGAGCGTGATGGCCGGACCGGTTTTACAAATCAGTAAGCAGGTCAGTGCGTACGCCATGGCCGGAGTGGCTCACAGTCGGTGGTCCGGCAGTACAATGGATTACCGTAAGACGGAAATCACTCCCGGGTATATGAAAGAGACGACCACTGCCAGGGACGAAAGTGCAATGCGGCATACCTCAGTGGCGTGGAGTGCAGGTATACAGATTAATCCGGCAGCGTCCGTCGTTGTTGATATTGCTTATGAAGGCTCCGGCAGTGGCGACTGGCGTACTGACGGATTCATCGTTGGGGTCGGTTATAAATTCTGATTAGCCAGGTAACACAGTGTTATGACAGCCCGCCGGAACCGGTGGGCTTTTTTGTGGGGTGAATATGGCAGTAAAGATTTCAGGAGTCCTGAAAGACGGCACAGGAAAACCGGTACAGAACTGCACCATTCAGCTGAAAGCCAGACGTAACAGCACCACGGTGGTGGTGAACACGGTGGGCTCAGAGAATCCGGATGAAGCCGGGCGTTACAGCATGGATGTGGAGTACGGTCAGTACAGTGTCATCCTGCAGGTTGACGGTTTTCCACCATCGCACGCCGGGACCATCACCGTGTATGAAGATTCACAACCGGGGACGCTGAATGATTTTCTCTGTGCCATGACGGAGGATGATGCCCGGCCGGAGGTGCTGCGTCGTCTTGAACTGATGGTGGAAGAGGTGGCGCGTAACGCGTCCGTGGTGGCACAGAGTACGGCAGACGCGAAGAAATCAGCCGGCGATGCCAGTGCATCAGCTGCTCAGGTCGCGGCCCTTGTGACTGATGCAACTGACTCAGCACGCGCCGCCAGCACGTCCGCCGGACAGGCTGCATCGTCAGCTCAGGAAGCGTCCTCCGGCGCAGAAGCGGCATCAGCAAAGGCCACTGAAGCGGAAAAAAGTGCCGCAGCCGCAGAGTCCTCAAAAAACGCGGCGGCCACCAGTGCCGGTGCGGCGAAAACGTCAGAAACGAATGCTGCAGCGTCACAACAATCAGCCGCCACGTCTGCCTCCACCGCGGCCACGAAAGCGTCAGAGGCCGCCACTTCAGCACGAGATGCGGTGGCCTCAAAAGAGGCAGCAAAATCATCAGAAACGAACGCATCATCAAGTGCCGGTCGTGCAGCTTCCTCGGCAACGGCGGCAGAAAATTCTGCCAGGGCGGCAAAAACGTCCGAGACGAATGCCAGGTCATCTGAAACAGCAGCGGAACGGAGCGCCTCTGCCGCGGCAGACGCAAAAACAGCGGCGGCGGGGAGTGCGTCAACGGCATCCACGAAGGCGACAGAGGCTGCGGGAAGTGCGGTATCAGCATCGCAGAGCAAAAGTGCGGCAGAAGCGGCGGCAATACGTGCAAAAAATTCGGCAAAACGTGCAGAAGATATAGCTTCAGCTGTCGCGCTTGAGGATGCGGACACAACGAGAAAGGGGATAGTGCAGCTCAGCAGTGCAACCAACAGCACGTCTGAAACGCTTGCTGCAACGCCAAAGGCGGTTAAGGTGGTAATGGATGAAACGAACAGAAAAGCCCACTGGACAGTCCGGCACTGACCGGAACGCCAACAGCACCAACCGCGCTCAGGGGAACAAACAATACCCAGATTGCGAACACCGCTTTTGTACTGGCCGCGATTGCAGATGTTATCGACGCGTCACCTGACGCACTGAATACGCTGAATGAACTGGCCGCAGCGCTCGGGAATGATCCAGATTTTGCTACCACCATGACTAACGCGCTTGCGGGTAAACAACCGAAGAATGCGACACTGACGGCGCTGGCAGGGCTTTCCACGGCGAAAAATAAATTACCGTATTTTGCGGAAAATGATGCCGCCAGCCTGACTGAACTGACTCAGGTTGGCAGGGATATTCTGGCAAAAAATTCCGTTGCAGATGTTCTTGAATACCTTGGGGCCGGTGAGAATTCGGCCTTTCCGGCAGGTGCGCCGATCCCGTGGCCATCAGATATCGTTCCGTCTGGCTACGTCCTGATGCAGGGGCAGGCGTTTGACAAATCAGCCTACCCAAAACTTGCTGTCGCGTATCCATCGGGTGTGCTTCCTGATATGCGAGGCTGGACAATCAAGGGGAAACCCGCCAGCGGTCGTGCTGTATTGTCTCAGGAACAGGATGGAATTAAGTCGCACACCCACAGTGCCAGTGCATCCGGTACGGATTTGGGGACGAAAACCACATCGTCGTTTGATTACGGGACGAAAACAACAGGCAGTTTCGATTACGGCACCAAATCGACGAATAACACGGGGGCTCATGCTCACAGTCTGAGCGGTTCAACAGGGGCCGCGGGTGCTCATGCCCACACAAGTGGTTTAAGGATGAACAGTTCTGGCTGGAGTCAGTATGGAACAGCAACCATTACAGGAAGTTTATCCACAGTTAAAGGAACCAGCACACAGGGTATTGCTTATTTATCGAAAACGGACAGTCAGGGCAGCCACAGTCACTCATTGTCCGGTACAGCCGTGAGTGCCGGTGCACATGCGCATACAGTTGGTATTGGTGCGCACCAGCATCCGGTTGTTATCGGTGCTCATGCCCATTCTTTCAGTATTGGTTCACACGGACACACCATCACCGTTAACGCTGCGGGTAACGCGGAAAACACCGTCAAAAACATTGCATTTAACTATATTGTGAGGCTTGCATAATGGCATTCAGAATGAGTGAACAACCACGGACCATAAAAATTTATAATCTGCTGGCCGGAACTAATGAATTTATTGGTGAAGGTGACGCATATATTCCGCCTCATACCGGTCTGCCTGCAAACAGTACCGATATTGCACCGCCAGATATTCCGGCTGGCTTTGTGGCTGTTTTCAACAGTGATGAGGCATCGTGGCATCTCGTTGAAGACCATCGGGGTAAAACCGTCTATGACGTGGCTTCCGGCGACGCGTTATTTATTTCTGAACTCGGTCCGTTACCGGAAAATTTTACCTGGTTATCGCCGGGAGGGGAATATCAGAAGTGGAACGGCACAGCCTGGGTGAAGGATACGGAAGCAGAAAAACTGTTCCGGATCCGGGAGGCGGAAGAAACAAAAAAAAGCCTGATGCAGGTAGCCAGTGAGCATATTGCGCCGCTTCAGGATGCTGCAGATCTGGAAATTGCAACGAAGGAAGAAACCTCGTTGCTGGAAGCCTGGAAGAAGTATCGGGTGTTGCTGAACCGTGTTGATACATCAACTGCACCTGATATTGAGTGGCCTGCTGTCCCTGTTATGGAGTAATCGTTTTGTGATATGCCGCAGAAACGTTGTATGAAATAACGTTCTGCGGTTAGTTAGTATATTGTAAAGCTGAGTATTGGTTTATTTGGCGATTATTATCTTCAGGAGAATAATGGAAGTTCTATGACTCAATTGTTCATAGTGTTTACATCACCGCCAATTGCTTTTAAGACTGAACGCATGAAATATGGTTTTTCGTCATGTTTTGAGTCTGCTGTTGATATTTCTAAAGTCGGTTTTTTTTCTTCGTTTTCTCTAACTATTTTCCATGAAATACATTTTTGATTATTATTTGAATCAATTCCAATTACCTGAAGTCTTTCATCTATAATTGGCATTGTATGTATTGGTTTATTGGAGTAGATGCTTGCTTTTCTGAGCCATAGCTCTGATATCCAAATGAAGCCATAGGCATTTGTTATTTTGGCTCTGTCAGCTGCATAACGCCAAAAAATATATTTATCTGCTTGATCTTCAAATGTTGTATTGATTAAATCAATTGGATGGAATTGTTTATCATAAAAAATTAATGTTTGAATGTGATAACCGTCCTTTAAAAAAGTCGTTTCTGCAAGCTTGGCTGTATAGTCAACTAACTCTTCTGTCGAAGTGATATTTTTAGGCTTATCTACCAGTTTTAGACGCTCTTTAATATCTTCAGGAATTATTTTATTGTCATATTGTATCATGCTAAATGACAATTTGCTTATGGAGTAATCTTTTAATTTTAAATAAGTTATTCTCCTGGCTTCATCAAATAAAGAGTCGAATGATGTTGGCGAAATCACATCGTCACCCATTGGATTGTTTATTTGTATGCCAAGAGAGTTACAGCAGTTATACATTCTGCCATAGATTATAGCTAAGGCATGTAATAATTCGTAATCTTTTAGCGTATTAGCGACCCATCGTCTTTCTGATTTAATAATAGATGATTCAGTTAAATATGAAGGTAATTTCTTTTGTGCAAGTCTGACTAACTTTTTTATACCAATGTTTAACATACTTTCATTTGTAATAAACTCAATGTCATTTTCTTCAATGTAAGATGAAATAAGAGTAGCCTTTGCCTCGCTATACATTTCTAAATCGCCTTGTTTTTCTATCGTATTGCGAGAATTTTTAGCCCAAGCCATTAATGGATCATTTTTCCATTTTTCAATAACATTATTGTTATACCAAATGTCATATCCTATAATCTGGTTTTTGTTTTTTTGAATAATAAATGTTACTGTTCTTGCGGTTTGGAGGAATTGATTCAAATTCAAGCGAAATAATTCAGGGTCAAAATATGTATCAATGCAGCATTTGAGCAAGTGCGATAAATCTTTAAGTCTTCTTTCCCATGGTTTTTTAGTCATAAAACTCTCCATTTTGATAGGTTGCATGCTAGATGCTGATATATTTTAGAGGTGATAAAATTAACTGCTTAACTGTCAATGTAATACAAGTTGTTTGATCTTTGCAATGATTCTTATCAGAAACCATATAGTAAATTAGTTACACAGGAAATTTTTAATATTATTATTATCATTCATTATGTATTAAAATTAGAGTTGTGGCTTGGCTCTGCTAACACGTTGCTCATAGGAGATATGGTAGAGCCGCAGACACGTCGTATGCAGGAACGTGCTGCGGCTGGCTGGTGAACTTCCGATAGTGCGGGTGTTGAATGATTTCCAGTTGCTACCGATTTTACATATTTTTTGCATGAGAGAATTTGTACCACCTCCCACCGACCATCTATGACTGTACGCCACTGTCCCTAGGACTGCTATGTGCCGGAGCGGACATTACAAACGTCCTTCTCGGTGCATGCCACTGTTGCCAATGACCTGCCTAGGAATTGGTTAGCAAGTTACTACCGGATTTTGTAAAAACAGCCCTCCTCATATAAAAAGTATTCGTTCACTTCCGATAAGCGTCGTAATTTTCTATCTTTCATCATATTCTAGATCCCTCTGAAAAAATCTTCCGAGTTTGCTAGGCACTGATACATAACTCTTTTCCAATAATTGGGGAAGTCATTCAAATCTATAATAGGTTTCAGATTTGCTTCAATAAATTCTGACTGTAGCTGCTGAAACGTTGCGGTTGAACTATATTTCCTTATAACTTTTACGAAAGAGTTTCTTTGAGTAATCACTTCACTCAAGTGCTTCCCTGCCTCCAAACGATACCTGTTAGCAATATTTAATAGCTTGAAATGATGAAGAGCTCTGTGTTTGTCTTCCTGCCTCCAGTTCGCCGGGCATTCAACATAAAAACTGATAGCACCCGGAGTTCCGGAAACGAAATTTGCATATACCCATTGCTCACGAAAAAAAATGTCCTTGTCGATATAGGGATGAATCGCTTGGTGTACCTCATCTACTGCGAAAACTTGACCTTTCTCTCCCATATTGCAGTCGCGGCACGATGGAACTAAATTAATAGGCATCACCGAAAATTCAGGATAATGTGCAATAGGAAGAAAATGATCTATATTTTTTGTCTGTCCTATATCACCACAAAATGGACATTTTTCACCTGATGAAACAAGCATGTCATCGTAATATGTTCTAGCGGGTTTGTTTTTATCTCGGAGATTATTTTCATAAAGCTTTTCTAATTTAACCTTTGTCAGGTTACCAACTACTAAGGTTGTAGGCTCAAGAGGGTGTGTCCTGTCGTAGGTAAATAACTGACCTGTCGAGCTTAATATTCTATATTGTTGTTCTTTCTGCAAAAAAGTGGGGAAGTGAGTAATGAAATTATTTCTAACATTTATCTGCATCATACCTTCCGAGCATTTATTAAGCATTTCGCTATAAGTTCTCGCTGGAAGAGGTAGTTTTTTCATTGTACTTTACCTTCATCTCTGTTCATTATCATCGCTTTTAAAACGGTTCGACCTTCTAATCCTATCTGACCATTATAATTTTTTAGAATGGTTTCATAAGAAAGCTCTGAATCAACGGACTGCGATAATAAGTGGTGGTATCCAGAATTTGTCACTTCAAGTAAAAACACCTCACGAGTTAAAACACCTAAGTTCTCACCGAATGTCTCAATATCCGGACGGATAATATTTATTGCTTCTCTTGACCGTAGGACTTTCCACATGCAGGATTTTGGAACCTCTTGCAGTACTACTGGGGAATGAGTTGCAATTATTGCTACACCATTGCGTGCATCGAGTAAGTCGCTTAATGTTCGTAAAAAAGCAGAGAGCAAAGGTGGATGCAGATGAACCTCTGGTTCATCGAATAAAACTAATGACTTTTCGCCAACGACATCTACTAATCTTGTGATAGTAAATAAAACAATTGCATGTCCAGAGCTCATTCGAAGCAGATATTTCTGGATATTGTCATAAAACAATTTAGTGAATTTATCATCGTCCACTTGAATCTGTGGTTCATTACGTCTTAACTCTTCATATTTAGAAATGAGGCTGATGAGTTCCATATTTGAAAAGTTTTCATCACTACTTAGTTTTTTGATAGCTTCAAGCCAGAGTTGTCTTTTTCTATCTACTCTCATACAACCAATAAATGCTGAAATGAATTCTAAGCGGAGATCGCCTAGTGATTTTAAACTATTGCTGGCAGCATTCTTGAGTCCAATATAAAAGTATTGTGTACCTTTTGCTGGGTCAGGTTGTTCTTTAGGAGGAGTAAAAGGATCAAATGCACTAAACGAAACTGAAACAAGCGATCGAAAATATCCCTTTGGGATTCTTGACTCGATAAGTCTATTATTTTCAGAGAAAAAATATTCATTGTTTTCTGGGTTGGTGATTGCACCAATCATTCCATTCAAAATTGTTGTTTTACCACACCCATTCCGCCCGATAAAAGCATGAATGTTCGTGCTGGGCATAGAATTAACCGTCACCTCAAAAGGTATAGTTAAATCACTGAATCCGGGAGCACTTTTTCTATTAAATGAAAAGTGGAAATCTGACAATTCTGGCAAACCATTTAACACACGTGCGAACTGTCCATGAATTTCTGAAAGAGTTACCCCTCTAAGTAATGAGGTGTTAAGGACGCTTTCATTTTCAATGTCGGCTAATCGATTTGGCCATACTACTAAATCCTGAATAGCTTTAAGAAGGTTATGTTTAAAACCATCGCTTAATTTGCTGAGATTAACATAGTAGTCAATGCTTTCACCTAAGGAAAAAAACATTTCAGGGAGTTGACTGAATTTTTTATCTATTAATGAATAAGTGCTTACTTCTTCTTTTTGACCTACAAAACCAATTTTAACATTTCCGATATCGCATTTTTCACCATGCTCATCAAAGACAGTAAGATAAAACATTGTAACAAAGGAATAGTCATTCCAACCATCTGCTCGTAGGAATGCCTTATTTTTTTCTACTGCAGGAATATACCCGCCTCTTTCAATAACACTAAACTCCAACATATAGTAACCCTTAATTTTATTAAAATAACCGCAATTTATTTGGCGGCAACACAGGATCTCTCTTTTAAGTTACTCTCTATTACATACGTTTTCCATCTAAAAATTAGTAGTATTGAACTTAACGGGGCATCGTATTGTAGTTTTCCATATTTAGCTTTCTGCTTCCTTTTGGATAACCCACTGTTATTCATGTTGCATGGTGCACTGTTTATACCAACGATATAGTCTATTAATGCATATATAGTATCGCCGAACGATTAGCTCTTCAGGCTTCTGAAGAAGCGTTTCAAGTACTAATAAGCCGATAGATAGCCACGGACTTCGTAGCCATTTTTCATAAGTGTTAACTTCCGCTCCTCGCTCATAACAGACATTCACTACAGTTATGGCGGAAAGGTATGCATGCTGGGTGTGGGGAAGTCGTGAAAGAAAAGAAGTCAGCTGCGTCGTTTGACATCACTGCTATCTTCTTACTGGTTATGCAGGTCGTAGTGGGTGGCACACAAAGCTTTGCACTGGATTGCGAGGCTTTGTGCTTCTCTGGAGTGCGACAGGTTTGATGACAAAAAATTAGCGCAAGAAGACAAAAATCACCTTGCGCTAATGCTCTGTTACAGGTCACTAATACCATCTAAGTAGTTGATTCATAGTGACTGCATATGTTGTGTTTTACAGTATTATGTAGTCTGTTTTTTATGCAAAATCTAATTTAATATATTGATATTTATATCATTTTACGTTTCTCGTTCAGCTTTTTTATACTAAGTTGGCATTATAAAAAAGCATTGCTTATCAATTTGTTGCAACGAACAGGTCACTATCAGTCAAAATAAAATCATTATTTGATTTCAATTTTGTCCCACTCCCTGCCTCTGTCATCACGATACTGTGATGCCATGGTGTCCGACTTATGCCCGAGAAGATGTTGAGCAAACTTATCGCTTATCTGCTTCTCATAGAGTCTTGCAGACAAACTGCGCAACTCGTGAAAGGTAGGCGGATCCCCTTCGAAGGAAAGACCTGATGCTTTTCGTGCGCGCATAAAATACCTTGATACTGTGCCGGATGAAAGCGGTTCGCGACGAGTAGATGCAATTATGGTTTCTCCGCCAAGAATCTCTTTGCATTTATCAAGTGTTTCCTTCATTGATATTCCGAGAGCATCAATATGCAATGCTGTTGGGATGGCAATTTTTACGCCTGTTTTGCTTTGCTCGACATAAAGATATCCATCTACGATATCAGACCACTTCATTTCGCATAAATCACCAACTCGTTGCCCGGTAACAACAGCCAGTTCCATTGCAAGTCTGAGCCAACATGGTGATGATTCTGCTGCTTGATAAATTTTCAGGTATTCGTCAGCCGTAAGTCTTGATCTCCTTACCTCTGATTTTGCTGCGCGAGTGGCAGCGACATGGTTTGTTGTTATATGGCCTTCAGCTATTGCCTCTCGGAATGCATCGCTCAGTGTTGATCTGATTAACTTGGCTGACGCCGCCTTGCCCTCGTCTATGTATCCATTGAGCATTGCCGCAATTTCTTTTGTGGTGATGTCTTCAAGTGGAGCATCAGGCAGACCCCTCCTTATTGCTTTAATTTTGCTCATGTAATTTATGAGTGTCTTCTGCTTGATTCCTCTGCTGGCCAGGATTTTTTCGTAGCGATCAAGCCATGAATGTAACGTAACGGAATTATCACTGTTGATTCTCGCTGTCAGAGGCTTGTGTTTGTGTCCTGAAAATAACTCAATGTTGGCCTGTATAGCTTCAGTGATTGCGATTCGCCTGTCTCTGCCTAATCCAAACTCTTTACCCGTCCTTGGGTCCCTGTAGCAGTAATATCCATTGTTTCTTATATAAAGGTTAGGGGGTAAATCCCGGCGCTCATGACTTCGCCTTCTTCCCATTTCTGATCCTCTTCAAAAGGCCACCTGTTACTGGTCGATTTAAGTCAACCTTTACCGCTGATTCGTGGAACAGATACTCTCTTCCATCCTTAACCGGAGGTGGGAATATCCTGCATTCCCGAACCCATCGACGAACTGTTTCAAGGCTTCTTGGACGTCGCTGGCGTGCGTTCCACTCCTGAAGTGTCAAGTACATCGCAAAGTCTCCGCAATTACACGCAAGAAAAAACCGCCATCAGGCGGCTTGGTGTTCTTTCAGTTCTTCAATTCGAATATTGGTTACGTCTGCATGTGCTATCTGCGCCCATATCATCCAGTGGTCGTAGCAGTCGTTGATGTTCTCCGCTTCGATAACTCTGTTGAATGGCTCTCCATTCCATTCTCCTGTGACTCGGAAGTGCATTTATCATCTCCATAAAACAAAACCCGCCGTAGCGAGTTCAGATAAAATAAATCCCCGCGAGTGCGAGGATTGTTATGTAATATTGGGTTTAATCATCTATATGTTTTGTACAGAGAGGGCAAGTATCGTTTCCACCGTACTCGTGATAATAATTTTGCACGGTATCAGTCATTTCTCGCACATTGCAGAATGGGGATTTGTCTTCATTAGACTTATAAACCTTCATGGAATATTTGTATGCCGACTCTATATCTATACCTTCATCTACATAAACACCTTCGTGATGTCTGCATGGAGACAAGACACCGGATCTGCACAACATTGATAACGCCCAATCTTTTTGCTCAGACTCTAACTCATTGATACTCATTTATAAACTCCTTGCAATGTATGTCGTTTCAGCTAAACGGTATCAGCAATGTTTATGTAAAGAAACAGTAAGATAATACTCAACCCGATGTTTGAGTACGGTCATCATCTGACACTACAGACTCTGGCATCGCTGTGAAGACGACGCGAAATTCAGCATTTTCACAAGCGTTATCTTTTACAAAACCGATCTCACTCTCCTTTGATGCGAATGCCAGCGTCAGACATCATATGCAGATACTCACCTGCATCCTGAACCCATTGACCTCCAACCCCGTAATAGCGATGCGTAATGATGTCGATAGTTACTAACGGGTCTTGTTCGATTAACTGCCGCAGAAACTCTTCCAGGTCACCAGTGCAGTGCTTGATAACAGGAGTCTTCCCAGGATGGCGAACAACAAGAAACTGGTTTCCGTCTTCACGGACTTCGTTGCTTTCCAGTTTAGCAATACGCTTACTCCCATCCGAGATAACACCTTCGTAATACTCACGCTGCTCGTTGAGTTTTGATTTTGCTGTTTCAAGCTCAACACGCAGTTTCCCTACTGTTAGCGCAATATCCTCGTTCTCCTGGTCGCGGCGTTTGATGTATTGCTGGTTTCTTTCCCGTTCATCCAGCAGTTCCAGCACAATCGATGGTGTTACCAATTCATGGAAAAGGTCTGCGTCAAATCCCCAGTCGTCATGCATTGCCTGCTCTGCCGCTTCACGCAGTGCCTGAGAGTTAATTTCGCTCACTTCGAACCTCTCTGTTTACTGATAAGTTCCAGATCCTCCTGGCAACTTGCACAAGTCCGACAACCCTGAACGACCAGGCGTCTTCGTTCATCTATCGGATCGCCACACTCACAACAATGAGTGGCAGATATAGCCTGGTGGTTCAGGCGGCGCATTTTTATTGCTGTGTTGCGCTGTAATTCTTCTATTTCTGATGCTGAATCAATGATGTCTGCCATCTTTCATTAATCCCTGAACTGTTGGTTAATACGCTTGAGGGTGAATGCGAATAATAAAAAAGGAGCCTGTAGCTCCCTGATGATTTTGCTTTTCATGTTCATCGTTCCTTAAAGACGCCGTTTAACATGCCGATTGCCAGGCTTAAATGAGTCGGTGTGAATCCCATCAGCGTTACCGTTTCGCGGTGCTTCTTCAGTACGCTACGGCAAATGTCATCGACGTTTTTATCCGGAAACTGCTGTCTGGCTTTTTTTGATTTCAGAATTAGCCTGACGGGCAATGCTGCGAAGGGCGTTTTCCTGCTGAGGTGTCATTGAACAAGTCCCATGTCGGCAAGCATAAGCACACAGAATATGAAGCCCGCTGCCAGAAAAATGCATTCCGTGGTTGTCATACCTGGTTTCTCTCATCTGCTTCTGCTTTCGCCACCATCATTTCCAGCTTTTGTGAAAGGGATGCGGCTAACGTATGAAATTCTTCGTCTGTTTCTACTGGTATTGGCACAAACCTGATTCCAATTTGAGCAAGGCTATGTGCCATCTCGATACTCGTTCTTAACTCAACAGAAGATGCTTTGTGCATACAGCCCCTCGTTTATTATTTATCTCCTCAGCCAGCCGCTGTGCTTTCAGTGGATTTCGGATAACAGAAAGGCCGGGAAATACCCAGCCTCGCTTTGTAACGGAGTAGACGAAAGTGATTGCGCCTACCCGGATATTATCGTGAGGATGCGTCATCGCCATTGCTCCCCAAATACAAAACCAATTTCAGCCAGTGCCTCGTCCATTTTTTCGATGAACTCCGGCACGATCTCGTCAAAACTCGCCATGTACTTTTCATCCCGCTCAATCACGACATAATGCAGGCCTTCACGCTTCATACGCGGGTCATAGTTGGCAAAGTACCAGGCATTTTTTCGCGTCACCCACATGCTGTACTGCACCTGGGCCATGTAAGCTGACTTTATGGCCTCGAAACCACCGAGCCGGAACTTCATGAAATCCCGGGAGGTAAACGGGCATTTCAGTTCAAGGCCGTTGCCGTCACTGCATAAACCATCGGGAGAGCAGGCGGTACGCATACTTTCGTCGCGATAGATGATCGGGGATTCAGTAACATTCACGCCGGAAGTGAATTCAAACAGGGTTCTGGCGTCGTTCTCGTACTGTTTTCCCCAGGCCAGTGCTTTAGCGTTAACTTCCGGAGCCACACCGGTGCAAACCTCAGCAAGCAGGGTGTGGAAGTAGGACATTTTCATGTCAGGCCACTTCTTTCCGGAGCGGGGTTTTGCTATCACGTTGTGAACTTCTGAAGCGGTGATGACGCCGAGCCGTAATTTGTGCCACGCATCATCCCCCTGTTCGACAGCTCTCACATCGATCCCGGTACGCTGCAGGATAATGTCCGGTGTCATGCTGCCACCTTCTGCTCTGCGGCTTTCTGTTTCAGGAATCCAAGAGCTTTTACTGCTTCGGCCTGTGTCAGTTCTGACGATGCACGAATGTCGCGGCGAAATATCTGGGAACAGAGCGGCAATAAGTCGTCATCCCATGTTTTATCCAGGGCGATCAGCAGAGTGTTAATCTCCTGCATGGTTTCATCGTTAACCGGAGTGATGTCGCGTTCCGGCTGACGTTCTGCAGTGTATGCAGTATTTTCGACAATGCGCTCGGCTTCATCCTTGTCATAGATACCAGCAAATCCGAAGGCCAGACGGGCACACTGAATCATGGCTTTATGACGTAACATCCGTTTGGGATGCGACTGCCACGGCCCCGTGATTTCTCTGCCTTCGCGAGTTTTGAATGGTTCGCGGCGGCATTCATCCATCCATTCGGTAACGCAGATCGGATGATTACGGTCCTTGCGGTAAATCCGGCATGTACAGGATTCATTGTCCTGCTCAAAGTCCATGCCATCAAACTGCTGGTTTTCATTGATGATGCGGGACCAGCCATCAACGCCCACCACCGGAACGATGCCATTCTGCTTATCAGGAAAGGCGTAAATTTCTTTCGTCCACGGATTAAGGCCGTACTGGTTGGCAACGATCAGTAATGCGATGAACTGCGCATCGCTGGCATCACCTTTAAATGCCGTCTGGCGAAGAGTGGTGATCAGTTCCTGTGGGTCGACAGAATCCATGCCGACACGTTCAGCCAGCTTCCCAGCCAGCGTTGCGAGTGCAGTACTCATTCGTTTTATACCTCTGAATCAATATCAACCTGGTGGTGAGCAATGGTTTCAACCATGTACCGGATGTGTTCTGCCATGCGCTCCTGAAACTCAACATCGTCATCAAACGCACGGGTAATGGATTTTTTGCTGGCCCCGTGGCGTTGCAAATGATCGATGCATAGCGATTCAAACAGGTGCTGGGGCAGGCCTTTTTCCATGTCGTCTGCCAGTTCTGCCTCTTTCTCTTCACGGGCGAGCTGCTGGTAGTGACGCGCCCAGCTCTGAGCCTCAAGACGATCCTGAATGTAATAAGCGTTCATGGCTGAACTCCTGAAATAGCTGTGAAAATATCGCCCGCGAAATGCCGGGCTGATTAGGAAAACAGGAAAGGGGGTTAGTGAATGCTTTTGCTTGATCTCAGTTTCAGTATTAATATCCATTTTTTATAAGCGTCGACGGCTTCACGAAACATCTTTTCATCGCCAATAAAAGTGGCGATAGTGAATTTAGTCTGGATAGCCATAAGTGTTTGATCCATTCTTTGGGACTCCTGGCTGATTAAGTATGTCGATAAGGCGTTTCCATCCGTCACGTAATTTACGGGTGATTCGTTCAAGTAAAGATTCGGAAGGGCAGCCAGCAACAGGCCACCCTGCAATGGCATATTGCATGGTGTGCTCCTTATTTATACATAACGAAAAACGCCTCGAGTGAAGCGTTATTGGTATGCGGTAAAACCGCACTCAGGCGGCCTTGATAGTCATATCATCTGAATCAAATATTCCTGATGTATCGATATCGGTAATTCTTATTCCTTCGCTACCATCCATTGGAGGCCATCCTTCCTGACCATTTCCATCATTCCAGTCGAACTCACACACAACACCATATGCATTTAAGTCGCTTGAAATTGCTATAAGCAGAGCATGTTGCGCCAGCATGATTAATACAGCATTTAATACAGAGCCGTGTTTATTGAGTCGGTATTCAGAGTCTGACCAGAAATTATTAATCTGGTGAAGTTTTTCCTCTGTCATTACGTCATGGTCGATTTCAATTTCTATTGATGCTTTCCAGTCGTAATCAATGATGTATTTTTTGATGTTTGACATCTGTTCATATCCTCACAGATAAAAAATCGCCCTCACACTGGAGGGCAAAGAAGATTTCCAATAATCAGAACAAGTCGGCTCCTGTTTAGTTACGAGCGACATTGCTCCGTGTATTCACTCGTTGGAATGAATACACAGTGCAGTGTTTATTCTGTTATTTATGCCAAAAATAAAGGCCACTATCAGGCAGCTTTGTTGTTCTGTTTACCAAGTTCTCTGGCAATCATTGCCGTCGTTCGTATTGCCCATTTATCGACATATTTCCCATCTTCCATTACAGGAAACATTTCTTCAGGCTTAACCATGCATTCCGATTGCAGCTTGCATCCATTGCATCGCTTGAATTGTCCACACCATTGATTTTTATCAATAGTCGTAGTCATACGGATAGTCCTGGTATTGTTCCATCACATCCTGAGGATGCTCTTCGAACTCTTCAAATTCTTCTTCCATATATCACCTTAAATAGTGGATTGCGGTAGTAAAGATTGTGCCTGTCTTTTAACCACATCAGGCTCGGTGGTTCTCGTGTACCCCTACAGCGAGAAATCGGATAAACTATTACAACCCCTACAGTTTGATGAGTATAGAAATGGATCCACTCGTTATTCTCGGACGAGTGTTCAGTAATGAACCTCTGGAGAGAACCATGTATATGATCGTTATCTGGGTTGGACTTCTGCTTTTAAGCCCAGATAACTGGCCTGAATATGTTAATGAGAGAATCGGTATTCCTCATGTGTGGCATGTTTTCGTCTTTGCTCTTGCATTTTCGCTAGCAATTAATGTGCATCGATTATCAGCTATTGCCAGCGCCAGATATAAGCGATTTAAGCTAAGAAAACGCATTAAGATGCAAAACGATAAAGTGCGATCAGTAATTCAAAACCTTACAGAAGAGCAATCTATGGTTTTGTGCGCAGCCCTTAATGAAGGCAGGAAGTATGTGGTTACATCAAAACAATTCCCATACATTAGTGAGTTGATTGAGCTTGGTGTGTTGAACAAAACTTTTTCCCGATGGAATGGAAAGCATATATTATTCCCTATTGAGGATATTTACTGGACTGAATTAGTTGCCAGCTATGATCCATATAATATTGAGATAAAGCCAAGGCCAATATCTAAGTAACTAGATAAGAGGAATCGATTTTCCCTTAATTTTCTGGCGTCCACTGCATGTTATGCCGCGTTCGCCAGGCTTGCTGTACCATGTGCGCTGATTCTTGCGCTCAATACGTTGCAGGTTGCTTTCAATCTGTTTGTGGTATTCAGCCAGCACTGTAAGGTCTATCGGATTTAGTGCGCTTTCTACTCGTGATTTCGGTTTGCGATTCAGCGAGAGAATAGGGCGGTTAACTGGTTTTGCGCTTACCCCAACCAACAGGGGATTTGCTGCTTTCCATTGAGCCTGTTTCTCTGCGCGACGTTCGCGGCGGCGTGTTTGTGCATCCATCTGGATTCTCCTGTCAGTTAGCTTTGGTGGTGTGTGGCAGTTGTAGTCCTGAACGAAAACCCCCCGCGATTGGCACATTGGCAGCTAATCCGGAATCGCACTTACGGCCAATGCTTCGTTTCGTATCACACACCCCAAAGCCTTCTGCTTTGAATGCTGCCCTTCTTCAGGGCTTAATTTTTAAGAGCGTCACCTTCATGGTGGTCAGTGCGTCCTGCTGATGTGCTCAGTATCACCGCCAGTGGTATTTATGTCAACACCGCCAGAGATAATTTATCACCGCAGATGGTTATCTGTATGTTTTTTATATGAATTTATTTTTTGCAGGGGGGCATTGTTTGGTAGGTGAGAGATCTGAATTGCTATGTTTAGTGAGTTGTATCTATTTATTTTTCAATAAATACAATTGGTTATGTGTTTTGGGGGCGATCGTGAGGCAAAGAAAACCCGGCGCTGAGGCCGGGTTATTCTTGTTCTCTGGTCAAATTATATAGTTGGAAAACAAGGATGCATATATGAATGAACGATGCAGAGGCAATGCCGATGGCGATAGTGGGTATCATGTAGCCGCTTATGCTGGAAAGAAGCAATAACCCGCAGAAAAACAAAGCTCCAAGCTCAACAAAACTAAGGGCATAGACAATAACTACCGATGTCATATACCCATACTCTCTAATCTTGGCCAGTCGGCGCGTTCTGCTTCCGATTAGAAACGTCAAGGCAGCAATCAGGATTGCAATCATGGTTCCTGCATATGATGACAATGTCGCCCCAAGACCATCTCTATGAGCTGAAAAAGAAACACCAGGAATGTAGTGGCGGAAAAGGAGATAGCAAATGCTTACGATAACGTAAGGAATTATTACTATGTAAACACCAGGCATGATTCTGTTCCGCATAATTACTCCTGATAATTAATCCTTAACTTTGCCCACCTGCCTTTTAAAACATTCCAGTATATCACTTTTCATTCTTGCGTAGCAATATGCCATCTCTTCAGCTATCTCAGCATTGGTGACCTTGTTCAGAGGCGCTGAGAGATGGCCTTTTTCTGATAGATAATGTTCTGTTAAAATATCTCCGGCCTCATCTTTTGCCCGCAGGCTAATGTCTGAAAATTGAGGTGACGGGTTAAAAATAATATCCTTGGCAACCTTTTTTATATCCCTTTTAAATTTTGGCTTAATGACTATATCCAATGAGTCAAAAAGCTCCCCTTCAATATCTGTTGCCCCTAAGACCTTTAATATATCGCCAAATACAGGTAGCTTGGCTTCTACCTTCACCGTTGTTCGGCCGATGAAATGCATATGCATAACATCGTCTTTGGTGGTTCCCCTCATCAGTGGCTCTATCTGAACGCGCTCTCCACTGCTTAATGACATTCCTTTCCCGATTAAAAAATCTGTCAGATCGGATGTGGTCGGCCCGAAAACAGTTCTGGCAAAACCAATGGTGTCGCCTTCAACAAACAAAAAAGATGGGAATCCCAATGATTCGTCATCTGCGAGGCTGTTCTTAATATCTTCAACTGAAGCTTTAGAGCGATTTATCTTCTGAACCAGACTCTTGTCATTTGTTTTGGTAAAGAGAAAAGTTTTTCCATCGATTTTATGAATATACAAATAATTGGAGCCAACCTGCAGGTGATGATTATCAGCCAGCAGAGAATTAAGGAAAACAGACAGGTTTATTGAGCGCTTATCTTTCCCTTTATTTTTGCTGCGGTAAGTCGCATAAAAACCATTCTTCATAATTCAATCCATTTACTATGTTATGTTCTGAGGGGAGTGAAAATTCCCCTAATTCGATGAAGATTCTTGCTCAATTGTTATCAGCTATGCGCCGACCAGAACACCTTGCCGATCAGCCAAACGTCTCTTCAGGCCACTGACTAGCGATAACTTTCCCCACAACGGAACAACTCTCATTGCATGGGATCATTGGGTACTGTGGGTTTAGTGGTTGTAAAAACACCTGACCGCTATCCCTGATCAGTTTCTTGAAGGTAAACTCATCACCCCCAAGTCTGGCTATGCAGAAATCACCTGGCTCAACAGCCTGCTCAGGGTCAACGAGAATTAACATTCCGTCAGGAAAGCTTGGCTTGGAGCCTGTTGGTGCGGTCATGGAATTACCTTCAACCTCAAGCCAGAATGCAGAATCACTGGCTTTTTTGGTTGTGCTTACCCATCTCTCCGCATCACCTTTGGTAAAGGTTCTAAGCTTAGGTGAGAACATCCCTGCCTGAACATGAGAAAAAACAGGGTACTCATACTCACTTCTAAGTGACGGCTGCATACTAACCGCTTCATACATCTCGTAGATTTCTCTGGCGATTGAAGGGCTAAATTCTTCAACGCTAACTTTGAGAATTTTTGTAAGCAATGCGGCGTTATAAGCATTTAATGCATTGATGCCATTAAATAAAGCACCAACGCCTGACTGCCCCATCCCCATCTTGTCTGCGACAGATTCCTGGGATAAGCCAAGTTCATTTTTCTTTTTTTCATAAATTGCTTTAAGGCGACGTGCGTCCTCAAGCTGCTCTTGTGTTAATGGTTTCTTTTTTGTGCTCATACGTTAAATCTATCACCGCAAGGGATAAATATCTAACACCGTGCGTGTTGACTATTTTACCTCTGGCGGTGATAATGGTTGCATGTACTAAGGAGGTTGTATGGAACAACGCATAACCCTGAAAGATTATGCAATGCGCTTTGGGCAAACCAAGACAGCTAAAGATCTCGGCGTATATCAAAGCGCGATCAACAAGGCCATTCATGCAGGCCGAAAGATTTTTTTAACTATAAACGCTGATGGAAGCGTTTATGCGGAAGAGGTAAAGCCCTTCCCGAGTAACAAAAAAACAACAGCATAAATAACCCCGCTCTTACACATTCCAGCCCTGAAAAAGGGCATCAAATTAAACCACACCTATGGTGTATGCATTTATTTGCATACATTCAATCAATTGTTATCTAAGGAAATACTTACATATGGTTCGTGCAAACAAACGCAACGAGGCTCTACGAATCGAGAGTGCGTTGCTTAACAAAATCGCAATGCTTGGAACTGAGAAGACAGCGGAAGCTGTGGGCGTTGATAAGTCGCAGATCAGCAGGTGGAAGAGGGACTGGATTCCAAAGTTCTCAATGCTGCTTGCTGTTCTTGAATGGGGGGTCGTTGACGACGACATGGCTCGATTGGCGCGACAAGTTGCTGCGATTCTCACCAATAAAAAACGCCCGGCGGCAACCGAGCGTTCTGAACAAATCCAGATGGAGTTCTGAGGTCATTACTGGATCTATCAACAGGAGTCATTATGACAAATACAGCAAAAATACTCAACTTCGGCAGAGGTAACTTTGCCGGACAGGAGCGTAATGTGGCAGATCTCGATGATGGTTACGCCAGACTATCAAATATGCTGCTTGAGGCTTATTCGGGCGCAGATCTGACCAAGCGACAGTTTAAAGTGCTGCTTGCCATTCTGCGTAAAACCTATGGGTGGAATAAACCAATGGACAGAATCACCGATTCTCAACTTAGCGAGATTACAAAGTTACCTGTCAAACGGTGCAATGAAGCCAAGTTAGAACTCGTCAGAATGAATATTATCAAGCAGCAAGGCGGCATGTTTGGACCAAATAAAAACATCTCAGAATGGTGCATCCCTCAAAACGAGGGAAAATCCCCTAAAACGAGGGATAAAACATCCCTCAAATTGGGGGATTGCTATCCCTCAAAACAGGGGGACACAAAAGACACTATTACAAAAGAAAAAAGAAAAGATTATTCGTCAGAGAATTCTGGCGAATCCTCTGACCAGCCAGAAAACGACCTTTCTGTGGTGAAACCGGATGCTGCAATTCAGAGCGGCAGCAAGTGGGGGACAGCAGAAGACCTGACCGCCGCAGAGTGGATGTTTGACATGGTGAAGACTATCGCACCATCAGCCAGAAAACCGAATTTTGCTGGGTGGGCTAACGATATCCGCCTGATGCGTGAACGTGACGGACGTAACCACCGCGACATGTGTGTGCTGTTCCGCTGGGCATGCCAGGACAACTTCTGGTCCGGTAACGTGCTGAGCCCGGCCAAACTCCGCGATAAGTGGACCCAACTCGAAATCAACCGTAACAAGCAACAGGCAGGCGTGACAGCCAGCAAACCAAAACTCGACCTGACAAACACAGACTGGATTTACGGGGTGGATCTATGAAAAACATCGCCGCACAGATGGTTAACTTTGACCGTGAGCAGATGCGTCGGATCGCCAACAACATGCCGGAACAGTACGACGAAAAGCCGCAGGTACAGCAGGTAGCGCAGATCATCAACGGTGTGTTCAGCCAGTTACTGGCAACTTTCCCGGCGAGCCTGGCTAACCGTGACCAGAACGAAGTGAACGAAATCCGTCGCCAGTGGGTTCTGGCTTTTCGGGAAAACGGGATCACCACGATGGAACAGGTTAACGCAGGAATGCGCGTAGCCCGTCGGCAGAATCGACCATTTCTGCCATCACCCGGGCAGTTTGTTGCATGGTGCCGGGAAGAAGCATCCGTTACCGCCGGACTGCCAAACGTCAGCGAGCTGGTTGATATGGTTTACGAGTATTGCCGGAAGCGAGGCCTGTATCCGGATGCGGAGTCTTATCCGTGGAAATCAAACGCGCACTACTGGCTGGTTACCAACCTGTATCAGAACATGCGGGCCAATGCGCTTACTGATGCGGAATTACGCCGTAAGGCCGCAGATGAGCTTGTCCATATGACTGCGAGAATTAACCGTGGTGAGGCGATCCCTGAACCAGTAAAACAACTTCCTGTCATGGGCGGTAGACCTCTAAATCGTGCACAGGCTCTGGCGAAGATCGCAGAAATCAAAGCTAAGTTCGGACTGAAAGGAGCAAGTGTATGACGGGCAAAGAGGCAATTATTCATTACCTGGGGACGCATAATAGCTTCTGTGCGCCGGACGTTGCCGCGCTAACAGGCGCAACAGTAACCAGCATAAATCAGGCCGCGGCTAAAATGGCACGGGCAGGTCTTCTGGTTATCGAAGGTAAGGTCTGGCGAACGGTGTATTACCGGTTTGCTACCAGGGAAGAACGGGAAGGAAAGATGAGCACGAACCTGGTTTTTAAGGAGTGTCGCCAGAGTGCCGCGATGAAACGGGTATTGGCGGTATATGGAGTTAAAAGATGACCATCTACATTACTGAGCTAATAACAGGCCTGCTGGTAATCGCAGGCCTTTTTATTTGGGGGAGAGGGAAGTCATGAAAAAACTAACCTTTGAAATTCGATCTCCAGCACATCAGCAAAACGCTATTCACGCAGTACAGCAAATCCTTCCAGACCCAACCAAACCAATCGTAGTAACCATTCAGGAACGCAACCGCAGCTTAGACCAAAACAGGAAGCTATGGGCCTGCTTAGGTGACGTCTCTCGTCAGGTTGAATGGCATGGTCGCTGGCTGGATGCAGAAAGCTGGAAGTGTGTGTTTACCGCAGCATTAAAGCAGCAGGATGTTGTTCCTAACCTTGCCGGGAATGGCTTTGTGGTAATAGGCCAGTCAACCAGCAGGATGCGTGTAGGCGAATTTGCGGAGCTATTAGAGCTTATACAGGCATTCGGTACAGAGCGTGGCGTTAAGTGGTCAGACGAAGCGAGACTGGCTCTGGAGTGGAAAGCGAGATGGGGAGACAGGGCTGCATGATAAATGTCGTTAGTTTCTCCGGTGGCAGGACGTCAGCATATTTGCTCTGGCTAATGGAGCAAAAGCGACGGGCAGGTAAAGACGTGCATTACGTTTTCATGGATACAGGTTGTGAACATCCAATGACATATCGGTTTGTCAGGGAAGTTGTGAAGTTCTGGGATATACCGCTCACCGTATTGCAGGTTGATATCAACCCGGAGCTTGGACAGCCAAATGGTTATACGGTATGGGAACCAAAGGATATTCAGACGCGAATGCCTGTTCTGAAGCCATTTATCGATATGGTAAAGAAATATGGCACTCCATACGTCGGCGGCGCGTTCTGCACTGACAGATTAAAACTCGTTCCCTTCACCAAATACTGTGATGACCATTTCGGGCGAGGGAATTACACCACGTGGATTGGCATCAGAGCTGATGAACCGAAGCGGCTAAAGCCAAAGCCTGGAATCAGATATCTT
>NZ_JAAMTH010000001.1:857500-1095000 GCF_018283455.1 Planococcus sp. MSAK28401 | reverse complement strand
CTGTATTATTGACGTTTTGCTGTTCAGTTTTCAAGGTTCAAATGCTAACGTTGCTCCAAGAGCAACTTCTATAATTTAGCATCGCTGAGCAAAAGAGTCAAGTCTTTTTTATTATTGTAAAAAAACTTAATCTGTTCGAGCGACATGTAATATCATAATACACCACTTGATGGATTGTCAACGGTAAAATGAAAACTATATTTAAATTGATTTCAATCACCGCTTCCTTTGTATAGGACTCTCCTTATTCTTTAACTCGCTATAATGAAGAAAGCTGACGAGGTTGGTTCCCAGCCAGCTTGAGATCTGTTAGATTTTTCAAGCCTTCACTGAATAATAACGATGGAAGATCCCTTCGCTTTTTGTCTTTACCCCGTTAATTGAAATTAAATCCTTTTCGATTAAGAACTCAATTAACACTTCAAGATTGGAAGAATAATTTTTCAATTCTTCCTGTTCGTGCAATTCTTGAATTGTCCAGCTGCTTTGCTTCTCCATTACTTCACGAATATGTTGTGATCCGTCTTTTGTACGAGAATGGATGAAGAATTCGCTGGCTAAGAATAAAAGCTCCAAGCGCTTGTCAATCGGCTCGTCGCTTGAGATGAGCTCTTCGTATAATTTATAGATTGCCGGCTCCATCTTCTTCACCTGTGACCACACTGTCACCTCAGGTGGAAGCCCATTCTCAAGAACTGATAACCGAGCCAGATGATGGAGCGACTCTACCATGTGATGATATGCATCCAAATAATTTTTTTCTTCGAAGAACATTTTACCTTCAAGATAACGACGAATCAGTTTAGCAAACTCCACGCCCATTTTGATTTTTCTGCCGTAGAAGGGATACTCTTTTAACTCAGTTTTTAGTTTTTCCATAAATTCATTGCGATCATATATTACACGGCCGTTAAAGAGCCAGTCGACAATTTTACGGTTAGTTCCCAATAGAAGCCACTTATGCAATTGCTTTTCTGTGATGATGTGCATTGCCGCTTTTTTATCTAAGTACGTATAATGTTTTGTAAAAACTGGGGTTTCATTTTCTTTTGTAATGATCAGAAGGATTGAATCGAATGTATCTGTAATTGGGCTGATGTCTTCTCTCTTCTCTATTAGGATGACACCTAGCGTTGTTTCCTGGCTCGCGCGTTCTTGATATAACGGTCTCAATATTTGTTCCATCCGTCGTCACTCCCTGCAGTCTATCTTTATGTGTTTTATGATGCCCTCTATACTCCAGGCATGCAAATATTCTAAGGCGTTTTTCTTTATTTCGACATATTTCTCTTATATTCCTTTAACGGAATTAGCTTAACCCTTTTTGCGGACGTTTATGATATAGTATGATGGACGCAAGGAGGAACCGCTCATGAAATCTTATAAAAATAAAATCAATCGCATTCGGACCTTCGCTTTGGCATTGATTTTTATCGGCATCGTGATTATGTATGTCGGCATCTATTTCCGTAATCAACCAATTGTTATGGTCATCTTTATGCTTCTCGGTGTTATCGCTATTATCGGAAGTACGGGTGTCTATGCTTGGATTGGCCTGCTCTCGATGAAAACTGTGCCTGTACAGTGCCCGAATTGCGAACGCCATACGAAAATGCTCGGACGTGTAGATATCTGTATGCATTGCAACGAACCGTTGACGATGGACCCTTCTCTCGAAGGCAAAGAATTCAACGAAGAATATAATAAGAAAAAGCCCCAACAATAAAAAAGAATGCCCGCCGAATTGGCGGGCATTCTTTTTTATTGTGCTTTCGCTGACTCACTGTAACAATCGCGGCATGTCCCGTAGATTTCCAAGCGGTGGTAATCCACTTGAAACCCTGTTACATGGGATGCTAGATGTTCCACTTCATCCAATCCGGGATAGTGGAAGTCAACAATTTTTCCGCACTCGTTGCAGATCATGTGGTAATGATCATGTGTGACAAAATCAAAGCGGCTTGAAGAATCCCCATAGGTCAATTCTTTTACCAACCCCGCTTTTTTAAAAACACGTAGATTATTATAAACGGTGGCTACACTCATATTGGGAAAGGCTTTTTCAAGCGCGCGATAAATATCATCTGCTGTCGGATGCGATGTAGAATGGATCATAAACTCCAAAATCGCATGACGCTGGGGTGTAATTCTAACACCTGTAGACTTCAATGTATCGAGTGCGTCTTTCAATTGGGCTTCAGACATCGCTGGGCACCTCACTTCGTATATATTCTTACATTATAATCGTTATAATTAGTGTACCTAAAAAAACCTCAGTGTGTCAAGAAATCGCTATAGGACGCTAATTTTCTGTTTATTTCACTTGCTAATTTTTTTGGAGTAAAAAACAGCAGGGCATGAAGCCCTGCTGTTTGATGCTTTTCTCTATTCTGCATGAAGTCCCTTTTCCTTGGAACCCAATTGCTGATTGACGAACCGCGCTGCGACGAAGAGAAAGTCGGAAAGCCTGTTCAAATATGCCAATACATTGGGTGAAACTTCTTCCCCTATCGCTATCACATTCCGCTCGGCACGGCGCACAATTGTACGGGCTACATGGAGTGCCGCTCCTGCGGGATGGCCACCAGGCAAGATGAAATTGCTGAGTGGTTGGAGTTCTGCGTCATATTCGTCGATCCATGTTTCTAGTAGAGTAATATGTTCAGTCTCTAGCTTCCATTTCACTTCTTTACCTGCTGGAGTCGCCAATTCGGCGCCAACGTGAAAAAGAATCGTTTGAATCTGATGGAAGATTTCACATAGAGCTTCTTTTCGCTCGAAAAACTCTCCATTTAAGTGTCCCACGCCGAGACCGATCATCGTATTTGCCTCATCGCAAGTCCCGTAGGCTTCAACGAGTGGGTCGTTCTTTTTGACGCGGCTGCCGTAGACAAGTGAAGTCGTTCCTTTGTCTCCTGTTTTCGTGTAGATTTTCATCTTTAATAACCCCTTTTCATATCCACTGGATTTGATGGTGATTTATCGCCCTCGATCCAAGCACGCAAATTTGGAATGAAAACATCCAAAGCGCGCTCGACGTATTTTCCGGAATGGCTCGAAACATGCGGGGAAATGATGACATTGTCCATCTTCCAATATGGGTGGCCTGCCGGCAGCGGCTCTTCTTCGAAAACATCCAATACCGCATAGCCAATTTCTTTGTTGTCTAGCGCTTCAAGCATCACTTGGTCTTCTACCAGATCACCGCGGCCTAAATTCATGAAAATCGCATCTTCTTTCATCGACTGGAAATGTTCTTTCTTCAATAGATGATAGGTTTCCTCCGTGCTCGGCAATACAGATAGCACAATATCAGCATCTGGAAGAACAGCTAATACATTTTCAATAGAAACCATTTCATCCATATAAGCAGCATCATTTCCCGAACGGTTGCAGCCGATCGTCCGGACGCCGAATGCCTGAAGCAAGCGGCCGATTTCTGAACCGATCGCGCCAGGTCCGAACACAACGGCTTTTGAACCAGCTAGTTCGGATGATTTGGTTTTGCGGTTCCATTCCCCATTGCGCTGGCTCTCATAAATGAATGGCAAAGAGCGTTTAAGCGCCAACAAATGCGCTAAAGCGGATTCTGCCATCGGGGTTTTATGAATCCCTTTGACGTTCGAAACGATTATTCCTTTTTTTGCTATAGCAACATGGGGCATTTTTTCGATTCCTGCGCTTGCCACCATGATCCATTTCAGGTTTTCGGCACTTTCGATGTCTTCATCCGTTAAATCTTCTCCGTAAGTAACCACAATATCGGCTGTTGGCAAAAATGACTTGTTCTTATATAAGAAGTGAAAATTCACTTCAGGAAATTCGGCTTGAAGCCGCTCCTGCTGATTCTCTTTCGGCACAAATGTAAATAGGACGTCCATCAAATTCTTCCTCTCTTAGTCACCGCTGATTGCTTTTACAGTTTCCAATACTTCTTCAATATGCTCTTTCACTTTCACTTTGCGCCATTCCTTGATAACAGTGCCTGTCGGGTCGATCAAGAATGTTGAGCGTTCGATGCCCCAGAATTCTTTCCCATACATTTTCTTCAGCTTCCAAACTCCGTAAGCTTCAGACACTCGATGATCCTCGTCAACGAGAAGTGAAAACGGCAAGCCGTGCTTGTCGATGAATTTTTGATGGCGTTCTTTGGAATCTGCACTAACGCCCAAAATCTCCGCGTTAAGCTCCGAGAAATCTTTTTCGGCATCGCGGAAATCGCATGCTTGGGTCGTACAACCCGGTGTCATATCTTTCGGATAAAAATAGAGCACGACGTATTTTTTCCCTGCGTAATCCGATAGGGAAATTGTTTCGCCTTGTTCATTTTGCAATGTGAAGTCAGGTGCTGCCAATCCTTCTAATGTAGCCAAACCCATCACTCCTTTTCTTTCTTCTATCGTACCGGACGGTTTCATTACTTTCAATTTCTTTGGCGTTTGCAGCTGATATTGTCTACAATAAGGAATAGATTATTTTAGGAGGCATTTTATGGATCACTCGATTTCCGAACAATTGCACCAAGAAGCGTTAGAACATATTGTCGGCGGGGTTAATAGCCCTTCCCGCTCTTATAAAGCTGTAGGGGGCGGCTCACCTGTTGCCACGGATTATGGAAAAGGCGCCCATTTTTATGATGTGGATGGAAATAAATACATCGATTATTTAGCGGCTTACGGTCCGATCATCACAGGCCATGGTCACCCGCATATCGCAAAAGCCATTGCACATGCTGCTGAAACCGGCGTGTTATTCGGCACACCGACAAAGCACGAAGTGACATTCGCAAAAATGCTGAAACAAGCGATGCCTGCGATGGATAAAGTACGTTTTGTCAATAGCGGGACGGAAGCTGTCATGACGACCATCCGTGTAGCACGTGCATACACGGGACGGACCAAAATCATGAAATTTGCCGGATGCTATCACGGCCATTCCGACTTAGTGCTTGTTGCTGCCGGTTCCGGCCCTGCAACACTTGGCACACCTGATTCGGCAGGCGTCCCGAAATCGATCGCTGAAGAAGTGATCACAATTCCCTTTAACGATCCGGAGGCATTCAAAGAAGCAATTGACCGCTGGGGAGACGAAATTGCCTGCATCCTCGTCGAGCCGATTGTCGGCAATTTCGGCATTGTCGAACCGGAAGAAGGGTTTCTTGAAGAAGTCCATGCGCTGGCGAAAAAGAAAGGTGCATTGATCGTCTATGATGAAGTCATTACGGCTTTCCGCTTCCATTACGGCGGTGCACAGAATTTGCTTGGCCTTGAGCCAGACTTGACAGCGCTCGGAAAAATCATCGGCGGCGGTTTGCCGATCGGCGCATACGGCGGTAAGCGCGAAATCATGGAAACGGTCGCCCCGCTCGGACCCGCTTATCAGGCAGGAACGATGGCCGGCAATCCAGCTTCGATCCAAGCAGGCATCGCCTGTCTTGAGGTGTTGCAAGAAAAAGGTGTTTACGAACGCATGAACCAGCTCGGTGAGCGTCTTGAAGCAGGAATCTTGGCTGCTGCTGAAAAACACGGTGTCACGATTACCATCAATCGTTTAAAAGGTGCTTTGACAATTTATTTCACCGATCAAAAAGTGAAAAATTACGAACAGGCAGAAGCAACGGACGGCGATATGTTCGGACGCTTCTTTAAATTGATGCTCGAGCAAGGCATCAATTTGGCGCCTTCCAAATACGAAGCCTGGTTTTTGACCACTGAACATACAGAAGAAGATATCGATACGTCGATCCGGGCGGTAGAGCATGTATTTGCCCAATTGTAAAAATGGATTCCTTTCTGAAGGAGGTGTTTGCCGATGAAACTCGGTGCACGCATATTCAAAACCGGTATCGCTATTTCCCTTGCCTTGTTTCTGGCGACGCTTCTTGAACTTCCGACGCCGGTATTCGCAGGGGTAGCGGCGATTTTCGCCATACAGCCTTCCATTTACCGGTCATACCTGACTTTACTCGACCAGGTGTACGGGAACTTAATTGGCGCCTCGATTGCCGTTATCTTCGTGTTGACGCTCGGTCCGAACTATTTGACGATTGGTGTCGCTGCTATTTTAGCGATCGTCATCATGCTGAAATTAAAGCTGGAAAATACAGTGCCCCTGACATTGGTGACTTTGATCATCATTATGGATTCGCAATCGGATGACTTCCTGGTCTTCGCTTCTTTGCGATTCCTGACGGTATTATTGGGCATCTTATCGGCTTTTATCGTCAATATGATCTTTTTGCCGCCAAAATACGAAACACGCTTGTTCCAGTCAATCCATTCCGTCAGCGAAGATATCATCCGGTGGATCCGGATTTCAATACGCCACGCTTCCGATCACTCATCGGTAAAAGAAGACATCGACAAATTGACCGAGAAACTGGTGAAAGTGGACCAATGGTATTCATTTTATAAAGAAGAACGCAGCTATACGAAAAAGCAGCAATATACAAAAGCACGCAAATTGGTGTTGTACAGGCAGATGATTGCCACATCGAAAAAGAGCCTGGAAGTTCTTCGGCGCTTGAACCGTTATGAGAATGAATTGCGGGATTTGCCTGAACAATTTCACATGATGGTTCAGGAGCGGCTTGAGAGTTTGGCGAGTTATCACGAACAACTTTACATGAAATACGTCGGGAAAATCCGCCCGGAACATAGCGAAAGTTCAGGGCCTGATGCGGTATTGAAACGCAATGAAGTCATGTCAATTTTCGTCAAGGAAATCAATTTATCGACCGAAGTCGAAGAAGACGAATTTTCGGTTTACCATTTGATGCATGTCCTCTCTGCCTTGCTCGACTATGAAGAGCATTTGGAACATTTGGACTTGCTAATCATCGCCTACCATAATTACCATAGCGAAGAAGTCGACAGCGACATTGAAAACGCCATATGAAAAACGCCCGGAAATTTTCCGGGCGTTTTTTTTATGATTTCATTCGTGGGTCGAGTGCATCGCGCAGCCCGTCTCCCATTAAGTTAAAGCCAAGTACGGTCAACATGATCGCCACACCCGGGAAAATCATCGTCCACGGAGCATTGGTCAAGTACGAGCGGGAATCGGCCAGCATCTTGCCCCATTCCGGGGAAGGTGCCTGCGCACCGAGCCCGAGAAAGCCGAGTGCCGCCGCTTCAATGATTGCTGTCGCAATTGCAAGCGTACCTTGCACGATTACCGGCGCCATGGAGTTCGGCAAAATATGCGAGACCAAGATGCGGTTGTCCTTCATGCCAATCGCTTTTGCCGACATGATGTATTCATCTTCCTTGATGCTCAATACTTTCGAACGGATCAAACGCCCGAAGTTTGGCACGTTGATGATGGCAATCGCAATCAATGCATTGCGTAATGATGGTCCAAGAACCGACACAACCGCAATCGCAAGAAGGATACTTGGGAATGCCAACATGATATCAAACAGCCGTGAAATAATGGTGTCGACCCAGCGCCCATAATAGCCAGCCAAAATACCGAGAATACTGCCGACAACTACCGAGCCGATAACCGCCAGGAATCCAACCCATAGCGAGATGCGTGCTCCGTACACAACACGTGACAAGATATCGCGGCCGAAATCGTCTGTACCCATCCAATGATCACTGGAAGGAGGCAGAAGCCGCTGGGAAAGATTTTGTTCGTTGATGCCTTGAGGTGTAAACAACGGGCCAAAAATCGCCAAAAGAATGAAGAAAATGACGATGCCCATGCCGACAACGGCGACTTTACTTTTGCGGAATCCGCGCCACGCCTCTTTCCAAGGACCGGCGACTTTCTGCATTTCCTGCTTGTCTGCTGCTGCTGTTTCAGCCAATATGCTCCTCCCCCTTCCTAATCATATTTGATCCTCGGATCGACCAAGCCGTAAAGCAAGTCGACGAAGAGATTGATCATGACGAATATAAATGCGACGACTAGAATACCGGATTGGATAACCGGATAATCGCGGAACCCGATCGCTTCATAGATATAGCGTCCAATGCCTGGCCATCCGAAAATGGTTTCGGTCAAAATCGCGCCGCCGAGCAATAAGCCCATCTGCAAACCGATAATAGTCAATACAGGAATAATCGCATTTTTCAATGCATGCTTGTAGACGACCCAGAACATCTTGACGCCTTTAGCGCGAGCGGTCCGGACGTAATCCGAACGCATGACTTCAAGCATTGAAGAGCGTGTCATCCGTGCGATGATCGCCATCGGAATGGTGGCTAGTGCCGTGCCTGGAAGCACCAAATGCTTCAATACGGTCGCCAATTTGTTGAAATCGCCTTGAATGATGGTGTCCAACACATAAAAATTGGTGATGTTATTGATTGGATCCCGGACGTTTTCCCGGCCAGTCGTCGGCAATATGCCGAGTTCAATTGAGAAAATCCATTGGTTCATGAGGCCAAGCCAGAAGATTGGCATGGAAACACCGATCAAGGCTAGCACCATCGCTGTGTAATCGAACCACGAGTTTTGGAACCATGCAGAGATGATGCCCGCATTAATGCCGATGACGACGGCAATGATGATCGCGAATAAAGATAATTCAAACGTTGCTGCTAGATATGGCCAAATTTCTTCTGAAACAGGTGAACGGGTACGCAGTGAATCCCCCATGTCGCCTGTAACCAGGCCTTTTAAGTAATCAAAATATTGGATGTACCAGGGATTATCAAGCCCCAGACTGGTCCGTAACGCTTTAATTGCTTCTTCGGATGCTTGTTGCCCAAGGATGACTTGTGCGGGATCGCCTGGAATTGCCCGGATGATCATAAAGACGATAAATGTCATTCCGAGTAAGACAGGAATCAATTGCAAAAGCCGCTGCCCGATATAGTGAAGCATCTTCTTCACCTCTCCATCTCAATTGCATTATGTATTGAAAAGGGGGAGAAATCAGTATGACCTCTCCCCCAAAGAAACGCCTACTCCAAATCTACTGATGACAGTTTATCAGAGCCAGTTGGATGCGCTTTAAAGTCGATTACGTTCGTCCCACCAGCAAGAAGCGGTGTAGAGTGCGCAAGCGGTACCCATGGCGCGTCTTCGTGGATGATTTCCTGAGCCTGCATGTATAATTCGTTGCGGGCATCTTCATCAACTTCTGTTTGGGCTTCGATCAATAGATCGTGAAGTTCTTGGTTTTCGTAGTATGTGTAGTTGTTTGAACCAATGTTGTCTTGGTCAAGCAATACATACAAGAAGTTATCGGCATCGCCGTTATCGCCTGTCCAGCCAAGAAGGAATGCATCAGCTTCTCCCGCTGCCGCTTTTTCGAGGTATGTTGCCCACTCGTAAGAAACGATTTCAGCTGTAATGCCGACTTCCGACAAATCACTTTGGATCGCTTCTGCTACTTTTTGGCCATCCGGCATATACGGACGTGGAACCGGCATTGCCCATAGTTCCATTGTGAAGCCATCTTCAAGTCCTGCTTCAGCCAGAAGTTCTTTCGCTTTTTCAGGATCGTATTCATAGCCTTCGATGCTGTCGTTATAACCGCTGATTACCGGAGGCATCGGGTTTTTCGCGACTTCTGCACGGCCTTCGAAGAATGAATCAACAATCGCCTGACGGTCGATCGCGTGGTTCATCGCCTGGCGGACTTTCGGATCATCAAATGGCTCACGAGTAGTCGTCAATCCAAGGTAGCCGACGTTCATCGACGGACGCTCGAACAATTGAAGATTTTCATCGTTTTCGATTGTTTCTGAATCTGATGGCGTGATGCCGTCAGCCAAATCAATTTCGCCAGACAATAATGCATTCAAGCGAGCTGAGTTATCTGGAATTGCGCGGAACACGACTTGGTCGAGTTTCGGTTCTCCATCCACCCAGTAATCATCGAATTTCTCGATTGTTACCGTGTCGTTGCGCTGCCATTCAACAAACTGGAATGGGCCTGTGCCGACAGGGTTGTCGCTGAATGATTCGCCAGCTTCTTCAAATGCTGTCGGTGATGCGATGCCGAACGGGCTCATGGCCAAGTTTTTCAAGAATGGCGCTTGAGGACGTTTTAATTTGATAACAACTTCGTTATCGCCTGTCGCTTCAACAGATTCGATGACATGTTCTTCTTCGTCGCCAAATCCGCCAAACATTGATTTATAGTACGGGAATTGGTCTGCATCTCCAGCAGCCCAGCGTTCAAAGTTTGCGACAACTGCTTCTGCGTTGAAATCCGTTCCATCATGGAACGTGACGCCTTCTTGCAATTGGAACGTATAAGTCAAGCCATCTTCAGAAGCTTGCCAATCGCTGGCAAGACCTGGTTCAATTTCCGTATCCTGCTCACCGAAATTGATCAATGTATCGAAGATGTTTTTCGTTACTTTGAAAGACTCTCCATCTGTAACCGTGATTGGATCCAGTGAAACCGAGTCGCCTCCGCGGCCAAAGATCAGGACTTTTTCGTCGCCTGATTCTGAATCTCCGCCTGACTCCGAATCACCGCCTGAACAGCCGTAAAGCGCTGTGGACAGCAAAAGCAGCATCAGGAAAGCGATTGATACAATTTTCTTTTTCCCCAAAATAACCCCTCCGTTTTGTTTTTTTATTATCATTGCGGCCTGCATTCCTCATAAAGGTGACAAGCTACAGAATGACCTGGTTCAACTTCCGCGAAACGCGGAATTTCCTGTGAGCAGATATCCATCTTGAATGGGCAGCGTGTATGGAAGCGGCAGCCTGATGGCGGGTTGGCCGGGCTCGGCACATCCCCTTTGATCACCACTTCTTCGCGGACAAAATCAGGGTCCGGGACGGGCACTGCCGACAGGAGCGCTTGCGTATATGGATGAAGCGGTTTTTCATACAGGCTTTCTGTATCCGCAAGCTCCGCCATATTGCCCAAATACATGACGCCCACACGGTCGCTGATATGGCGCACGACACCCAAATCATGGGCGATGAATATGTACGTCAGTTTTAAATCGCGCTGCAGATCCTGCATCAAATTGAGCACTTGCGCTTGAATCGACACATCAAGCGCAGAAACCGGTTCATCGGCAATGATCAGTTTCGGGTTAGTCATGAGGGCGCGCGCGATGCCGATGCGCTGGCGCTGGCCGCCGCTAAATTGGTGCGGATAGCGTTTGGCATGGTAGCTGCTGAGCCCGACGATTTCGAGAAACTCGTGCACTTTGCGTTTGCGCTCTTTCGGGTCGCCGATATTATGGACATTCAGCGGCTCCATCAAAATCTTTTCGATGCTGTGGCGCGGATTGAGTGACGCGTACGGATCTTGGAACACCATCTGGATATCGCGTCTGGCCTTACGCATTTCAGACGCTGACAAACTGGTCAATTCCTGGCCATCGAACGTCACTTTGCCTTCTGTCGGATCGAGCAAACGCATAAGCATACGCCCGGTCGTCGACTTGCCGCAGCCCGATTCGCCGACGATTCCGAGCGTTTCGCCTTCATTTACATAAAAAGAGATGTCATCAACTGCTTTGACCTGCCCTTTGACACGGCCGAACATGCCGCCCGTAACCGGAAAATATTTCTTTAAGCCTTCAACTTTCAACAACGGTTCTGTCATGCGACTCGGCCTCCTTTGGATCGAATAGGAAACAGCGTGTCTTGTGGTCTTCTGCCGTCTGGTATAATGCCGGGTCTTCCACACGGCAATGATCGAAAGCAAATTCACAACGTGCTGCGTATTTACAGCCTACTTTGATCGATCCCGGTTTTGGCACGTTTCCTGGAATAGAGTATAGCCGCTCTTTCTTGAAGCGCATATCGGGTACGCTTTCTAGAAGGCCGCGGGTATATGGATGCTGTGGATCATTGAAAATGGTATGTACTGGCCCTTCTTCGACCACTTTGCCCGCGTACATGACAACGACGCGTTCGCAAGTTTCTGCGACGACCCCAAGGTCATGGGTAATCAGCAAGACGGCGGTATCGAGCCGTTCATTTAAATTCTTGATCAATTTAAGGATCTGCGCTTGAATCGTCACGTCGAGTGCCGTGGTCGGTTCATCGGCGATTAGCACTTTCGGGTCGCACAATAAAGCCATCGCGATCATGACGCGCTGGCGCATGCCTCCCGATAATTGGTGAGGATAATCATTAAGCAAAGCTTCTGCGCGTGGCAAGCCGACCAATTTCATCATTTCGACAGCGCGTTCCTGGATTTGGCTTTTCGACCAATCCTTTTTGTGGATCTTCAGCGCTTCCCGCAATTGATTGCCGATGGTAAACAAGGGATTCAACGAAGTCATCGGCTCCTGGAAAATCATCGCTATATCGTCGCCGCGGATCTGGCGCATTTCTTTATCGGATAGTTTTGTCAAATCCTTATCTTGGAATAAAATTTCCCCGCTGACAATCTTCCCTGGAGGACTTGGCACTAGCCCCATTATGGACAATGAGGTAACACTTTTGCCACAGCCTGATTCCCCTACAATGCCGAGCACTTCCCCCTGGCGGATATGGAAATCCACGTTGTCGACTGCCGGTACTTCTCCATCATCTGTGAAAAAGGAAGTGCGCAGCCCTTTCACATCCAAGATGGTTTTACGTTCGTCCATAGAGATCCTCCTTCTTCATTTTAAATTATTCAGAACATTCTCCGTCTTTCCATTATACGTAATATTAGTAGTAATGCAATAGTTTTCGGGAGATTGGCGAAAGCCTTCCTTCCTATTAAAAAAGCTCCCCAAAAATTGGGGAGCGTGAAATAGTTAACCTATGTTCTGCACTTGGAATAGTTTGTAATAGACGCCGCGCTTTTGCAACAGCTCTTCGTGCGTGCCTTGTTCAGCCAATTGGCCGTTGTCGATGACCAGTATTTGGTCGGCATGAGTGATGGTCGACAAGCGGTGTGCGACCATCAATGTCGTGCGGTCGTGCGCAAGACGCTCCAAGGAATCCTGGATCAGTGCTTCGCTTTCGAGGTCAAGTGCGGATGTCGCTTCGTCCAAGATGAGAATCGCCGGGTCTTTCAGGAAGACACGGGAAATGGCAATGCGCTGTTTTTGTCCGCCGGATAACTTGACACCGCGCTCGCCGACTTTCGTGTCGTAGCCTTCCGGCAAATTACTGATGAATTCATGGGCGTTCGCCGCTTTGGCTGCCGCGATGACTTCCTTGTCGGTCGCATCGGGTTTGCCCATCAGGATATTTTCTTTGACCGATTCACTGAACAGGATCGAATCCTGCAGGACGAGGCCGATCTGGTCGCGCAAGGAATGGATCGTCACGTCTTTCAAGTCGTGGCCGTCCATGCGAATCGAGCCTTGCGTAGCATCGTAGAATCTCGGGATGAGTGAGACAATCGTCGATTTACCGCCGCCGCTCATGCCAACAAATGCCACTGTCTCTCCCGGTCGGACCGTGAAGTTGAGATTCGACAGCACTTCGCTTCCCCCATCATTATAATGGAACGAGACATTATGGAATTCAAGCTTGCCGTCGACGCGCCCAAGTTCACGTGCGCCTTGTTTGTCCGTTACGTCGTATTCCTCATCGACCATCTCGAAGACGCGGTCCATTGAAGCAAGTGATTGGACGAGCGTCGTCGAAGAGTTGACGAGGCGGCGCAATGGATTATAGAGCCGTTCGATATAGGCGATAAACGCCACCATCGTCCCGAGCGTCAAATTTCCTTGGATAACCTGGTAACCGGCATAGCCGATGACCAATAGCGGTGCTACATCGGTGATAGTGTTGACGACCGCGAATGCCTTGGCATTCCACTTCGTATGGTCGATCGCTTTTTCCAGGAATTGATCGTTCGTGTTATTGAAAATCTTTTCTTCATGCTTTTCGAGTGCAAAGCTTTTGATAATGCTCATGCCCTGCACGCGTTCATGCAAATAGCTTTGGACGTTGGCGAGTGCCTGGGAACGTTCGCGCGTCAAATCACGCAAACGGCCGAAGAAGTATTTGACACTGAATGCATAGAAAGGAAAAGCCAAAAGCGCCACGATCGTTAGGGACACGTCCATGGTAAGCATGATGATGATGGCAATGAGGATGGTCGCGACATCAAGCCAAACATTCATCAAGCCGATCATGACGAAGTTCTTCGTTTGCTCAACATCATTGATGACCCGTGAAATGATTTCCCCAGCCCGTGTGTTTGCATAATAGCGCAAGCTCAGGCGCTGCAGGTGGCTGTAAAGATAGCTGCGAATATCGTAGAGAATTTTATTGCTGACATATTGTGCGTAATATTGCCGGAAATATTCAATTGGCGGGCGCAGCAGGAAGAACACGATCGCAGTGCCCCCGAGCCATAGATAAAGCTGGTTGAGTTTTTCCGCATCCGACAATGCCTCTGCGCCGATGATATCATCAATGACGATTTTGATTAAAAGAGGGATAAAAAGAGGGATCGCAAACTTGAATATCCCGATGAAGATCGTCAAGGCAATCTGCCAATAATAGGGCTTGACGAATTTCATATAGCGTTTCATACTGCTCAAACTGTTCACTCCATTCTGTTCAAAATGAAAAACCTGTTGGCTGGCAACAGGTTTTCCATGTTAATCATGAATCCGGTTATGCTTATGAAATTCATACCGGCTCGTCCATACTTCGATAAAGTCCTGGGCAAAAGGGCCTCTTCTTTGCTTGATCCAGCTGATCAGCTTGTCCACATTTCGGTAGAGTATTTGATCGATGACTTCTGGGTAGCCCATTTGCCGCTTATGGTCTTCAAATTCGTCTTCATCCAACAGCGTGTAAGACATATCCGGAAACACTTTTACATCCAAGTCATAATCGATGTATTTCAACGATCCATTATTGTAGACGAACGGGGAGCTGATATTGCAATAATAATAAACGCCGTCGTCACGCAGCATGCAGATGATGTTGAACCAATGTTCGGCATGGAAATAACAGATCGACGGTTCTCGCGTCAACCATGTCCTGCCGTCCGATTCCCTCACCAGCGTGCGTTCGTTCGCGCCGATTACAATATTGTTCGTCCCTTTCAGTACAGTTGTTTCCTGCCAGACACGGTGGATGCGTCCGTTGTGCTTGTAACTGTGGATCTGGATTGTTTCACCCTCCGCAGGAACCGCCATGCACCATCCCACCTTTTCGTCTAACTATCACTATATGTTATCTCCCGTTCATTATATCAATCAATTCTGAAAACATACAGCAATAAGCCGAAAGTTGCGAGAATCACATGACGATAGACCGACCTCCGTCGACGATGATCGTCTGCCCACGGATCATATCGGCATGGTCGGAAATGAGGAACATCGCGGTTTTCACCATGTCATCAATTTCCACCATGCGCCCTGCTGGCGTGTTGTCGCGCGCATCGCCGAGCAGTTCCTCGCGGTTCGGGAAATGCTTCAACGCTTCCGTATCAAGCGCACCGCCGGAAACGGTATTGACCGCAATATTTTTCGGCGCGAGTTCGACTGCCAAATAACGGGTAATCGATTCGACGGCTGCTTTTGACACGCCGATCGTCGTATAGTTTTCCAAATAGCGGATCGATCCGAGCGAGCTGATGCCGATGATCTTGCCGCCTTTGTCCATCAGTTTTGCCGCTTCCTGTGCGCCGAACAACATCGCTTTGGCGTTGATGTTCATGGTCCAGTCCCAGTGCGATTCTTCCAGTTCCATAACTGGTCGCAAGACACCGGATGCCGCATTGGACACAAAAACATCCAAACGGCCAAATTCTTCTTTGATCGTCTCGAACATGGCGCGCAGTTTCTCGACGTCGCCGACATTGGCGCGCACAAGCAACGCTTTTCTTCCTCTCGCTTCGACTTCTTTTACCGTATCGAGTGCAGCCGTTTTGCTGCGCGCATAGTTGACGACGATATCATAGCCTTCTTCTGCAAGCGCAATTGCCATCGCTTTCCCTAATCCACGGCTGCTGCCTGTCACTAACGCCACTTTTTGTTCTGTCATTTTGCTACATCTCCTCTTTGCTCTAAAGCTGTCTTCATTTTTTGGACAGGGCCGGCAATCGGTAAATTCTCCAATTGTTCCGGCGTCACCCATTTCATGTTTTCAGGCGGCGTAAATTCTTCCGCGCTGGCCAAATAGCCATCCACATTCCATGTTAAATGAGAAAAGACATGTTTGAAAGCGGTAATTTTCTCGACATCAGAAAGCGCACCGTTCAATGTCTCTGCATACAATTCACCGATCTCATTAGCTTCGAGCGCTGTAGTCAGCTCGAGCATCGGATATTGCCACATGCCTGCCAGCAGGCCTTTTCCTGGCCGCTGCTCCATCAAGAGCTTGTCCCCACTCCAAATCGCCATCATGGCGAAATCGGCATTGCGATTTTTCTTGGCCTTCGTCTTAACCGGCAATTCCGTTTCCTTGCCGGCATGAAATGCTTCGCAATGGTCGCGCACCGGGCATAATAAGCATTTCGGCGATGTCGGCGTGCAGATGAGTGCGCCGAGTTCCATCAATCCTTGGTTGAATGAAGATGGGTCTTCGTGGCTGATCAATTCTGTCACTGCCTGTTCAAACACTTTGCGCGTCTTCGGTTTGGCGATGTCTTCTTCGATCAATAGGATGCGGCTGAGCACGCGCATGACGTTGCCATCGACGGCATGTTCCGGCATGCCATAGGCAATGCTCAATACAGCGCCAGCCGTATAAGGCCCGACGCCTTTCAATGAAGAAATCTCCTTGCGCGTCGATGGCACAATGCCCCCGTACTGTTCGGCGACTTCGCGCACACCTGCCTGCAGATTGCGGGCACGCGAATAATAGCCGAGCCCTTCCCAGAGCTTCAATAAGCTTTCCTCTTCAGCTTGCGCCAAAGATTCGATAGTGGGAAATTTCTCGACAAAGCGTTTATAATAAGGGATAACCGTATCGACTCTCGTCTGCTGGAGCATGACTTCGGAAATCCAGATTTGGTAAGGGTCGGCTGTGCGTCTCCAAGGCAGGTCTCGCTGTTCTTTCTGGAACCAGCCGATCAAATCCTGTTGAAATTGTTGCTTGTCCATATTTATGTTTTCTGCCTCCGTTCATGCTGATTATTCCGGCCCTGAAGCGGGTATGTATATTTAGGGAATATGCTTATTTTATCAAAAGGCGGGCATACAAGATATTATAAACGCTCGCAAAGAAGGGGGATGCGTCGATGGATACAGGAACTCATATCGTCATGGGCATTGCGCTCGGCGGATTGGCAATGGCCGATCCCGTTGTCGCTGCCCATCCGGCCACTTTGACTGCCGTCATGACCGGTACCATTATCGGCTCACAAATCCCCGATATCGATACTGTTTTAAAGCTGCGCGACAACGCGGTTTATATACGCCATCACCGAGGCATAACACATTCAGTGCCGGCCGTGCTGTCATGGCCTATTTTGCTTTCGGGAGCAATTTACCTTATTTTCCCAGAAGCGAATCTTCTTCATTTATGGCTATGGACCTTCCTGGCTGTGTTCCTGCATGTATTTGTGGATATATTCAATTCATACGGCACACAAGCATTGCGGCCATTTTCCAATCATTGGGTGGCACTCGGCGTCATCAATACCTTTGACCCGATCATTTTCGGTGCACACGTCGTGGCCCTCATGATTTGGGCGTTCGGAGCCGATCCGGTCTGGACGATGAGCATTTTGTATATCATTTTGTTCTTCTATTACGTCTCGCGCTTTGCGCTGCAGTCAGCGATCAAGCAGGCGATCCGCAATACGATCCCGGGCACGAACGATGTATTCGTCGCCCCGACAATGCGCTATTTCCAATGGCGCATCGCCGCTGATACGGACCGCCATCATTATGTCGGCCAGGCTTACGGGCGGTCGATCAACATCTACGATAAGTTCCTGAAAAAGCCGATGCCTGAAAATGCCTTGATTCAAACGGCGATGAAAGACAAGAACTTAAATGCTTTTGTGTCATTTTCCCCGCTTTACCGCTGGGAGATCAACCAATATGGAGAGATCTACGAAGTGCGTTTAATCGATTTGCGCTACCGCAGCAACGATTATTATCCGTTTGTTGCAGTTGCCCATCTGGACGAAGACCATAATATCCTGAACTCTTATACAGGATGGATCTTCAGCGAAGACAAATTGAGGAAAAAGCTCGATTTCAGCCATAACTGAACAGAAAAACGGCCGGGGTACTCATCCCCGGCCGTTTTTTTGTCGTTTAAGAATCGTGCAAAAGATGTGCGTATTTCGGGTTGTTCCCTGCAAATTCGTGAATTTTATCGCCGTAACTTTCAATCCACTGGCGCACGACTTTTTCGACGACCGCCGTGCCTTGATAATCATATCCTGCTTTCGCGTAGGAAGATTCAAAATCAGACACCAATAATTCGATCCACGTCCGGGCTTTGTCTTCAGACAGCTCCGGATTTTTTTCTCTCAATTCGATGATTAATTGCTCAATGACTTCTTTCATCGATTCACTTCCCTTCCTTTAATGGACGCAGCATGGAAATCGGCAGCGCTTCTGTGTGTTTGTCGCCGCCCATGCGGTAACCCCAAGCAAAATTCCCTTTTAAATAATCAATTTGAAAATAAACATTCGGGTCGCCTTCCACGCGGTAAACTTCCCCTGGTTTGAAATCTTTTGGATCCAGCAAAAACGACGCGGCCATGATGGCTTTGCGCTCGAGCACCGCGAATTCATTGACGATGCCGAGCTGTTCCGCTTTGCGCGCTTTTTCTTTCAGACGGGCAATTTCATTGCGCAGTTCCGTCTCGTCCATTTGTGAATATGGTTTATTGTCACTCATCTTCAAGCTCCTTTTCTTCGATGTACTGGCTGATCACATCGCCTGGGAAGCCTTTCTGGTACAGGCCTTGCTTCACTTTCCGGCTCAGGTCGTTCCCCGACAATTTACTTTCATGCTTGCGCCATAATTTATCGCCTTGCTGGCGGACGCTATCGAGCCATTGATCTCCGTCGCGTTCAAGATCCAGCGTTTCAATCGCTTGCTTGATGATCCCGTAAGGATAGCCTTTTCTCATCAGCGAGTCGTTGATTTTCTGTTTCACCTGGCTCGGGGTTTTCGATTGTTCTTTCGCTGCGATTTTTTCCGCGAGACCTGTGGCGACTTCGAGCTGCTCTTCCTCAGTGTAATTTGTTAAGACATCTTTTTGCATAGCCTTATCAATTCCTCTCTTTTGCATGTCCTGTTGGATAGCGCGCGGCCCTTTTTTGCCGGATTTGATTTGCGTCCGGAGCAATGCTTCTGAAAACTGCTGGTCATCTAGGAAGCTGAGTTCATAGAGCTTCTTGACCGCTTCGTCGATCACGGCTTCACCGAATTCCTTTTCCTTCAGTTTCTTCCGGACTTCGCCTTCGCTGCGCATGCGGAAGCCGAGGTAATGCAAAGCTTTATTGAATGCTTTTCGGACTTCATCCTCAAAGTTCATTTCTTCGATCGTCCACTGGTCGAGTTCTTTGCCTTTGGTCAATTGGTAGCGGATGATCAAGGTTTCGTCGACACTGAACGCAAATTTTTCTTCCAGATAAATATTATAGCGTTCTGGATTGTTTTTTCCGCGGGTTATTTTCGTAATGATCGGCATCAATTTCCCCTCGCTTCTTGTTCCATTATACACTTTGAACAGCCTCTTGGCATATGCTTCGCTCGAATTGGGTATGGGATAGACATGGAGGCGATGGAAATGAAAATAGCGATAACTGGCGGCACCGGGTTTCTCGGTTCCGTCTTGACAGAACTGTTACTGGAAAAAGGACACGAAGTGTTTATTTTAACACGTTCCGATAAACCGAAGGAAGGGGGCATCACATATGTCCAGTGGCTGTCTGATGGAGCAACCCCCGAAGCGCAGCTTGAAGGCATCGATGCGCTCGTCAACTTAGCCGGCACATCGATCAACGACGGCTTATGGACAGACAAACAAAAGAAGAAAATCTACGAAAGCCGCGTATCGGCGACGAAAGAAGTGCTGCGCATCATCTCGACGCTTGAAAAAAAACCGGAAGTGCTCGTCAATGCGAGCGCGATTGGAATCTATCCGGCTTCTGAACATAAAACCTACACGGAAGCTGACCATGAATACGGCAATGATTTTCTTGCTGAGACAGTCTTAGCTTGGGAGAGCTTGGCCGAACAAGCGCAACTCGACGGCGTCCGTGCCGCTTATGCGCGCTTCGGCATCTTGCTCGGAAAAGAAGAAGGCGCCCTTCCTTTAATGGCGCTGCCGTATAAATTATTCGCCGGCGGCACAGTTGGTACCGGCAGGCAATGGCTGTCCTGGATTCACGTCCGCGATGCAGCGCGCGCCGTGCTTTTCGCCATCGAACATAAAGAGCTCACAGGCCCCTTCAATGTGGCCGCACCGAACCCCCAGCGCATGAAAGCATTCGGCAAGGAAATAGGGCGGGCGCTCGGCAGGCCGCATTGGATCCCCGCCCCCTCATTTGCGTTGAAAGCAGCGCTCGGCGATAAAAGCAGGCTCGTGCTGGAAGGCCAGCGGGCACTTCCGACCGTCCTTCTCGAACACGGTTTTAAGTTCGAGTTCCCGAATTTGCCGGAAGCACTGGCTGACATATACAAATAAGCGTATAATGAAGGGATGACCAACTGAAGGACGTGACCTGCATGACTGAAAAACCAATCATTGAAATGGGGCAGAAATTCCCCTTAACCATTAAAAAGCTCGGCATCAACGGAGAAGGCGTCGGCTTTTTCAAGCGCAATGTCGTCTTTGTCCCCGGGGCGCTGCCAGGTGAAGAAGTCACCGCGCAAGTGACCATCGTGAAACATAATTTCGCACAAGCGCGGATATTGAAGATCCGTAAAGCTTCCCCCCACCGCCAGACGCCGCCGTGCCCGATTTTCGAAACATGCGGCGGCTGCCAATTGCAGCATTTATCCTATAGCCAGCAGCTCGTCGAAAAACGCGACCTGGTGCTGCAATCGCTCGACCGTTATTTACGCGGGACGGACATCCAAGTGCGAGAGACGATTGGCATGGACGACCCGTGGCATTACCGCAATAAGAGCCAGTTCCAGACGCGCAAGAAAGACGGCAAAGTAATGGCCGGCTTGTTTGCGGAAGGCTCCCAGCAGCTGCTCGATATCGAACAATGCCTCGTCCAGCATCCGGACACGGTGAAAATTACCAATGCCGCGAAGCGCATCATCGAAGAATTGAACTTATCCATCTACGACGGCAAATCGATGAAAGGGCTGGTCCGGACGATTGCTGTCCGTACGGCAGTCAAGACGGGCGAAATCCAGCTTGTACTCATCACGACTCGCAAAGACATCCCGAAAGAGAAAGTGCTCGTCGAACGCTTGAGCGCAATCGACCCGAACCTGGTATCCATCGTGCAAAACGTCAATGCCGAGAAAACGTCACTCGTATTCGGCGAAGCGACGCGTACTTTGTTCGGCAAACCGACCATTCACGAAGAACTCGGCGAATTATCGTTCGACTTGTCTGCCCGCGCATTTTTCCAATTGAATCCGGAACAGACCGTGGAGCTCTACGATGAAATCAAACGTGCAGCGAAATTGACCGGCAAGGAATCCGTCGTCGATGCCTATTGCGGCGTTGGCACAATCGGCCTGTGGCTGGCGGATTCCGCCCGTGAAATCCGCGGCATGGATACCATTCCGGAAAGCATTGCCGATGCAAAAGCCAACGCCAAAAAACAAGGCCATCAAGCGACTTACGTGACGGGCACAGCAGAAAAATGGCTCGAAACCTGGCGCAAGGAAGGCTATGTGCCGGATGTATTAACAGTAGACCCGCCGCGCACCGGGCTTGCGGACTCGCTATTGAAAACCATCTTGAAAGTAAAACCGAAACGTTTTGTCTACACGTCATGCAACCCTTCGACACTCGCGAAAGACTTGCAGCAATTGACGAAGGTCTACCGCGTCGAATACATCCAGCCGATCGATATGTTCCCGCAGACTTCGCAAGTGGAAGCGGTGTGCTTATTGAGCTTGAAATAAAAAGTTTCCCGCTCTTTGATTCGCGCTTCGTATAAACTTGACTCCACATTGCGTTTGATTTTTAGCCGGCCATTACGTTTTGAAGGCATCCACTGCCAAAGCCTAGGTGAAATCAGTTAACCAGGAGGAATCGCCATGAAGCCGTTAATCGTCTATTACTCCCATTCCGAAAACAATCAAAAGCTAGCGATAGAACTGCAAAGCCGGATCGGTTGCGAGTTGCGCGAAATCAAGGAAAAAAAGAAACGGAAAGATTTATCGATCTTGATGGATTTTCTCATCAAGCGCGACTCCCGTTTGGCGCCACTGGATTTTGACCTGAGAGAATACAGCCCAGTGATTTTGCTGGCACCGATTTGGGCAGGAAAAATTGCGGCGCCGATGCGGACCTTTATCAAAAAGTCGAAAGATGATTTAACCGATTACTCATTTATTACCATTTGCAGCGGTGGGCCTGGCCAGCGGGAAAAGATTGGTGCAGAACTGCTTGCGCTCACCTCCCGCGAACCATCGGCATTAGCCGAATTATGGATCAACCACTTGCTCCCTGAAGAACAGCGCAATAAAATTAAGTACACCAATAAGTTCCAGCTCAAGCGTGAGCATTTCAGTCAATTTGATAAAGAAATTAGGTTCTTCATTGAAATGGCGCTGCATGCAAACAAAGATTCCAAAACGCTGACATAATTCAAGCCACAGGCTAAACCGTTGAATACGGTGCCTGTGGCTTTTTTCATGGAACTAAAAAAGTTTAGGATGCACCTGCTCCTAAACTTTGACAGCACAATATTAAATTCAGAATTTAGGCCATATGCTTGCGCGGCCCTTTAAAAGCGATGATGGTGAACAAGGTCAATAGGATCCCGGTGATCAACAGCAGGAAACTCAACTGCTCGGTGACTTCAAGGAACAAGCCCCCTGCTGCCGGGCCGATCAAACTCCCGACACTGAATGCCACGCCGCACAATAAATTTCCCGTCGGCAGCAATTCTTTTGGCATCAAGTCGGTCATATAGGAAATGCCGAGCGAGAATGTCGAGCCGACAAACATGCCCGCCACCACAAACAAAGCGAGCGTGAGCCAAGCGTTCGACTCAAAGAACGTCGCCACCAAAAACGCCATCCCCCCGCCGCTTAGCGCAATCATCAATACCTTTTTCCGTCCGATGCGGTCACTGAGTTCACCGAGCGGCAATTGCGTCGCAATCGCCCCGATGGAAAAGGCAGCGAGAATATAGGAGACCATACTGATATCGAATGATTGGCGCAAAGCATAGACCGGATAGATCGCGCTCAGTGATGCTTCCAAAAAACCATAGCCGAGTGGGGGCAAAAAGGCGACCCAGCCGATGACGAGAGCCATCCGAAAGCGCTGTAAGGTTCCTTTGGCACCCATGGAACTGGCAGAATGCTCCGGAAAATCATTGCGCAGGAAAAACACCAGCGACCAGGCAATCAAGCAGAGAACACCGGAAATGATGAACGGCAAGGCTTCGAACACTTTGACGAGCGGCACAAAGAGCGGGCCTGCACCAAAGCCGACACTGAACGACATGCCGTAAATCGCGATGTTGCGCCCCAGCTTGTGGTGAGGCGAAGTGCTGGTGATCCAGGTTTGCGTCGAAAAATGCAGCGCCTGATCCCCTATGCCGATCAAAATGCGCAAAATAAACCAAAACAAGACGCTTTTCCATAACGGAAACGAAAGCAAAGCGAGGATCACCATCGCCCCACCGACGAGAATAAGCGGTTTAAACCCGAACTTTCTGAGCTGCGGCTCCATAAACGGCGCAACAGCGATAATGCCTATGTATAATCCTGTCGCACTGAGGCCGTTTAGCGTAGATGACACGCCATCCTGCTCGAAAATGACGGCAATGAGCGGCAATAACATGCCTTGCGAAAAGCCTGATATCGACACAATAGCGACCAAGATCCAAAAGCGGGCGCGTTCGCTTGATAAGAAATATTTCATAATGCCTCCCCGAACGAGCACGTTCTTTTCTATTTTTGGAAGTTTCCGCTACAATTTTAACATAAGGAGGAGATACAAGATGAAATTTTCCATGAATGAACACGGATTTACCGGGCATTTGCCTTTTGGCGAGCTCCATGTATCGACCAATGAAGAGTACGGATTCCGCCCTTATCAATTACTGGTCTCTTCATTGGCCATCTGCAGCGCAGGGATCATCCGCAAAGTACTCGATAAGCAACGGATGCCGGCAGAAGACATCGAAGTGGAAGTGAAGGAAATTGTCCGTATCGAGGAAGAAGCGGACCGCGTTTCAAAAGTCCATCTGCATTTCCGCATCAAAGGCGATATCAACGAAGCGAAAATGCCGCGCGTTATGGAATTGACGCGTAAAAACTGCTCGATGGTCCGTTCTGTCGAAGATACAATTGAAATTATAGAGACGTACGAATTGATTTAAACGCATAAAAGGCTCAGTCCGTTTCTGCATAGCAGATTGCGGGCTGAGCCTTTATGTTTTATGTTTACAGTTCGTTTCCATAATCGCACTTTCGGTGAAGCCACCTAAATGCTCGAATCGCCTCCTCTTTCCTATCGCGTTCTTTTATAGTTCGGTGATCCGTCTTGTCCTCCCCTCGTAAAGGATTGATACCACTATATCACATTAATCGAATAGTGTAAATATTCAATTAATAAATTTTATTATTTCTGCGTTTTTTCTGTACTATTGATATTCCGTTAGTTATCGGCTACTATATACAATGGAAACGAGGTGGAATCAATGGGAAAATCCATTACTGATAAGGAACAGCAAGTAACTTATATGAAACAAAGGCTCAGCATGTTCCTCGATGTGTTAGATGCCATCGAACCGGAAAGCACGGAGCTCGAAGATATTGACCGGCTGATTGCCATGGTCGACGATCTGGACAGCAAAATGCAACAGTTCAAAAACCGTCCTTCTACTGAAAACGAATAATCCCCAAGCCTTGAAGCTTCGATCGAAGCTCCAGGGCTTTTTTCTGCTGTCTTGCCACAACAATATTTCGAATTGACACACTATAAGCGGAATCTACACTCTATCCACAGCACCATATGGTAAACTGACAGTAATTACCGATACCCGAACATTTGATGGAGGAGTGCGTATGTGGAGTAAAGTTCGGCCTCATATAGAATTGATCGCTGCGGTGTTATCAGGGATCCTGATCATCATCGCCTATATCCTGGAATTGCAGGATATCGCTCTTCCTTCCGTCGCCATCTATTTGCTGGCATTTGTGATCGGCGGCTATGCAAAAGCCAAATACGGCATCAAAAAAACCATCGAAGACAAACAATTGAATGTCGAATTCCTGATGATCCTGGCAGCTGTCGGCGCATCCATCATCGGCTACTGGACAGAAGGCGCCATCCTGATCTTCATCTTTGCGTTAAGCGGTGCACTCGAAACTTATACAATGAACAAAAGCCGCAAAGAACTGTCTGCCCTTATGGAGATGCAGCCGGATGAAGCCTGGCTATTGAAAGAATCCGGCGAGACAGTGCGTGTTCCGGTCGGTGAATTGAACACAGGAGACCTCGTCGCTGTCCGGCCCGGCGAGCGCATTCCTGTCGACGGCGAAGTCCATTCCGGCCAAACCGCTGTCGACGAATCCGCCATCAGCGGCGAAGCGATTCCGGTATCCAAATACCAACACGACAATTTGTTTGCAGGCACCGTCAATTTGTCCGGCTCGATTACCATGGTCATGACCAAACCAAGTTCTGAAACGATGTTCCAAAAAATCATCGAGCTCGTGCAATCCGCTGAAAGCGAGAAGTCCCCTTCCCAACAATTTATCGAACGCTTCGAAGGTCGTTATGTCAAAATTGTCTTGATCGTCTTCGTGCTCATGCTGTTCCTGCCGCATTTCCTTTTCGGCTGGAGCTGGAATGAAACCTTCTACCGGGCCATGGTGCTGCTTGTGGTAGCATCCCCATGCGCATTGGTCGCTTCCATTATGCCCGCCACGCTTGCCGCCATCTCCAACGGCGCCAAGAGCGGTGTGATCTTTAAAGGCGGAGCGCATCTGGAGAATTTAAGCGTCATTAAAGCCATCGCATTCGATAAAACCGGCACATTGACTCGCGGCAAACCCGAAGTGACTGATTTCATCATCCGCCAAGGTGCAGATCGCGAACAAGTGATGGCGCTGGTCGCAGGAATTGAATCTCAATCCAACCACCCGCTTGCAAAAGCGATGACCGATTTTGTCATTCAGCAAGGATTCGAGCCGCTGCGCAATCTGCAAGTCGTGGATGTGCCCGGAAACGGATTGAAAACGCAATTCAATGGCGATGAAATCCTGATTGGTAAGCCAGGCTTTGTTGGCGAACAAGAAGCTTACGCTTTCGAGGGCGGTATTCTTGAAAACCTGGCGAATCAAGGAAAAACCGTCACTTTTGTAAGGGACGGGCATGGCATACTCGCTGCCATGGCGCTTAAGGATACTGTCCGCGACATTACCAAATCCACCATCGCGGAACTTCAGGACCGCGGCATTTATTGCATCATGCTGACGGGGGATAACCGAAAAACCGCAAAAGCCATTGCGGAAGAAACCGGGGTCGATGAATACATCGCCGAATGCCTGCCTGGCGATAAAGTGCAGCACTTGAAAAAATTATTAGCTAAATACAAATATGTAGCGATGACGGGAGACGGCATTAACGAGGCTCCAGCGCTTGCGACGGCCACGACCGGCATCGCCATGGGTGAAGGAACCGATATTGCTCTAGAAACCGCGGACGTTATTTTGATGAAAAATGATTTATCCCGCATTTCCTATTCGATCCGTCTGGCTCGAAAAATGCAGCGCATCGTCAAACAGAATATCTTTTTCTCTGTCGCTGTCATCCTGGTGCTCATCTTGTCGAATTTTTTTCAGGCGATTTCTTTGCCGCTTGGCGTCATCGGACATGAAGGCAGCACCATCCTGGTCATCTTGAACGGATTGCGAATGCTCAACCGCAACGTCTGAAATTCCACGAAAAAAGACGGCTCTCCCTCATTTACTGGGGATTGCCGTCTTCTTTTTATGCAGCCGTTTTCTGGATTGCCGCCTTCCTTGCATGACGGCATTGATTTGCCCGCCGATGATCAATAGCATCGCGGAAAGGTAAAGCCACAGCAACAGCAGGATAATCCCGCCGATACTTCCGTAAGTGGCTGAGAAATTGCCAAAATTATTAATGTAGATGGAGAACAAAAATGACAGTAATAGCCAGCCGAGCGATGCAAAAGCCGCTCCCGGCAGCACTGTCCAGAAACTGATCCGGACATTCGGCGCAAGCCAATAGATCACGGCGCATACAATAAATGTAATCAAGGCTGGAATGGTGAAACGGATCATTCCCCATAATTCCAGGAACCCTTCCTCAAGACCGAGGAACGCGAAAAAGAACAGGCCGATCTGGCGGCCGAATATCGGCAGCGCCAACGCTACTACTAACATGATGATCAACAGAATGGTCATTAAAATCGACATGCCTCTTGCCATTAACAACGGCCTGCTTTCCTTGACTCTATATGTAGCATTCAAGGATTTGATCAATGCATCCATGCCCAGGCTCGCTGACCAGATTGTCGCGAGCACACCGAATGATAGCAAGCCGCCGTTTTGATTGGTCAAGATTTCATTCAAGGTCTGCTCGATCAGCACATACACCTCTGCTGGAATGACATCTTCCATGAACAGGAAGACTTCCTCCCTCGGCAAATTCAAATATGGGAGCAAAGTGACGAGAAAAATCAACAGCGGAAAAATCGATAATAGGAAAAAAAACGCCAATTGCGCTCCGAGTCCCTGCACATCGACGTCTTTAATCCGTTTCCCTAATTCTTTTATAAATCCACGGCCAGTCAGCACGTCGTATTTCGGTTTACGCACTTGGGACTGGCCGCCTTTTTTTTGTATTGCCATGAACCTGTCCTTTAGTTGCGGTTCTGGTTCTGAGAGTTATTATTGCTTGATGAAGAGTCGTTTGTAGAAGAAGAATCATCCGTCAGTGAAGAACTCGGTGACGGGTTGTCTTCTTTAACCGCTGACATAACATCTTCTTTGGTATCGATTACCGCTTCTTTCGTTTCCATCACTGCGCCTCTTGCATCCTGTGCTACTTCTTTCACTTCAGGGACAAGCTTTTTCACTTGTTCCACTTTACCGCCAACATAAGCAGCGTCTTCCGAGATGCGGGCATAAAGATTTTGCGCACGCTCTGCCTGCTCTTTGAATGCTGATTTTAATTCATCTTTATTGTTCGCATAGTACTTCGCGTTTTCGCTTGCTTTTTTTGATTTGTCCATAACATCCTCACGGGTATTCCGGTCAAGAAGCGATACAAGTACGCCGACTGCCGCCCCTATTAATAATCCTGTCATTAATTTGTTTTGGCTCATTCCAAATTCCTCCTAGTATAAATTATAGTTTCTATCATACTTCGAATTTTTCCCTGTTCCTCTAGAATCTAAACACTTCACAAATTATTTTTTAAAAATAACTTGACTATATTATTAAACTTTCGGAATATTAACTCTACAGGAGGAATTTTTCCTAAATAAAAGAGAATTGAAAAGGGGGAGAAAAATGGAGGGATTAACAGAATTTCTAGGCACAATCAGCGGTTATGTATGGGGACCGCCGCTCTTGATTCTCCTGGTTGGTACAGGTATTTTCCTGACTGTGCGACTAGGCCTTTTACAATTGCGCCTGTTGCCATATGCACTGAAGCTGACATTTAGTAAAAACCCGGATAAAGATGCAGAAGGGGATATTTCCCATTTCCAAGCTTTGTCGACAGCAATGGCTGCGACAGTCGGGACAGGGAATATTGTCGGAGTTGCAACTGCAGTTATTCTTGGTGGGCCAGGGGCTGTCTTCTGGATGTGGTTCTCTGCATTCTTCGGGATGGCCACCAAATACGGCGAGGCAGTTTTGGCTGTCAAATACCGCATCGTTGATTCAAGAGGCCAAATGGCTGGCGGGCCGATGTATTACCTCGAGCACGGATTGAAACAGAAATGGCTCGCTGTGCTGTTTGCGATATTCGGCTCGATTGCAGCGTTCGGCATCGGAAACGGTACACAATCCAACTCTGTTGCTTCCGTCGTGCGCGATACGTTCTCTGTGCCGACTTGGATCACTGGCATCATCTTGACAATTTTTGCAGCCGTCGTCATCATCGGCGGGATTAAGACAATTGGTAAAGTTACCGCATTTTTTGTTCCATTCATGGCCTTATTCTATATCATTGCAGGAATCATCATCATGATCCTCAATATGGATCTCATTCCTGCAGCCATCGGCACGATCTTCAGCGCCGCTTTCACAGGTGAAGCGGCCGTCGGCGGTGCCATCGGTGCTGCGATCCGCTACGGTGTCGCACGAGGCGTCTTCTCCAACGAAGCGGGCCTTGGATCTGCCCCAATCGCGGCAGCTGCAGCAAAAACCGATATGCCTGGTCGCCAGGCTTTGGTATCGATGACGCAAGTATTGTTCGATACCCTGATCATCTGTTCGATTACAGGAATCACAATCGTCATGTCCGGCTTGTATTTGGATGACAGCCTTGAAGGTGCTGCGCTGACTACTGCTGCATTCGAGCAGTTCCTTGGCGGTGCCGGCCCGATCATCGTAGCAATCGGCTTGATCTTCTTCGCTTCTTCGACGATCATCGGCTGGTCGTACTACGGCGAGAAATGTTTCCAGTACTTGTTCAAGAACCCAAGCTTGTTGATTGTCTACCGCATCGCTTTCGTCGCGATGGTCTTTGTCGGCGCAACCGTTTCGCTTGATGTCGTCTGGACATTCTCCGATGTCATGAACGGCTTGATGGCTTTCCCGAACTTGATCGGCCTTCTCGGACTTTCCGGCGTCATCGTTTACGAGACGAAGAAAATCACGGCGAAGATCAAGGAAGAGAAAGAACAAGCACGTTCTGGCAATTGACATTCTATTTGAATAATGAAATGATAAAGCATACCCACCCGAAAGGCAGGAATGGATCATGGATTTATCCAAACAATCACCTGAGAACGTCGATTTTATGATTGAAGAAATAAAAACGAAACTGCGTATGGTCAATGTGGATGCAATGAAAGCCGAGCATTTCAACACTTCCGAATACGAAGACTTGCGTGAAATTTACGAGATGGTCAAAAACCGCGATAATTTCAGCCCGAATGAAATGCAGGCCATTGCCTCTGAACTCGGCTCATTACGCAAATAAAAAAACCCTGAAGCTCAACGCTTCAGGGTTTTTTTGTGCTTTGCTTCGGAAACTCGCCTTATGCCTGTTGAGGGGCCACAGGATGTGGGTCAGCTAATCGTTGCGACAGGACGTCGCGTCCTTAGGTTAGCTTCCTAAAAACGGCTGCTTCAGCTTTTCTTATTGTCTAGCTTCAATGGCCTGACTCTCGGGTCGTAAGCCAATTCCCCTGTGCGGCTGAAAAACGCCGCTTCGGGGACTCGGCTTACGCCTGTCGAGTCAAAACGGCCACTTCAGCTTTTCTTTTTGGCTAGCTTCGACAGCCAGACCCTCGAGGTCACAAGCCATTTTGCTTACGCGGCAAGTAACGCCGCTTCAGCAAACCGTCTTGTGCTTGTCGGGTCTACATGGCTGTCTCAGCTTTTCTTTGTCCAGCTCGATCGCCCAGCTTCTCGGGTCATAAGTCAATTTTCCTGTGCGGCAAAGAGCGCCGCTTCGGAAACTCGTCTTATGCCTGTCGAAGCTTAACGGGCGCTCTCGCTTTTCTTTTCATATTGCACGATGTACCAGCCGCCTTCTTTGATGACAGTGCGGAGGCTGAGAAATTCCAGGTTTGATTCTTCTCCCCATTCGATGAGTTCTTCCCTTTTCGGCAGTCGGTAAAGATTGTCGAATGATGAGAAGAAGCTATTGAAGACATTGGCGAATGGCGGGCTGTCCGGACCGCCGGCAATTGGGGTAACAACAGAGAAAATGCCGCCTGGTGCGATCCAGCTGCTGATTTCCTTAAACAAGGCCTGGCGCTTTTCGAGCGGGATATAATGCAATACGTTATTGAGCATGACCATATCCTGCGGGGATTCGGGCTTGTAATTCCACAGATCTGCCTGTTCAATAGAGACATTTTTTTGATCCGCTGTCAGTTCTTTCGCCTTTTCGACGACTTCCTCGCTGATTTCGATTCCCGTAAATTGAGTCGTTGGGAATCGCTGGCCCAATTTCTTTATGTAGCCGCCTTCCCCGCAGCCGATATCAAGAACGCGGCGGCAGTCTTTTTCCTTCAATCGTTTGGCCATTTTCGGATACGCCAATACTTCAAGCAAGCGGCTTGTTTCTGCGACAGTCGATGCGTGCTCATCCTCATCAAAGTGAAGACGGCTTTGGTTGCGCATCATTTTCGGGTACTCCAAAAGCGTCGGGATATGCAGTTCCATCATTTCCTTCAGCAATACACCTGATGAATTATTGCCTTTGGATTTCGGTAATTTCCAACGGCTCTTTATTTGGTAGCGGTTGCGTCCACTTTCCTTTAAATAGCCAATCGAGACCCCGATTGCTACCCATTGCGCAAGTAGCTGCTCATCGAGTTCTAAAGCATCGGCTACATCAAATTGTGTAACCGGTCGTTCGAATGCCTTAAATAGGTCCAGTTCATAGCCGACATAAGCATGCCAGCTGTACAGGAAGGGCTCATTGCGTTTCATATACGTTCTTGCTTTTACCATCTTCATTATATCGATCATATAAGTCCCTCCACTTTCCACGGGTAGTCGTCTTCCGGTTTGTAGTATTTCAGTTCTTTCGTGCCTTCTGCCAATTCCTTCGCGCGTACCGGCATGAATCCGCCTTGGATAAAGCGGTCCCGGACGTTCTCTTTCCATAATCCAAGCCCTGAAACGTTGAGCATCTGCTTGAAGTGAAGAATCGGATCTTCTTCCATGCGCTCAAAAGTCCGTTGGCGCAAATAACTGACTGGGCGATACGGGAATGAATAGGCGAGCGCCGCCAAATGGCTTAGCTGGATGACATGGTCTGCACGGCGGTAGCGCACTTTTTCATACCATTTCAGGTTGGTGGTATCGTTTTTTTCCTCAGCCAGCATATCCGCAGCCAATTCACCGAGCACATCAGCATCCTGTATCGCCATGTTCATGCCTTCCCCGGCCATCGGATGGACGGCATGTGCCGCATCTCCGATAATCGCTTTATTGCCTTTCACATAGGATTGGGCATGATACATGACGGGAATCATCAGCTGGATTTTTTTCCAGTCGGTCAATCGTTGAACATATCCGTCCACTGCCGGCGCCAAATCGGTATAAAGCTTATGGAAATGACTGATCGGCTTTTCCTTCAAACTCTTATAATCACCTGGCGGAATCAAATAGACGCTGCGTACTTGGTCATCAGGAAGAGGGAATAGCCCAAGGAAACGATTGTAAGTGGAGATGATTTTGCCATCTGTGAAATTCTCAGCCCGCGGAAACGTCACCGTCAGGAAATGATGGTTGTACGTTGTCTGCTTGACTTCAACTTCCATTGCTTTTCTCGTCACTGACGACCGCCCTTCCGCACCAAAGAAAAACTTGGCTTCCACTTCAAACTTTTCAGTGCCTTTTTGGAGAATGGCGGTGTTTTCTGTATAGCCCTTACAGGCAGTTCCTTTCAGGTAATGGAAGTTGTCGTATTCACAAGCCGCTTTCCGGATAATGGTCTTCAGCTCTTCATGATGGATCATATAAGCGGCATTGTATTTTCCTGGCAATACGCTATAATCCATAAACGATTGGTCTTTCACTTTCAAGGTACTGGAGAGTTCCAGCATATCGAGCACTTTGATTTCATTGGACCGATCGCAAATCGCATCGTATACATCAAGGCCGTCGAATACTTGCATGCTCTTCGGCTGCAGCAACTCTCCTTTATAGGTCGGAGAGCGCACGGCCATGCGTTCGGCAAGTACGACATCGAAGCCGCGCCGTGCCAATTTCAATGCGAGCGTCAGCCCTCCTATTCCCCCTCCGCCGATAAACACATCCGTTTTCATGAGCTTCAACTCCTTATTTTTCCTTACCCTGAAAAAGAGTTCCTGAAAACAGAACAACCTGCAAACAATAAAAAAAGACCCACAAGGGGTCTTTTTTTCACAAATTGTCCTTAAAGTGTGCTGTACGAAGCCGCGAGTTCTGCTCCGACTTTGGCATTGTGCTTGACGAGTTCAATGTTGGCAACGAGACTCTTGCCTTCGGTCAATTCTTTTACTTTGCCGAGTAGGAATGGCGTCACGTCTTTGCCGTTGATGCCGTTTGCTTTCACTTCTGCCATTGCTTGTTCGATGATGCTATCGATGAAGTCTTTATCAAGTGCATGTTCTTGTGGGATTGGGTTGGCGATGACCGCCCCGCCTGTCAACCCGAGCGACCATTGCGCTTTTAGGATAGCTGCAAGCTCTTCAGTCGTTTGCGAACCGTAGCTCAATGGGAAGCCGCTATGGCGTGTATAGAAAGCCGGCATCTCGTCTGTTTGATAGCCGATGACCGGAACGCCTTTTGTCTCGAGGTATTCAAGTGTCAGCCCGATATCGAGAATCGACTTCGCGCCTGCGCAGACGACAGCGACGCCCGTATTCGACAACTCTTCCAAGTCAGCCGAAATATCCATCGTCGCTTCCGCACCGCGGTGGACTCCGCCGATGCCGCCGGTCGCGAAGACGCGGATGCCGGCAAGCTCTGCACAGATCATCGTCGCGGCAACCGTCGTCGCACCGATTTTTTTCGTGGCGAGCAATTGGCCGATGTCTCGGCGGGATACTTTCGCAACGTCTGGTGAATTGCCCAGAAGTTCCAGCTCGTTATCCGACAAGCCGATTTTAATCTGCCCGTCCATCAGCGCGATCGTTGCCGGAATGGCTCCGTGGTCGCGGACGATCTGCTCGACTTCACGCGCCGTTTCTACGTTTTGCGGGTATGGCATGCCGTGGGAGATGATCGTCGATTCTAAAGCGACGATCGGTTTTTTCTGTTCGATGGCTTCCTGCACTTCTGTTGAGTAGCTGATCATGTTCGTCATTTCAATTCCTCCAGTTCTTTGGTTAACACCGTTTCCGTTAATTCAGGACGTACTGTTTGGCTGCTTGCGAGCGTTTTGGCTGCATTGAGCATGCCCATCTGCACCGCTTTACGAAAATCATAGCCGGATAGGTGAGCGTGAAGAAGGCCGCCTGAGAACGCATCTCCAGCTCCTGTGACATCTTCTACTTGCTGCGTTTCGATTGCCGGGAAATACTCCACGCCATTTTCGTCGCCCGCCATGGCGCCGTCTTTTCCGCCAGTCACGACCGCCGTTTTGGCGCCTTGTTCGAGAAGCAATTCGACCGCGCGCTTCCAACCGGCTTGATCATGGATGGAGATGCCGAGCCTGAGGGCTGCTTCGTCGCGGTTTAAGATCAGAAACGAGACACCGTTCAACTCTTCATCTAGACGATCCATCTTGGGGGCCGATACAGGAATGACGGCGAGCGGCACTTCGGAAGAAGCTGCGAGATCCTGCAAGTACTTGACGGTTTCTTTTGGGCAGTTCAAGTCGGCTACCAATAGTTTCGCCCGCATCAACTTGCTGCGATGCGGCTCCAGGTAATTCGGAATCAATTCCGAGTAGATGTCCATATCCGCCAGAGCCAAAGTCATTTCACCGTCGGGTTCCAACACGGCAGTATAGCTGCCCGTCGCACCTTGTGAAAGCGTTTTGGTCATGGCAGTATCCATATAAGGCGAAGAAACTTCTTCGATGAAACGCCATTCCGGATCATCTCCGGCAACCGATACCAATTGGACTTCGTGCCCAAGACGGCCCAGGTTTTCAGCGATATTGCGCGCGACGCCTCCGACACTCCTCGTCACCGTTGCCGGATTCGAGGTACCGTGGACAGACGGTGCTTTCAAATGGAATTTTCGGTCCACATTCGCCCCGCCGATGCACAGGACCGCATTCTCTTCAGGCAAGACATATGCACGGCCGAGTATCCTGCCTTGTTTGATAAGCCCGGAGATCAGATTGGCTAATGAAGGCCGTGAAATCCCGAGCGCATCTGCCATTTCCTGTTGTGACAAATACGGATCGCGCTCAATCAGCTCCAGGATTTTCTGTTCGTTGCGATTCATTGGCTCCCTCCCTTTCAAACTTTTGTTTATATATTAAACTTTTATAATTATAAATGCAACTCGTTTTTCTTTCAAGCACCTGACTATTGCGCTACGTGTTTGAATATTGCTACTATAGAAAGGATGAGAGGAGTGTTTTAGAAATGACTACATTTGATGAAAAATTATCCCGCTATGCTGAATTGGCGGTAAAGGTAGGCGTCAATATCCAGCCTGACCAAAAATTGTATATTGCAGCTTCCATAGACGCTGCACCATTTGTCCGCTTGATTTCAAAGAAAGCTTATGAAGAAGGTGCAAGACAAGTATTTGTGGACTGGAGCGACGATGTGATTTCCCGCACGCGCTTTGAGAAAGCACCGGAAGATTCTTTTGCCGAATTTCCGGAATGGAAAGTCCAGGAGCGCGAGCAATTGGCGGAGCAAGGCGCAGCGTTCATCAGTGTCGTTTCGCAAAGCCCGGACTTGCTGAAAGGCATCGATTCTAAACGCATTTCGGCGTCCCAGAAAGCGACCGGACAAGCGCTGAGTAAATACCGCCAATACGTGCAATCCGATAAAATCAGCTGGTGTGTCCTCGCAGCACCGTCTGCACAATGGGCGAAGAAAGTGTTTCCGGACCTTCCGGAAAACGAGCAAGTGGAAGCACTTTGGGAAGCGATTTTTAAGGCTGTCCGTGCAGATACGAAAGACCCGATCGAAGCTTGGCTCGAGCATGACCGCACGCTCCACACCAAAGCAGATTATTTGAACGATAAGAAATACGCCAAGCTTCATTACCAAGCACCTGGCACCGACCTCGAAGTCGCGCTGCCAAAAGGCCATCTATGGGCAGGCGCTGGTTCCATCAACGAAAAAGGCCATTCCTTCATGGCCAATATGCCGACAGAAGAAGTGTTTACGGTCCCGCATAAAGACGATGTCAATGGCTTTGTCTCGAGCACCAAACCGCTCAGCTACGGCGGCAATATCATCGATAACTTTAAAATCACGTTCGAAGGCGGCCGCATCACCGATGTCTCCGCTGAACAAGGCGAAGAAGTGCTCAAGGAATTGGTCGCCACGGACGAAGGCTCCCACCGCCTCGGCGAAGTGGCATTAGTGCCCCACCAATCGCCGATTTCAGATTCCGGCATCTTGTTCTTCAATACTTTATTCGATGAAAATGCGTCCAACCACTTCGCGATCGGCAGCGCCTATGCGTTTTGCCTAGAAGGCGGCAAGACGATGTCAGCGGATGAATTGAAAGAACACGGCTTGAACCAAAGCATCACCCACGTCGATTTCATGGTCGGCTCTGCCGATATGGACATCGATGGCATTTTGGAAGACGGCACGCGCGAACCGATCTTCCGAGGCGGCAACTGGGCATTTTAAAGGTCGATAATTCGACACTTAATTTTCCATGCGTTTTCATGTATACTGAGTATGATAATTACAGTTTAGAGAGGGGTTATCACTATGCTTTACGGTATTACTGCTGTCCTCGGATTCATGGCTGTGATCTTCATGTTCTTCTTCACACTGCTTCATTTCCTTGGCAAAGAGCTTCATAGCCATGATGCAGAGCATATCGATCCGCTTCCGAAAGAGCGTCATTAAGTAAAAAAGCTCTGCCTCGCATATGCGGGGCAGGGCTTTTTTCTGTTTCTCCTCCCTCTATCACATCTCACAGAAAAGTGATAAAATTTGAATAAGCAGTGTTTATACCGATTAGGAGGAATTCATCCATGTTTTCTGCAACGGATATCGGGATCGATCTCGGTACCGCCAATATTCTCGTCTATACAAAGTCAAAAGGCGTCATCTTGAATGAACCATCCATCGTCGCCTTGGATGCCCGCAGCGGCGCTGTCATTGCTATCGGCACCGAAGCGAAAGCCATGCTCGGCAAAGCGCCTGATTCCATCCGCATTGTGCGCCCGATGAAAGAAGGCGTCATCGCCGACTTTGACGTGACCCGCGAGCTCTTGAAGCTGGTCATGCAAAAAGCCGCGAAACAACTCGGCGGCTCTCTCAGAAAGCCGAAAGTCATGGTATGTACCCCGTCCGGCGCAACGGCTGTTGAACGCCGGGCCATCCACGACGCCGTCAAACAAAGCGGCGCAAAATCCGTGCACCTGATCGAAGAAACAGTTGCCGCAGCAATCGGCGCCGACTTGCCGATCACGGAACCTGTCGCTTCGGTCATCGTCGATATTGGAGGAGGTACAACAGAAGTCGCCATCATTTCATTTGGCGGTGTGGTGTCTTCCAATACGATCAAGATCGCCGGCGACCGGATGGATGAAGACATCATTCAGTACGTGCGCAAGCATTATAATCTATTAATCGGCGAGAAAACGGCTGAAACGATCAAAAAAGAAATCGGCTACGCCCCGATTCCCCACGAACCGAAAAAAATGAATATCCGCGGCCGCGACGTATTGAGCGGATTGCCAAAAACGATCGAGTTGAGTTCTGACGAAATGCAAAAAGCGCTCAGCGAGTCCTTGTCGGCCATTTTGGAATGCATTCGTGCCACTTTGGAAAATTGCCCCGCTGAATTGTCGGGCGATATGGTCGACCAGGGTGTCGTCATTTCTGGCGGCGGCGCTTTGTTGAAAGGCTTGCAGGAATGGCTGGCGCAAGAAATTTCCGTCCCGGTCCATATCGCGCCGGACCCGTTGGAATCCGTTGCGATCGGCACCGGCCGGTCGCTCGGCATGATCGACCAGCTCGAAAAAATGTCGCGTTAAATCCCAAACCACCATCAAGGAGGAAAAACGATGTCTTTATTGAATGAGATTTTGGATTACAACGAAAAGTTTGTAGAAGAAAAACGCTACGAGGAATTCATTACCACCAATCTCCCGGATAAGCGGATCGTCATCTTGACTTGCATGGATACCCGCCTGCTTGAACTCTTGCCAAAAGCGATGAACTTCAAGAACGGCGATGTGAAAATCGTCAAAAGCGCCGGCGCTGTCATCAACCACCCGTTTGGCGGCATCATGCGCAGCTTGTTCGTGGCGGTGTACGAATTGAAGGCCGATGAGATCTATATTGTCGGGCACCACGACTGCGGTATGGCCAAAGTGAAACCGGAAGGCATCATCGAAAAGATGAAAGAGCGCGGCATTGAGGAAAGCACGATTGAACAGATGAAATTCTCTGGCGTCAATCTCGATGAATGGCTGAAAGGCTTTGATAACGTAACGGAGAGCGTGCGCCACAGCGTCGACATGGTCCGCCATCACCCATTGATGGATAAAACCGTCCCTGTCCATGGCCTCGTCATCGACCCGAAAACCGGAAAACTCGACGTCGTCGTCGACGGTAATAAAGACGAAAACCGCTGAGAAATCTCAGCGGTTTTTTTCGGCTTGTCGAAAAAAGGTCAGAAGTCGTATTTTCCGAAGCTTATCGCTCGCTTTCCGTGGGCTCGCGCCCAAGCCTCCTCAGCCGCTGCGCGTCTTGCGGGGTCTCGGTCGTCTCGCTGATCCACTGGAGTCGAGCGAACGCTTCTCCAAATACTCAGATAGCACATTGATTTTTGAATGTAGAAATGGTGATTTCCTTTTTCATTCATAGCGGATTATAGACTTCTTCAACACTCTGGAAAAACCGCTGAGAAATCTCAGCGGTTTTCTTTTTGGAAATAGATATAGTCCAGCGGAATACCGGCTTTTCCGAACTGGCGCAATAAGGAAGTGATCTGCCCTCGGTGGTAGCTCGCGTGGTTGACCACGGTGAAAAGCATTTCTTCGCGGCTGTGACGGAACTCGTCGCCTTTCATATTGCGGTAATCCAGCTCTTCTTGCCAGCTTTCTTCTGACAGCGAGGCGAAATACAATTCCATCTCCGCATGAAGCAATAACAAGGCATTTTTCGCTTTCTCGACCGTATCTACATCAAAATGTTCGAACTCCGGGCTCTTGACCCCATTCATCCGTTTGAACCACATCTTTTCGACGCCTATGACATGGGCAACGGTTTCACGGATCGATGGAAACGAATTCTGGCCCGTTTTCGTATAATACTCTTCGCCTGAGTCTTCCACCAATTGCAGTACCTTTTGACTTGCCCATTGGTGATAGGCAAATAATTTCTCGGGATTCATCTGGCACCCTCTCCCTTCATCATTTTTCAAACCATCTCCGCATATCCTTCCACCATCTCAGATAGGCGGCCTTGCCCTTTCAAAAATCCTGTTCGAGCAATGCGTAATAATAATGATCTTTCCATTCCCCGTTGATGAACAGAAATTGCTTGAGCAACCCTTCCTGTTCAAACCCCGCTTTTTCGAGCACGCGCAGCGAGCCGATGTTATCCGGGGCAACGTACGCTTCCACGCGGTGAAGGCGCAATTGCTCAAATCCGAAAGCCGTAATCAAGCGGACCGCTTCGCTCGCAATGCCGCGGCCGATAAACTCTTCGTCCATCGAGTAGCCGACCAAGGCGCTAAGGAACGGCAAGCGCTTGATGCTGTAAATGGATATATGGCCGATCAGTTGATTGCCGTCGTGTGAGAAAATCCCGAAACTGTATTCCCGATTTTCCCGCGCCTGGTAGATCGACTCCCGAATTTTCTCGCGCTGTACGGCGATCGTGAAATAACTATCGCGATGCCTCGGCTCATAAATCGCCCAATAATCACGGTTTTTCACCAGGATCCGCACCATGTCTTCAGCGTCTTCTACGGTAAGTGTGCGCAGATAACAGGTTTTCCCTTCAAAAAGCAGATTCATCTTATCCCTCTTCTGCAGTCAATTTGATGAATTCCTCGACATCTTTTGTACATAAGGCAATGCCTTTTTTCCAGAATCCTTTTTCGGTAATGTCCTCTCCGAGATGCTTCATCGCCAATTGTTCTGTACTCATGATTGCTGTGTCACGGAGCAAAGCCATATATTTTTCTTCGAACCCTTGTCCTTCCTCTAGCGCTTTCGCGTAAACGCTGAGTGAGAACAGGTAGCCGAATGTGTACGGGAAATTGTAAAACGGCACATCGGTGATATAGAAATGCAGTTTGGATGCCCAAAAATGCGGATGCCCTTCCGATAAACTGCCGGCAAACGCTTCCTCTTGGGCCTGTTCCATCAATTCGTTCAAGCGGCTCGCCGGGACCACGCCGTTTTTACGCTCTTCATAAAATCTCGTCTCGAACAGGAAGCGGGCATGGATGTTCATGAAAAACGCCACGCTGCGCTGGATCTTATCTTCCAACAAAGAGATTTTCTCTTCTTTGGTCACAGCGTTCTTGACCGCTGCATCCGCTACGATCATTTCCGCGAAAGTCGATGCCGTTTCAGCGACGTTCATCGCATAGCTGCGGTTCAAGTCATGCATCGGCTGCAGCGCATGCGTATGGAAAGCGTGCCCCAATTCATGGGCCAATGTCGCGACATTGGACATCGATCCGCCATAGGTCATGAAGATGCGCGATTCGCCGCTTTTCGGAAGCGATGTGCAAAAGCCGCCCGGCATCTTATGCGCACGGTCTTCTGCTTCTACCCAGCCGTTTTCCAGCGCGTGGCGGGAGAATTTCTCCAATTCCGGGCCGAATTTCCCGAAATGGCGGATGATGAACTCCGACCCTTGTGCGTAGTCGAACGACTGGGAATTTTCCACGACTGGCGCGTCGACATCGTACCAAGCGAGCTGGTCCTTGCCGAGCAATTGCGCCTTGCGCGACAGGTAATCCGCAAATGGCTGTTTGTGTTCGCTGATGGCTTGCCACATGACATCCAAAGTTTCCTGCTTCATGCGGTTCATCTGCAGCGGCTCTTCCAGCACATTGTCGACGCCGCGTTTTTTATACATCTGCAGCCGGAATCCCGCAAGCGAGTTCAAAGTCTTGGCAAACAGCTCTTCTTTTTCGCCCCATGCCGCTTCCAGCTTGTCATAAGCTTCCTTACGTACGGTTGCATCTTGGTGGGAGCTCAAATTATTCGCCTGCCCCACCGACAAGGTCTTCTCTTCACCGTCAACACCCACTTGGACCGAGATCGAGGCGATCAGCAGATCGTATAATTCGCTCCACGCGTGATAGCCATCGATGCCGAGCGATGTAATGAGCCCTTCCTCTTGTTCAGATAACAGCCGTTTCGCTTCTTTGCGCCATTCGTCCAAGATGAAGGCGAATTCCTTCAAGTCTTCAGTCGAAAGTAGCTCTGACCAGATATTCGGATCCGTCTCCATGAGCGCCTGCTTGAATTTCAAGAAAGCACTTTGGAAACGCGAGCGCATAAATGCATGTTCACTTTGCAGCAATGCCGCTTGTTTGTCTTCGGTGTTTTGCGCCATCAAGCAGCCGATAAACGCTCCGGCTTGGCGAAGGTCCACCGATACATCACTGGTCTTTTCCAAGAACGTCGCCACCTGCTTCGCGTCGGCCGTTTGTTTCGGGACACCGAATGCAGCAGCGGCATGTTCGAAATCGGCCAGCTTGTTGCCTGTTGCCTCCAGATGCGTTCTTAATTCAGCTGAATCGCTTCCCCCTGAAAATAAACTGTCGAGCTCCCATACTTCCGGATATGTATTCGTCATCTTTTTTCCCCCTGCGGTCACGAATTTTCAAAATACATTAATAAGTATAACATCTCCCTTCATGGAACGGGAACGGCGACCGCCTGGTACTTTTCACGATATCGCCATTTTTCAAAAACTTCCTGCACTTTCTTGTTGGTCGTGCGGGCTGGCGAGTTTATACTGATATTTGAGGAGGGATTTCATATGATTCGCGTACTGCTGATGACGCTGGCATTTATCGCCGTCGTCACCATGAATGCCTTGGCGAATATACTGCCGATCAACGGTCAGACTACCGGTGAAATCTCCGACCGTGTGCCGGTCCTCTTTACGCCGGCCGGTTATGCATTTTCCATCTGGTCCGTTATATATATTTTATTGGCTATCTGGATCATCGGCTTTTGGCTGCGCTTGAAAAAAGGAGTGCACCCTTCAGCAAAAGTCTCATTGTATTTCATCTTGAGCGCTGTTTTCAATATCGCCTGGCTGCTTTGCTGGCATTATGAGTTCTTTATTTGGTCGATCGCTGCAATGATTGCCTATCTATTGTCGCTGATCGCTTTGTACTTGGAATACGGAAACGACGAACGGGGCTTGACGCAACGTTTGCCGGTCTCGGTCAATCTTGGCTGGATCAGTGTTGCGACCATCGCCAACATCAGCTATGTCCTCACTTTCTACAGCTGGAGCGGCTGGGGGCTGAGCGATCAATTGTGGACGGTCATCATGCTGACCGTAGCGACCGCATTGGCACTTCATATACGCTTCCACCATTCGGACATCCCGCTGACTTTAGTATTCATCTGGGCGTTCGTCGCGATCGCCGTCCGCCATGGCATGGACGAGATGCTGGTCAGTACGGCAGCTTTATTCTTGAGCGGCGTTTTACTGACCGGTATTCTGTTAATCAAGAAGAAGCCGGCAAAAACAGATATGACGCCATAAAAAAACAACCATCGGCTGATGGTTGTTTTTTATATTCGCTGATTTTATTTTTCGAGTTTCGTCAGCAGGATCGGTTCGCCTTTTGTGACGAGTACGGTATGTTCGATCTGTGCGACGAGCGATTGGTCCGGCGTGATGAAGGTCCAGCCGTCGCCTGATTCGATGATATGTTCAGCCTTTTGGGAAATAAACGGCTCGACTGCGAGCACCATGCCTTCTTTCAAGATCGTCGTTTCCCATGCATCGTAATAATTAAGGATATATTGCGGTGCTTCGTGAAGCGATTTCCCGACGCCATGACCTGTCAGGTTCTTGATGACGAACAAGCCCTGGTCTTTCGCTTCGCGTTCGACTGCCTTGCCGATCTGGTTCAGCTTGGCACCGGCTTTCACTTTCATCATGGCACGTTCGAATGCGGATTCCGCCGCTTGGCAAAGCTTTTCTTTCGCTTCGTGCCCTTCACCGACCACGAATGAAATGCCGGTGTCCGCGAAATACTCCCCAAATGATCCGGACACGTCAATATTGACAATATCGCCGTCATTGATAACGCGCTTTCCTGGAATGCCGTGCGCCACTTCTTCGTTAACGCTGATGCATGTATAGCCCGGGAAATCATATTCCGATTTCGGAGCAGAGACGCCGCCCCATTCTTTGAACAGGCGTCCGCCCAGTTCATCGAGTTCTTTCGTCGTGATGCCGGGCTTCACGGCCGCTTTCATTGTTTCGCGGATTTCCGCCACCATCTGTCCGGCTTTTTTCAATCCTTCAATATCTTTTTCATTAGTCGCTATCATACTGACCCTTCTTTCAAACTATTCTATTTGAGCATTATAACATAGAATAAGCCGGTCTCGCCTCTCCTACCGTTCGGTATTTTACCATAAATACCCAAATTAAACATAATCAATTGATTTAACAATCTAAAAAAAACCGCCTATCGATAGGCGGCTTTCATCATGCGTCTGGCTGTGTCAAACGCGGGGCTGTGATAAACAGTAGTGAGCAAACAATCGCCGCGACAATCGCAACAGGAATCATATAGGTAGCGTTATAAACCGCTGAATAGATGAAGACGTTGCCATCAGCAAACATGCCGAAGAACAAGATCCCCGTAATAACATGGATGACATAGCGGAGAAATGAACCGATCAAGACACCGAGTGCGACCATGACAATGATTTTCCCGGTCTTTTTCGCCTTCACAGCTTCCAAGTAACGGCCGCGCACCATTGCGGCCAAGCCGACGACGCCATATGCCAGCAAATAATCCAAAATGACTTGCATGACGACAAAGCCAAACGACAGCGGCGCAACCGAGATGAAACCTGTGACAATCTGCAGTAAGCCGACTAGAAGCCCCGTGACGACACCGGCTGCGATGCCTCTCCGGAAAGCCATCAGCACGATCGGAATCATGACCAAGCTGACCGATCCCCCTTGCGGCATGCGAAAGGCGATAAAATCCAATACAAAGCCGAGAGCTGCAAAAATCGCAATTTCGACCATTAACAATACGCGTTTATTTCTCATTCAAACTGCCTCCTTTTGGATTTGCACATCACCAGAAGGGCCGTTTTTTCAGAACAACAAAAACGGCGCCAGGACAGATCCTGGCGCCGCTTGGGCCGGTTTTCCATCCACATCCCTGCGCAAGCATTAACTTGCAGGTTCGAAGGGTAAGAACTTAATCGTTCACTCTCAGCCAAAGCTCCCCTTGTGGTGTATACAATTATTCCGCTATTATGTGTATTGTACACAACGAAAACTTGGCTTGCAAGGCCGTTTCAGCCAACCGGATTAGGGTAGTTAAGAACTAGCAAACTTTGTGGAAGGTGGTGGAGGCAGTTTGAAAACTGCCGGGTCAATGATTGATTTATTGAAGAGTTTGATTAAAATCGAAAGCGATACAAAAGAAGGGGCGAATGAAGCCTTGATGTTCTGTTCAGAATGGCTTAAAGAGCGAGGTGAAGAAGTCGTAGTCCATGATAACGACGGCTACCTCATGCTGACAGCAGCCAAAGGACAAGGCGCAGAAAAGATCATCTGGAATGGCCATGTCGACGTCGTGCCGGGACATAAAGAACAGTTCTCTCCAATCGAAGAAGGCGACAAACTTTATGGCCGCGGCTCGGCGGACATGAAAGCAGGCGTCGCCGCGATGATGCAGGCATTTGTTGACCTTGATGCTGCCGCCTTGCCGCGCGAAGTGCATCTACACATCGTCACCGATGAAGAGATCGGCGGGCGCAACACGTCGAAGTGGCTGGTCGATCAAGGCCATTACGGCGATTTTGTCATTTGCGGCGAGCCAACCCATTTGAAGATCGGTTTGCAATCGAAAGGTATTCTTCGAATGGATTTGACGTTCAAAGGTAAGCCTGCCCACGGCTCACGCCCGTGGGAAGGCATCAACGCCATCGAATCGGCGATGAAATTCCATGCCGGCATGAAAGATTTACCGTTCCGCAAAGAATCGACGGACTACTATGAGCAACCTTCCGTCAACTTGCCGATCATCAATGCAGGCGATCGCTATAACGTCGTACCGGAAATCTGCAAGATGTCCTACGATATCCGCTTCATGCCCGGGCAGGACAAAGACGAGATCGTCCGCCAGATGGAACAGCTGGCCGAAACACTCGATGTCGACATGGAATTCAAAGCGAGCGGCTCGACCCCTGCTTTGACGACGACGGACGACCATCCGTACATCCAGACCTTGATGAAGGCCGTCGAGTCGACGCTGTCGGAACAGCCGGTGCTGTTCGGCCAGCACGGTGCTGCCGACACCCGTTACTATGCCGAGAAAATCGGCGGACAAGGCGCCATCGAATTCGGGCCGAGCGGAGACGACTGGCACGGCAACGCCGAATACGTCTCCATTTCAAGCGTCCATTCCTACAAGGATATTTTGATCGCGCACGCCATCGCTCCCACCGATGTTTAATAAAGGCTGAAATCGGGAAAACTTTATTAAACCTCAATACGAAAAAATGAATGGAGCGATAAATATGGCTATTGGAAGAATTGTCAAATCTGCGATAAAATATGCGCCGATTGCTTACCCGATCATCCGTAAAGTGATGAACAACCGAAAAAAGAATAACGTAAATAATGAAAACGATACGCGCAACCGCAGCGACTCACGAAAAAGCCGCTGAACGATAAAAGGCCGGAGAAAATGATCCATTTTCTCCGGCCTTTTTTATAGGGTTCAATATTCTTAAATGAGCGGCAATGCCTGGCGGATCGCTAGATAATCCAGAGTCTTGCCGTCCGAAGGCTTGGTGGCAGAATCGTCACCTGAAGCGTCTTCAGAAGCGGGCTCTTCATCTGCCCCATCCGCTCCATCTGACGGCTCTTCCTGTTCCTGCATTTGCTGGATCTCTTCGAACGTTACAGGCGCCGGTTCAGGAAGTTCTGCATCCTCTACTTCCAACTCTCCCCCGTAATGCTCGAAGAATGCATTCGCCATCTCCTGGTAGCCATCCACGTTCGGATGGACGTCTCCAGAATTCGGGACGAGTTCCACCGCATCCTCACCGAAACGATCGGCTACATCGACAAATGTTACGCCTGCCTGTTCCGCTTCCTGTTTCAGAATAGCGTTTAGTAGCTCCAGCTGCTTCGCTGTGCCTTGCTTTTGGCTATCCCGTGCATGCGGATAAGCGAAATAATAGCCCATTACGTAGACATCTGCTGAAGGCGCAAGCTCCTCCAGCTCAGAAAGGATCTTTTCCACATTTTTACGGGCCGCATTCAGCGCATAATCTGCCGGGATCTCCTCAAAGCTCAAAGCCCCTTCAGCGGCATTTGCTTGCACAAGGCGCAGCAAATCATTCGCGCCGGCAGAAACCGTGATGATGTTCGCTGAGCCCAGCAGCTCTTTTGCTTCATCCGACTCGATGCTTTCCAAGACATCACTTGTGGTGAATCCAGGAAAAGCCAAGTCTTTCGAATAGAACGCAAGCGGCTGATTGCGTGTCAATTCCTGTGCAATCAAATCCGCATAGCCGCTGTCGATTGCCCGGTTCGGCGTCTGGCCTGCCGCCAGTGAATCGCCGATCGCCACATAAGCCGCCGGCACTTGCGGCTCTGCATATACCGTATTTCCGGCTGCCGCAAGCAATAGCCCTGCCGCTACCGCACTTGCTGTCTTCTTCATCTGCTCACCTCGTTAGAATGCCCAATTTCCTTTTCGGAAAATCGCTTCGGTTTTGCCGTCTTCCGTAATACCGTCGATATCCATCTCGCTCGAGCCGATCATGAAATCTTCATGGACGATCGATGTATTCAATCCGTAATTCTCCAATTGATCGCGCTCTAAGTCTTTTCCGCCTTCGAGACATGTCGGGTAGGAATCCCCGATCGCTAAATGGTTTGATGCATTTTCGTCGAATAAAGTGTTGTAGAACAAAATGCCGGAAGCCGAAATCGGCGATTCAACCGGGACAAGCGCCACTTCCCCAAGATATGCTGCGCCTTCGTCAGCTGAAATCAATTCATCCAGCAGTTCTTGCCCGACTTCCGCTTGCGCTTTTGTGATACGGCCGTTTTCAAAGCCCAAAGTGAAGCCATCGATGATATTGCCTTGATAGACGAGCGGCTTCGTGTTGCGCACGGTGCCTTCGACTTCCAGTTTGGCCGGCACGGTATAGACTTCCTCGGTCGGCATATTGGCGATGAACGGCACATGGTCCGGTGTGCGGGAAGCGCCGCTCATCCAAATATGGCCATCTGGCAAGCCGATCGTCAAATCGGTGCCTGGCGCACGGTAATGCAATTTCCGGTAGCGCCGCTCGTTCAATGCGGCTGCACGCCGTTCCAAGTTGGCGATATGGTCTTGCCATAATGCGACTGCGTCACCGTCTCCGATGCGCACGGTCTGGAAAATCGCTTGCCATAAAGCGGCCATCTGATCCTCTTCGTCCGGAAACACTTTTTGTGCCCATTTTTCAGAAGGGATCGCGACGATCGACCAAGCGATCTTATCGGATCCAACAGCCTGTCGGTAGCGTTCCAATGCTTTTCCTGCAGATTTCTGGGCATCGCTCAGGCGTTTTGCCGGAATACCGGTCAGTAAGTCCGGGTCTTCCGCATCGATCCACAGGAATGCTCCTTTATGGTCGATGATGGCGTCGCGCTGTTTGACGACCCAATCCGGAAATTCGTGGAACGCCGCGTCCGGTGCCATTTCGTAATGCGTTCGTGTAACTGATTCGTCAGAGAACGCGATATGGACTTGCTTAGCGCCAGCCTCATAGGCTTTCTCAACCACCAAGCGCGTGAATTCCACGGTATCCGTCGTCGTCGCAATCAACAGCTCCTGCCCCGGCTGGACATTGACGCCAAAACGGACGGTCAATTCCGCATATTGCGCTAACTTTTCCTGAAAGCTCATTATTTTTTCCCCTTTTCTGAAACGGTTTTGCTGTTGCCTTCCACCAATTCGCCGCCATGCATGATTTTCTGCACCGGCTTGTTGGGCAATTCTTTCGTCAGTTTCTTATAATGCTTTTCATCCGCATAAGCCAGAAGCGTCAATACTTCACCATCGGCTCCCGCACGCCCGGTTCTGCCGGAACGGTGCAAATACTGCTCCAAAGTCATGGGTGCATCAACGTGAATCACATGCGTCAATTGGTCAATATCAAGTCCGCGCGCTGCCACTTCGGTCGCAATCAAGACAGCCGTGTCGCCTTTGCGGAAATCGTCCAATGCTTTCTTGCGTTCTTCTTTTTTCATTTCGGAATGCAAAGTCGCGATTTTTGCGTCGCGGAATTTCAGTTTGCTTTCCTTCATCAGCACTTGGTCCAAGTTATTGACGAACGCCAAGCCCTTGATGCCTTCCATATGCGACAGGCTGCGGAGCAAATCGGTTTTGTCGCGTTCATCGACTTTGACGAACGAATGCGTCACTTTGCCTTGCTTCGGCAAATCTTCGGCGGATACTTGCAGCCGGGTCGGATGTTTCATCAAGCGTTCCGCCACCAATTCGATTTCCTCTGTAATGGTCGCTGATACCAACACCAGCTGGCGATCTTGCTGCGTTTTTTCAATGAGGTCCTTCATGATGCCACGGTGTTCACGCGCCATCAATTGGTCGCCTTCATCGAGTACCATGATGCGCACTTCATGCATCTTGAGTTTTTTCGTCTTGACCAGTTCATTCAAGCGGCCAGGTGTGCCAACGACGATTGTCGGTTTCTTCTTCAATTTATCCAATTGACGCTGGATATTGGCGCCGCCGATCAATGGCGTGACGGTCACATCCGTCCCGGTTGTCCACTCACGCAAGACGTTGACGATCTGCATCGCGAGCTCTTGTGAAGGCGCGATAATCATCGCCTGCGTATTTGGTTTTTTCGGGTTAACGCGTTCCAAAATCGGCAAAAGATATGCCAGCGTTTTCCCTGAACCAGTCGGAGATTCCGCTACGATGTCATTTCCTGCGAGCATTTCCGGAATCATCTGTTCCTGGATCGGCATCGCCTCGGTAAAGCCGGTTTGCTTCCATTTATCCTGCCAGACAGGACTTAATTCTTCTATAAAATTCATGTGCCATTCCACCTTCTTTTCGATGCCTTAAGTGTACCATATTCGGCTCCCCGCCGCCTTTTTCGGCAAATGAAAAGGCGGTTCCTTTTTTAAAAGGAACTGCCTCTTTTCAATCTGCATAGCGTTGTTTATAGACGCGTTCTTTTTGTCTTTCTGTCGCTTTCTGGTTGGGCTTTTTAATGAATAACGCCAACAGAAACGCAGCGAGCGCGATATAAGTCGATACCGTAAACGAGAAATTGATGCCTTCAAGCATGGCAGGAATGGTCGCTTCCTGCGGGCTTGTGCCGGAAGCGACCAGGTCTTGGACAGTCGCTTCGGTGCGCGTATTCATCAAGGTCACGAGAAACGCAGAACCAATTGCGCCGGAAACTTGCTGCAAGGTATTGTTGATGGCTGTGCCGTGCGGATAGGATTTCATCGGCAATTGGTTGAGCCCATTGGTCATGACTGGCATCATGACCATCGAAATGCCGAACATGCGCAATGTATAGATTGCCATGATTTCATAGTAACCTGTATCAAGCGTCAGATTGCTGAATAAATAGGTGGTGATGACCACAAGGGCCAAGCCAGGAAGTGCCAGCACTTTAGCACCGTATCGGTCAAAAATGCGTCCGGTAATCGGGGACATGACCCCCATGACGAGCGCGCCGGGCAGCATCATCAAACCGGATTGGATTGGCGAGATGCCTTTAATGGTCTGGATGTAGATCGGCATGAGGATCATGGCCGAAAACATTGCCATCGACAAAGTGACTGAAATGACCGAAGACAATGCGAACATCGGATGCTTATAGACGCGCAGTTCCAATAGCGGCTCTTTAAGCTTCATTTGGCGGAATGCAAAGGCTGTTAAGGACAGGAGGCCGACCGCTATTGTCAAATAGACAGCTGGATTTTCCCAGCCGAGGGAGCCGGCCGAACTGAATCCGTAAAGCAATCCCCCGAACCCTAGGCTTGATAAAACAAGAGACAATGGGTCAAGCGATAGCTCGCGGTTTTGGAACGTCAAGTTTTTTAATTTGAAGATCCCAAGCAATAACGGGATCAAGGCTACCGGCAATACGATGAAAAACAACACTCTCCAGGAGTAGGTTTGGACGATAAAGCCCGAGAGCGTCGGGCCGATTGCCGGCGCGACGACCATGACCATCCCGAAGACGCCCATCGCTTGCCCTCTTTTTTCGACCGGGAACGCAGCGAGCATGACATTCATCAATAAAGGCATCATGAGTGCAGCGCCTGATGCCTGGACCATGCGGCCGATCAATAGGACAGCAAAGGTCGGCGCCACTCCCGCGAGCAAGGTTCCGAGCGAGAATAAGGACATCGCGACAATGAAGATGGCCCGGTTTGAATAGCGTTGGATCAAATAAGCGCTCGCCGGAATCAGAATGCCGTTGACGAGCATATAACCCGTGACGAGCCATTGGGCTGTTGCAGCGTCAACTTGAAGATCGATCATGATTTCCGGAAGGGCAATATTCAAAAGGGTTTGGTTGAAAATCGCCACAAATGCTCCAGTGAACAAAATGGCAATGATTGCATAAGGTGGTTTCGTTGTTTCTTTCATGTTTCTTTCCTCCGTCTCGCCGACTTGATTCGGCTGATTATACTCTATCGACATATTTTATACTCATGGTATAATTTTTACAAGAAAGACGTACTGAGAACAGACAATAAGTTTGAAACATTGATTTCACCAGCTTTTGGCGGTATGCTTTTTTTATACTAACAGTCCAAAAAGGGGATATTATGAATCCTAAAAAACAGCAAATCATCCATGCCGCCCATCGCCTGTTCATCCAGAAAGGCTATAACGCTTCATCCATCCAGGACATTCTGGATGAAGCCGGCATCTCCAAAGGCACTTTCTATAACTACTTCACGTCGAAATCGGAATGCCTGATCGCTTTAATGGAGTCGATCAGCGAAGATATCCGTGCGCAACGCATTGCCGCCGCTTTCGGGGAATCTCCATCCGACACGGACCTGTTCGCCAGGCAATTGGCGATTCGCATCCGCATGAATCATGAGAAGAACCTATTCTCCTTGTACGAAAGCATCTTCTATTCACAAGACGAAGAATTGAAAGCTTTCGGGAAAAGCCAGTACATTGCAGAGCTCAAGTGGCTGAGCAGCCGCATTGTGGATATGTTCGGTGAAGAGGCGCGTCCTTATGCTCTCGAGAATGCCGCGACGGCCAATGGGGCGCTCCAGCAATTGATGCATGTTTGGCGGCTCGGCACCGGCCAGCAGCTGCCGCTTGATGAACTGACGGTCTATATCGTCCATCGCATGAAGCAAGCGGTTGCGAACCAATTGAAAGACGGCAAGCGGTTTTTATCTGAGCATCTGCTGGAGCAAAACGGTCAGTTGCCGACTTTAGCCGACAGCGCCAAACAATTGCAGGCGCTTGCCGCTGCTGAAAAAAATCCGGACTTGCAGCAATTGATCGCGTTCCTTGCCGATGAACTAACGGTTCCAAATCCGCGCAAAGCGATTATCAATAGCGTGCTGACTACTTTAGGCCAAAGCACGGACGATGCCGAACTGCAGATTTTTTTGGAACAGGTATGGCGCCAAATCAAATGAAAAATCCCCTTCCCTGGAGAACGTTCCAAGGATGGGGATTTTTTTAGTTGGGACGCCTCCGCCCCGCTGTTGCTTGTTCAAAAGTATAAGCATATTCAATTAACTTCGGTTCATCGAATGCCTGACCGGCAAACGTGATGCCGAACGGTTCGCCTGATTCCGTCAAGCCGGCTGGCACGGTGATCGAAGGGAATCCGGCAGCGGCCCCGATATTGCAGCCGAAATCCTTTGGCAGAATAAGCGCATCTGCTCCGGCTTGCCCGAGGCGCTTATTCATGCCTTGTTCAGCTGCTAGGAAGCGGTTGCGTTCGAGCGCCTCGACATACTCCCTCTCCGTCAAGTTCCCGCTCATGCCATTGGCTTGCTCCAATAGATTCTGGCCGAATTTCAACGTCTGCTCCGCATGCTCTTCATTATATGAAATGATGTCACTCATTGAACGGATCCGGTGGTCTGGATTCGAACGCGCCAAATAAGCGTTTAAGTCTGACTTGAATTCGTGAAGCAGCACCGCAAAACCGAGATCTTCCTGATCGGCGCCAAGATCGACTTCCTTGATGGCGGCTCCGCATGCGCGCAGCTGTTCCATGGCCCGTTCGAATGCGGCGGATTGCTCTGCCGTGATATCTTTGAACAATTGGCGGTCCACGCCGAGTACGACGCCAGACAACCCGTCCTTTTTCAAATGCTGCTGCCAATCATAGCCCTTGAACTGTTCGGCAAACAGCGTGATTTCGTCTTCCGGGTCTGTCCCGATCAAAGCTGCGAACACCGCCACTGCATCTTCCACTTTACGCGCAAGCGGCCCGGCAGTGTCTTGCGTGTGCGATAAAGGAATGATCCCTGCGCGGCTGATGAGGCCGATCGTTGGCTTAATGCCAACAAGGCTGTTCTGTGCCGCGGGGTTGATGATCGAACCGGAAGTCTCCGTCCCGACCGCAGCGGAAGCCAAATTCGAAGCCACTCCGGCCGCCGACCCCGAACTCGACCCGCCAACATCGAAAGGGCCGTACGGGTTCTTCACTTGGCCGCCGCGCGAGCTATAGCCATTGGTCATTTTATCGCTCATGAAATTCGCCCACTCGGTCATATTCGTTTTTCCAAGGATGATCGCCCCCGCCGCACGCAGCTTTTCCACCACTTTCGCATCGCGTAGCGCGTAATGGTCTGCCATGGCGAGTGAACCGGCGCTTGTATGCATTTTATCGCCGCTGTCCATATTGTCTTTCACGAGCAGAGGGATGCCGTGCAATTTCGAGCGCGGCCCTTTATGCTCGCGCTCAAAATCCATCGCCTGGGCAGCGAGCAAGGCGTTCGGGTTGATCTCGAGCACGGCGTGGGTATTTTTATCGCGCAGCGAAATATTTTCTTTATACATCAGCACGAGTTCTTCCGACGTCAGATTGCCTGTTTCCATTTCTTTTTGCAATTCAGCAATTGTCATTTCGTCAAGCTTGTTTTTGCGGTAGTCTTCCAGTTTTTGATGATGCATGCCTGTTCCTCCCACATGGTGCAAAATAAGCCCTTCATCCAGGACCGTAGATATCTAAAAAAGCCTGAGCTCATGAGCTTAGGCTTTTATCGGTGTATTCCTTTAACAGTTCATATAAGGACAGTTCGTAAAGCTGCCTGCCGTTGATCTTGAAGACATTCTTCGAAACGAGCTCATCAATGACCATCGACCGTTTGTCTTCGAATTTCGACTCGGGTATGTGTTCCATCGTGCTTCTTCTCTCCTTGCAGATAGTATCACTATTTCTATACCCGAAACGATCACAGCCTAAAACCTGCCAAAAGAAAAACTGCCGATAATTTTTCGGGCCGCCCTGGTTTCGACAAATTTAAACTCACCCTTTATCAGGGTAGCGCTCCTGCAAATACGCTGCTGCATTTTGGATCAATTCTTTTAGCACTTCCGGATCGATATCGCTCAGCTTATTGATGTAGATGCAGGATTTGCCCGCTGTACATTTTCCCAGACGCTCAAGCGCATCTGGCTCTTTTTCTGCGCAGCCTGTCAGGTATAAGCTAATTTTCGCTTTGCGCGGGGAAAATCCAGCGAGCGGTGCATCGCCTTCATGACCGGTTGCGTAGCGGTAATGATAGGAACCGAAACCGATTATGCTGTCACCCCACATTTTCGCTGGATGGCCGGTCGCTTGTTCAAAAATCTCCAGCAGCCGGTAAGCATCTTCTTTTTTTGACGGCTTTTCGATCGACTCGATGAATTCAATAACGCTGCCTTCGTGCTCTTTCGTTTTTTGTTCGTACATCGCTAATCCTCCTCCTGAAAGCTCTCTACATCTACTTCCATGGTTAGCGTCTGTTGTCCTGCTTTAACGCGGCGCACTAAACAACTAAAATGGTTATCATTCATTTTCCTCTAAGCTGAAATCAAAATGAAATACATCTTCCCGCGTGCCGAGCGAGCTATATAGTTTCACGGCAGCTGTGTCCACAGGATCCGCTTGGACAAAGACAACCCATGCGCCTAAACCTTGCGCTTGCGCCTGGACAAACTGAATCAGCCCGGTCGCGACTTTTCTTCTGCGGTATTTGCTGGCCACTGCCAAATCATAAATGTATACTTCCTTCCGCTGCTGCTCGAATTTATCCAGTACATAGGCGACAAGCCCGCCTGCAAGTTCACCGCCGGACAACACAACACAAACGAGGACATGCTCTTTTGCCAATAAAGATTGGAGATAGCCATCGGAAGGCGGGTTTCCGAGATACGTTTCGTCCTCTTCAAATGCATCCGCAAACAAAACATTCAACTCCCTGAACAATTCCAGTGACTGCGCGTCATCCACCAGCCGTTTAAATTGGGTTTTTGACATGATCTCCGGCTCCCTTTCTTGCTACCTAAAATGCTCCCTTGCCATTGCCTAAACTTTGTACTGGCTGCTGAAGCGTTCCATCAATCCCTCGATTTGCTGATCCCTTTTTTTGTTGGACCAATTGATGATGGCGGTCGATTTGACCACTGCCCCTTTTGCTTCAAGCGATGTCGTCATTTTGGACATGGCCCTATTGCCACCCATCCATTTATAGCGGAATTGCTGCGTCAAGAAACAAGATACCGGTGTTTGGCTGAGATCCGGAAGTTGTTCCGCATACTTTATAAATCCAGGACATAGCGTAAAGCCCTGTACCCATGCGCCAAAAACCAAAGCATCATATCCTTTGGTTTCCGGCAATGAATCCAATTGGACATCTGTTGGATTTTTCGCTTCTTCGTTCTCGAGATTTTGCATCCTCATTAAACTGACTTCGTGTCCATCGCCTTGCAATTTTTCACGAAGCCGTTCACCGACAAGCAAGGTATGTCCGGTCTGGGAATGCACGATAATGCCGATTTTCATACCGTTCCCTCCTTCGTTGAAGCATACGCAATTCCTTTTTGGCGCTTTATCCATCATTGCCTGACTACTTCCCTGTCACGTAAAATATTCCTTCCACCTAAAGTCCCCAGTTTCGTTTTCCTCTGCCATAATAAAACCCCCAATACTGTTCAAAGAACAATCATTGGGGGTCGACTATTAAATTTCATTATTTTCCATAAATCAATAATTCATTCTTATTGGAAGCCCATCAACTTCTCGTTAGCCACGCGACGCATTCGACATGGGTCGTCTGCGGGAACATATCGACCGGCTGGACTTCCTGCGTCCGGTAGCCGCCGTCTTCCAAGATGCGCAAATCGCGTGCCAGCGTCGCCGGGTTGCAGGAGACGTAAACGATGCGCTCTGGCTTCTGTTCGAGCATCGTTTGAAGAAGCGCTTCGTCGCAACCTTTGCGCGGCGGATCGACGACAAGCACATCCGCTTGTTTGCCGTCTTTGTACCAACGCGGAATGACTTCTTCGGCGGGTCCTGCTTCAAATAAGGTATTCGTAAAGCCGTTCAAATCGGCGTTGCGTTTGGCGTCTTCGATCGCTTGCGGGACGATCTCGACACCCATGACGAATTTTGCGCGCTGTGCAAGGAACAGCGAAATCGTGCCGATGCCACAATACGCATCGATCACCGTTTCCGTTCCTGTCAGTCCCGCGTAATCAAGCGCCTGCCCGTATAGTACTTCCGTCTGTTCCGGGTTGACTTGATAGAACGATCGCGCGGAGATCTCAAAGCGTACATCGCCGATCCGGTCTTCGATGATGTCTTTGCCCCATAGATTGATCGTTTCATTCCCGAAAATGACATTGGTCTTTTCTGGATTGACGTTCTGCATGATTGACGTGACCTCAGGCAATGCCGCACGAATTGCTTCCACGGCGCGCTCTGCTTGCGGGAATTTCTGCTTCTTCGTCACCAACACGACCATCAATTCGCCCGTCACGCGCCCTTTTCGCAGGACGACGTGGCGCAGCATGCCGCGATGCGTCTTTTCTTCATACGGCTCGATGCCCATATCCTGCAAATTACGCTTGAGCGACGCCATCAAAATATCCGCTTCCGGTGTCTGGATCAAGCAGATATCGGTATCCGCAATACGGTGTGAGCGCGGCTGGTAAAAACCAGCGACGACACGGCCATCTTCTTGGCCGAACGGAATTTGCGATTTGTTGCGGTAGCGCCACGGATTGTCCATGCCTTTGACCGGATGGACCGGCACGTCCGGCAATTTGCCGAGACGTGCCATCGCATCGCGCACCACTTTTTCTTTGTATTTCAATTGGCCTTCGTAGGACAGGTGCTGCAATTGGCAGCCGCCACATATCTCAAACACCGGGCAAGGTGCGTCGATGCGGTCTGCGGATTTCTCTTCGATCGAGATGAGTTTCGCAAAGCCGTAAGATTTCAATGTTTTCAATACATGCACCGTTACGGTCTCACCGGGCAAAGCATCTTTGATGAACAGCGGGTAGCCGTCCACTTTGGCAACGCCTGCACCATCATGCGTCAAGTCTTCGACATAGACGGACAAGCGGTCATTTTTCGTTACTGGTTTCATTACGTTCACTCCATTTCACATTGACTTATTGTAACATATCCGCTTTTTAAGCAGTAAAAAACTGTGGCGGGAAATTCCCGCCACAGCTTTATTTTTTTTCTTTCGTTACCGGGCCATCTTTCAGTGATATCCAGAAACCGACGGCAATCGCCAGGATGATCACCAGAAACGGCGCATAGAAAATGAAGAAATCATTCATCTTTCACAGCCTCCTTAGGCATGATAATCCGATTTCCCTTTGACGTAATCTTTGTCGAATAGGAACAGGCGGAATAATAGATAAAGCGACGGCAGCAATAGCCCCAGCCCTGCGATAAAGGCGATGATCAAGGCGATCGCCATCGATTCATTCGTGAAGCTATCGTAAATCGTCAGGTGCGGATACAGCAAATACGGGTAATGCGACGCCCCGTAGGCAAAAAACGCGGTAAAGAACTGGCCGACGAGCAGGATGAACGCCAAGCCGTAATTGCGCTTTTTCCAGATCAAGAACACGGTACCCAGGAACAACAGGAACGACAGCGCGAACATCCACCATAGATCGAGCAAGCTCGCATAATGTTCCGGGTTGTGCCCGCGAAGTTCAAAAATGATGCCGGTCGCAGTGATGATTGTCGGGCCGGCCCAAATCAGCGCATACTTGCGGACAAGTTGCGTCGCTTTCTCGTCTCCTGCTTTCCACGCATACCACGTCAAGAACACGGCGGAAATATACAGCACCGCTGCAATGCTCAAGACGACGATGCTCCACATCAAGGGGCTTGTAAACAGCGCCCAATAATCAAGAGAGGGCTGCCCGCCCTCCAGGCGCATAAAGCCGCCTTCTGAAATGGCCAGCACCGGCGACAGTGCCGCCGGAAGCATTAGGCCGGATAAACCGTACATATAGATATAACCGCGGTGGTTGATCTTCGCGCCGTAAGTAGCGAAGGCATAATACGAACCACGCACTGCCAGCAAAATAAGCGCAATGCTTGCCGGCACGAGAAGCGTCGTGCCGTAATAGAACGCTGTCTGCGGGAAGAACCCGATGATGCCGACGAAGAAGAACACGAAAAAGACGTTCGTCACTTCCCATACTGGCGACAGATAGCGCTGAATGATGCCTGTCAGAATATGCTGTTTGTCGGAAAAAGCACTGTAAGCGTTAAAGAATCCGGCGCCGAAATCAATCGACGCCACGATGACGTAGAGGAACAAAAACAGCCAAAGAACGGAAATCCCGATAATTTCGAGTGTCATTATTCTTCACCGCCTTTTACGGATTCACGTTGTGCCAATTCTTTCTCGACTGGGTTGCGTTTGTACATGCGTGACAACACGACAACCGTTCCGATTCCGAGAATGACATAGAGGCCGGCGAACAATACGATCATCAAATCGACTTGCCCGCTTGTCGTTGCCCCTTCACTGGTCTTCATATAGCCGCGCAAGATCCACGGCTGCCTGCCGACTTCCGTGAACCACCAGCCAGCCTGTATCGCGAGCATCGCGAGTGGCCCGCTCAGTACAGTCAGCCAGCGGAACCATTTCCTTGTGACAATGGACCAGCCGCGCCACGCTCCGACGACGTAAACGAAGGAGAAGAACGCGAGCCACATGCCGAGGGTGACCATCGTATCGAAGAGGTAATGGATCCACAGCGGCGGAATTTCATCTTCCGGGAAATCATTCAAGCCGATGACTTCACCGCTTGGTACACCGTGCGCCAAAATGCTGAGCGCGTATGGAATGCGGATTGCGTATTTCGGCTCTTCGCCGTCCAATACACCGAACAACACCAGTTCAGCTTCCGATCCCGTTTCAAAATGCCATTCGGCAGCCGCCAGTTTCTCTGGCTGGTATTCAGCCAAGTATTTCCCTGAAAAGTCGCCGATGATGGCGGTCGCAACCGAAAAGACCAGCGCGAGCTTCATTGTCAGGAACAATGCTTTTTTGTGGTAAATATGATTCGACCCACGCAGCAAACGGAAGGCAGCGATCGACGCCAACACAAAGGCGCTCGTCATGAATGCTGTCGACAGGACGTGCGCGACTTTTGTCGGCACGGCTGGACTGAACATCGCGAGCAACGGGCTCACATTGACCAGCTCGCCGTTCAACACATCAAACCCTTGCGGCGCATTCATGAATGAATTGACGATGGTGATAAATACAGAGGAAGCAGCCGCTCCGAGCGCAACCGGAATCAGCAATAGAAAATGCTTGCGCTGGTCTTCAAAACGGTCCCACGTATACAAATAGATTCCGAGGAAAATCGCTTCAAAGAAAAACGCGAAGACTTCCATGAACAGCGGAAGCGCAATGACGTTCCCTGCCATTTGCATAAAGTTCGGCCACAATAATGATAATTGCAGACCGATTGCGGTACCGGTCACGACCCCGACCGCTACCGTGATAACAAATCCTCTCGCCCAGCGCCGTGCTAGGAGAATGTAATGTTCGTCTTTTTTTCTGATCCCGACCCATTGGGCGATCATGATCATGAGCGGGACCCCTACACCGATCGTCGCGTAAATGATGTGGAAAGATAGGGTCATCAAGGTCAGTATCCGGCTCATTAAGGCCGTATCTTCAAATCCCAAATTTCTCGTCCCCTTTACATGGGCCAAAGCACAGCCCGTTATATGTTTTATTGTACCTCAAAGGCCCTCCCATAAACTTCTGCGAGGCATCCGATTCTGCCCGATGTTTGAATAAGCTGTGACAAAAGGAAAACATCCCCATTGAAATTTTGCTGAATTTTTAGTATTCTATAATGAACAAAAGAAAAGGATGATTCATATGGAAACAAGCAGAAAGGTATTTGCCTATATTACGAGAGGTGAAGAAAACAACCGAGAATTGCTCGTATTCGAGTACAAAGGCGAACCCGAAGTCGGATTGCAAGTGCCAGGCGGAACGATTGGGGAAGACGAATTATTGATTGATGCCCTGTACCGCGAAGTGAAAGAAGAAACTGGCTTGCCGCGCGATGTGCTGGAATTCGTCGGGAAAATCCACAAATACAATTACTACCCGGCGCATAAAGACAAAGCGTACGAGCGCAACATCTTCCATTTTGAATACACCGGTGAAAAAATCGACGAATTCGAACATACCATCAAAAGCGAAGGGCGCGATAATGGCCTTATCGTGCAGTATCGCTGGGAGCCGATTGAAGGCTTGCCGAAGCTTGCGGCGGACCAGGACGAAGCGATCGAATTGCTGGAATACTGATCTATCAAAAAAAGCGATCCACTCATTCCCATTCGGGTTGAGCGGATCGCTTTTTCATTTGCGGTCTTTTTCTTTGATATACTCCAGCGGCACGAACATTTCAATATGGCGCTCCAAGTTTTCGAAAGTAGCCGGCAAAATGCCGCCGAACTCGCCATCAAGGTTCAACAATACGCGTTCATTGGAAGTCACGGAAATCTTGCTCGCTTTCACATACAACACATGCGGGTCGGATAAATGCTCCCCGCGAAGCGCAAGGGATGCCACACGGATAAATTCCGCCATATTCAATTCCTTCAAGATGAGCAAGGTGAATTTCCCGTCGTTGATGCTGGCATCCGGCGCCAGTTTTTCAAAACCGCCGACGGAATTGGTCAAGCCGATCAAAAACATCATTGCTTTATCGTCGAACACTTGACCGTCGTATTCGATGCGGACACGGGAAGAGCGAATCGAAGGAATCATCTCGATGCCTTTCAAATAATACGCCAATTGGCCGAGTACTGTCTTGAGCTTGCTCGGGACTTCATACGTCAATTCGGTCAAACGCCCGCCTCCTGCAATATTGACGAAATAGCGGTCATCGTTCATAACTCCGATATCGACAGGGATCGATTCGCCTTTGATGATGATATCGACAGCGCGGTTGATGTCGCGTGGGATGCGCACAGCTCGAGCAAAATCATTGGTCGTGCCCATCGGAATCAAGCCCACTTTCGGGCGTACCGGGTATTTGGCAATTCCGGAGACGACTTCATTGAGTGTCCCGTCCCCGCCGACTGCCACCACCAAATCAAATTTCCCCTCGACTGCATATTCCGCCGCTTTCACTGCGTCCCCTTCACAGGTAGTCGCATGGCAGGACGTTTCGTATCCTGCGATTTCCATCTTTTCCAACACTTCCGGAAGGTGGCGGCGGAACAATTCCCTGCCGGATGTCGGGTTATAAATTATGCGTGCTCGTTTCATCGGATTCAGCCTTTCTGGACCATTCTATAGAAACAGGACATGACAGGGCTGCAGAAAGTTCCCGCGGACGGGCATTCTGCAGCCGGCTGTCTGTATAGGGTTAAGCCAAACTTTTCTGCAAGCTCTTGCGAATGTCTTCATACGTATCTTGCCAGAGCTCCGGATCGGACGTGAAACGGTCGGATATCTCCCCGATTACCGTTTTCCAATGCAGCTCGTATTGATGATCTTCTTTTTCCGGCAGTTTCGCTCTCTTTTCATCGACCATCTGCTGGACTTTCGGTGAACGCGGCCCCCACGAACCTTTGACTTCCCCGCTTTCGGATAGGAAAATGTATTTCGGGATCGACTTGCCGCCATTCGTCAAATAACGGTCCATAAGTTCGGGGTTGTCGTCGCGGTAAACGCAGCGGACTTCGAGATCCGCCGCTTCTGCCAATTTCCGGAGAATCGGATTGACCATCATCGCATCGCCGCACCAATCCTCGGTAATCGCCAAGATGTTCAATTGCTGCTGTTTCAGCATATCGATAAATTCCGGATCATTCGGCAACTCGAATTTCTCATAGATCGTGTAGGTTTTTTCCTGATTGGATTCCATCTGCGCCATATATTTCTCCAGTGAGATGGCATGCTCAAAATATTCCAGTTCCGTCATCATTCTATCACGTCTCCTTACAAAACAGTTTACCTGTTCTTTTCCCTTTGCGGCAAACTTTTAAGCAAAAAGCTGTGGAATTGTTCCAAATTAACTCTACATTTCGCAGTCGGTTGCTGTTTTATAATGCAGAATGCGGAGCAGTAAGTTAGACGTGAGAGCGAGATGGATAATTCATTATACATTTTATCACGAGATAGCCGCCTCTTGCTTTGGGCTGGCCTTTCGTAATGAGCCGAGAAGTGCGCTTAGCTGGACTTGATAGTGAAATGAATCGTTCTTTGATTATTTCATCGTAAAACAGTCGCCTCCCGCTTTGGGCTGGCCTCTTGCAATAAGCCAAGAAGATCGCTTGTCTTATTGCATCGGCTCACCCATGTGCGCGGTTCGGCTTTTAGATTTCATTGGATGTTACGTGCGAAGAAGCGTCACTGTTTATTGTCTTCATCCGCTGGTATCGTCGCTTGGCTGGACTTGATAGTGAGATGTATTGTCCGTTGATTATTTCATCATGAAGCAGTCGCCTCCCGCTTGGGGCTGGCCTCTTGCAATGAGCCAAGAAGAGCACTTGCCTCATTGCTTCGGCTCGCCCTTGTGCGCGGTTCGGCTTTTAGATTTCATTGGATGTTACGTGCGAAGAAGCGTCACTGTTTATTGTCTTCATCCGCTGGTATCGTCGCTTAGCTGGACTTGATAGTGAGATGAAATGTCCGTTGATTATTTCATCGTGAAGCAGTCGCCTCCCGCTTTGGGCTGGCCTCTTGCAATGAGCCAAGAAGAGCACTTGCCTCATTGCTTCGGCTCGCCCTTGTGCGCGGTTCGGCTTTTAGATTTCATTGGATGTTGCATGCGAGGACGCGTCTTTTTTTATTATATTCGTCCGCTGGTGAAGACGCCTAGCTAGAGTTGATAGTGGAAAAGATGGTTCACTAGCTATTCTTTACGCAATTACAAAGCTGTCCAAAACTATTCATACTAATTTCAGTGACAGTTGAATTTCATTTCCCCACTATACTTAGAGATGAAGCGGAAAGGGGCCGACGCCTGAGGGACCGCGCGGGCTGGCGAGACAAATGTGCCGCGTTCTTTGCGGCACATTGGCTCAACACCCGCCCTGTACCCGGGCAGCTGAAAACGCGACGTCCTGTCGCATCAGCTGCATGACCTGCATCCTGCAGGCCTCAAGCGTGCCCCTTGGAGCGGAATCTCAAGGAAATAACATTTCGACTACCAGATTTAACTTTTGGATCGCATTCACTAAAATACACCACAAAAAAAGGATAGCTCACTGAGCCATCCTTTTTCTGATTAACGTTTCGCGATTTCCTCGAGGAGGATTTTGTTCAAGAGCGGCGGGTTGGCCTGCCCTTTTGTCGCTTTCATGATTTGCCCGACGAGGAAGCCGATTGCGCGGTCTTTCCCGTTCTTGTAATCTTCGATCGACTGCGGGTTGGCATCCAAAGTATTGGTGACGTACTCGAGCAATACCTTTTCGTCCGAGATCTGCACCAAGCCTTGCGCTTTGACGATCTTGTTCGGGTCGCCGCCTTTTTCGATCAATTCCTTGAAGACTTTCTTGGCGATTTTTGAAGAAATCGTGCCTTCGCCGATCAATTTGATCATGCCGGCAAGTCCCTCTGGCGTAAGTTCTGTATCCTCAAGCTCTTTATTCTGAGCATTAAGGTAAGCAGACACTTCGCCCATCAGCCAGTTTGATGCCAGTTTCGCATCAGCGCCGGCTTTGACGGTCGCTTCGAAGAAATCGGAAATCGGCTTCTGCAAAGTCAATACCATGGCGTCATATGACGACAAGCCAAGTTCTGATACGTAGCGGGCTTTGCGGGCATCCGGAAGTTCCGGAATTTCTGCGCGCACGCGCTCGAGCCATGCATCGTCGATAACGATATCAACCAGATCCGGTTCTGGGAAGTAACGGTAATCATCCGACCCTTCCTTGATGCGCATCAGCAAGGTTTTGCCAGTTGATTCATCATAGCGGCGTGTTTCCTGCTCGATGATGCCGCCTGCAAGCAATACTTGCTCTTGGCGGATCTGTTCGTGCTCCAAGCCTTTTTTGACGAAGTTGAACGAGTTCAAGTTCTTCAGCTCAGTTTTCGTGCCGAATTCATCACGGCCGTATGGACGCAAGGAGATATTGGCGTCGCAGCGCAGCGAGCCTTCTTCCATGCGCACATCGGAAACGCCTGTGTACTGGATGATCGATTTGATTTTTTCCAAATACGCATACGCTTCTTCCGGCGTGCGGATATCCGGCTCCGAGACGATTTCGATCAATGGCGTGCCTTGGCGGTTAAAGTCGACAAGGGAATGGCCGTTGCCGGTATGCGTCAGTTTGCCGGCATCTTCTTCCATGTGCAGGCGCGTAATGCCGATGCGTTTTTTCTCGCCATTCACTTCAATTTCCAACCATCCGTGCTCGCCGATCGGCTGATCGAATTGGGAAATCTGGTAGGCTTTCGGGTTATCCGGATAGAAATAGTTTTTACGGTCGAATTTGGTGTGGCGCGTAATCTCACAGTTTAACGCAAGTGCCGCTTTCATCGCCCAATCGACTGCCGTTTTATTGACGACTGGCAATACCCCAGGGTAGCCAAGGTCGATCACGTTTGTGTTGGTATTCGGTTCAGCACCGAAATGAGCCGGGGAAGGCGAGAACATTTTGGATTCCGTCTTTAGTTCGACGTGGACTTCAAGCCCGATGATCGTTTCGAAATTCATTGTGCTGCTCCCTCCCATGTTTGCGGTGTTTCTTTATGGAACTCGGTCGCCTGCTCAAAAGCATCCGCGACGCGGTAGACGGTTTCTTCATCGAAATAATTGCCGATGATCTGCAAGCCGAGCGGCAAGCCATTGTCGAATCCGCATGGGACTGAAATGGCTGGCACGCCTGCCAAGTTGACAGGGATTGTCAAGATATCGTTCGCATACATTGTCAGCGGGTCATCGATGATTTCACCGATCTTGAATGCCGGTGTCGGCGTTGTCGGCCCGACGATGACATCGAAGTTTTCGAAAGCTTTATCGAAATCCTGCTTGATCAAGGTACGCACTTTTTGCGCTTTTTTATAGTAAGCGTCGTAATAGCCCGAGCTGAGTGCGTAAGTTCCGAGCATGATGCGGCGCTTCACTTCGTCGCCAAAGCCTTCAGAGCGTGTGTTCATGTAAAACTCAAGCAGGCTGCCGGCTTTTTCCGTACGGTAGCCGTAACGGATGCCGTCGAAACGGGACAAGTTGGACGATGCTTCAGATGAAGCCAAGATGTAATAAGTGGAAAGCGCGTATTTGGAATGTGGCAAGGAAATCTCTTCCCATGTTGCGCCTTTTTCTTCCAATACTTTCAGTGCATCTTTCACGGCTTGTTTCGATGCTTCGCTGACGCCTTCTGCGAAATATTCTTTCGGCACGCCGATGCGAAGGCCTTGGATATCGCCAGTCAGTGCCGCTGTGAAGTCAGGCACTTCAACATTGGCGGATGTCGAGTCTTTTTCATCGTGGCCGGAAATGGCATTCAGAAGAAGGGCGTTGTCTTTGACTGTGCGGGTGATTGGGCCGATCTGGTCGAATGATGACGCATAGGCAATCAACCCGAAACGAGAAACGCGCCCGTATGTCGGTTTCATGCCGACGACGCCGCAGAACGCAGCCGGTTGGCGGATCGATCCGCCAGTATCGGAACCGAGTGTGAACGAAACTTCACCTGCTGCAACAGCCGCAGCCGAGCCGCCTGAAGAACCGCCAGGAACGGTTTCCAGGTTCCACGGGTTTTTTGTGTTTTTATAGTAAGAGTTTTCATTGGAAGAACCCATTGCGAATTCATCCATGTTCAATTTCCCGACGATGACCATTCCTGCTTCGCGCAATTTATCCACAACCGTCGCGTTGTAAATCGGGTTGAAGCCTTTCAGGATCAAGCTTGATGCTGTCGTCTCCAATCCTTCCGTGACGATATTATCCTTCACGCCGATCGGCAAGCCGAAAAGCGGACCTCGTTCACCTGCATCCGTTTGGTCCATTTCAGCTGCTTGCTTTGTTGCCTGTTCTTCATTCAAAGCCAAGAAGGCATCGACTTTCGGGTCCAGTTCCTTGATGCGCTTGAATGTCGCTTGCGTCAAATCCGCAATCGTCAATTCTTTGCTATGTAGTAACTCCTGCAATTCTTTTGCAGTTTTATCAGCTAACTTCATCTTTTTCCCTCCTCACAATCAGTCCAGAATCGTCGGCACACGCACTTGGCCGCCTTCATGTTCTTTTACGTTTTTCATCACCAATTCACGCGGCAAGCCTTCAATCGACTTGTCTTCACGCATCACATTGACTAGCGGCAATACATGCGTCGTCGGTTCTACATTTTCCGTATCCAATTCGTTCAGCAATTCCATCGCATTGGTGATCGCTTCCAATTGATCCGCAAAATGCACAGCTTCCTCGTCTGTAATTGCCAAACGCGCCAAGTGGGCCACTTCGATTACTTCTTCTTTTGTCATTTTCGCCATTTTTTACACCTCCGGATTCAATAAACATACGGTCTATCATACCATTTTTCTAAAAAAATGAATAGAGACAGCCAACTGGCTGCCCCTTTAAATTGCACACTTACTCGTAAATATGGACAACCGGTTCCGTTTCCCCGGCTTTCCGTAAAATGAGTGCTTCCGCGCCATTGGTCGACGTGACGTTCACTTCAATCTGGATATCGTCCGGGAAATGATCCAAGATCAGGCCGGTGACATATTGCGTAAAGCCGATCACTTCAGCCGAGCCATAAAACTGGATCGGGATTTCGATTTTCATCTCCTGCAATTGGCCGCTTTGATAGAAGCCTTTGCCGATGACGCTCGTGAAATTCGAGAAGTACAATTCGACATCTTGCTTGAAATTGCGAAATGCCGTATCGATATCCCGGTATTGCTCGTCCGTCCCGGAAGTCGGGAATACGACATACTCTTCGTCGACATCATTCCAGTTTGCCACTTCCGTCTCGCCTTTCGGGGCAGCGCCGTAAGAGAAGTAGGTGCCGGGTGTCATCGCGTTACGGCTGTTTTGTGCGAATAAAGCGACGAGGATCGGCACATCCGCCATTCCTTCTTTCTCCCTTAAGCGCTTGACGATTTCATCAGCCATCCGTTTGCCTTCTTCAGCGATCTGATCTTGAGGAATCGATTCTTCGTATGGGATATCGTCCGTCGAGCTATAATAAACTGTGTTCATGGCAAGCCCGATGGAAACCCCGCCGAGACGGATTTTGTCTTCCTCGGTTTTGACAAGGTAATTTTGCTCAAGGATGTGCGCCAGCAGTTCCGGTTGCGGGCGTTCGCCCCCGTCCGTCTCCGCTTGGCTGCGGCCGTCCTCTGGGTTCAGCCCTTGTGGATTATCTTTGCTTTTGCGCTGGAGCCAAAGCGAAGCTTCTTCATCGGTGATTTTTTGGCCTTCCTGGAAATAATAATCATCCGGTGAGAACTGCTGCTGCGATAGGCGCAATAATCCGTGCTCCGCTTCTTTGATATCGTAGCGAGAATTCAGCCGGCTGACGATTTTTCCGCGGGTGGCACTTTGCTTATACGGTAATAGCGTCCGGTAATATTGATCATCCAATTGCATGCTCGGGATGATCGCTGTTTCCGCCTCTTCTTCTTCTGTGTTGATCACTTCCGCCTCGTCATTTCCGGAAGGGACACATCCCGAAAGCAACAATATGCTGATCGGGATCCACCAAATGCGTTTCATATGCTAATCTCCTTATTCGTTCAATTCCATAAGCAGGCGTTCTTCATTCCACACTTCCACACCGAGATCCTGCGCTTTGTCGAGTTTGGATCCGGCTTCTTCGCCAGCAATCAGCAAATCGGTTTTCTTGCTGACGCTGCCGCTCAATTTGCCGCCGAGTGCCTCGATCCGTTCGCCGGCTTCCTGACGCGTCATGTTTTCCAACTTACCGGTCAGCACAATTTTCTTGCCGGCAAACGCATTGGCGCCTTCTTCTACGCGGACGATTGTGCCCGTATAGGATAAATTGACGCCCCGCTCGCGCAAACGTTCCACAAGTGCCAAAACTTCTTCTTTTTCAAAATACGTAACAACAGCATCTGCCATCTTGTCGCCGATTTCGTGGATGGCAATCAATTCTTCCAAGTTTGCCTGCTTCAATTGATCCATCGAGCCGAAATGCTCAGACAAGATGCGCGCCCCGCGTTCGCCTACGTGGCGAATGCCAAGGCCGAACAATAAGCGTTCCATTGAATTGCTCTTCGAATCCTCTATCGCCTCGATCAAGTTGCTGGCGGATTTATCGCCCATACGCTCGAGTTCTAACAATTGCTCTTTCGTCAAAGCGTAAAGATCCGAAATATCCTGGATTAGCCCTTCACGGTATAATTGCTCAATCACTTTCTCACCGAGACCGTCAATATTCATGGCATTGCGCGACACGAAATGAATCATGCCTTCGACGATTTGCGCCGGGCATTTCGGATTGACGCAGCGCAGCGCCACTTCTCCTTCAATGCGCACCAGTTCACTTGCGCATGCAGGGCATTCGGTCGGCATTTCAAACGGCTGTTCATCGCCAGAGCGCATTTCGATCAGCGCCTTGACGACTTCTGGAATGATGTCGCCCGCTTTACGGATGATGACTTTATCATTGATGCGGATATCGCGCTCCCGGATCAAGTCTTCATTATGGAGTGACGCACGCTGCACTGTAGTGCCGGCAACAGCAACCGGTTCCAGAATAGCTGTCGGGGTGACGACGCCGGTCCGGCCGATGCTCAACTCGATATCACGCACGGTCGTCATCACTTCTTCTGCCGGGAATTTATAGGCGGTCGCCCATTTCGGGCTTTTCGCCGTGAACCCAAGGTCTTGCTGATGCAAGAAGCGGTTGACTTTGATGACGATGCCATCGATTTCATAGCTCAGCTTATTGCGTCCATCTGTCCATTGTTCAATGTACGCCAGCACTTCTTCCACCGAGCGGCAAACTTTCCGCTCGCCGTTCGTTTTAAAGCCGAGATCCGTCAAATATTGAAGCGACTCGTCATGGTTGTTCAAGCCGTAAGTTTCCCCGTCGCCGCCGATGCCATAGATGAAAACATCCAAATTGCGCTTGGCGGCAATTTTCGAATCCAATTGGCGCAAAGAACCAGCTGCAGCATTCCGCGGGTTAGCGAATAATTCTTCGCCCCGCTCTTCGCGGTCTTCGTTAAGTGCATGGAAGGATTTTTTCGGCATAAACACTTCGCCGCGCACTTCGATCGATACCGGCTCTTTTAATTTAAGCGGTATCGAGCGGACTGTGCGGAGGTTGACCGTAATGTCTTCTCCGACACGGCCGTCGCCGCGCGTCAAGCCGCGCACGAATTTGCCGTTTTCGTAATGAAGCGAAACGGCCAGGCCGTCAATTTTCAGTTCGCACACATATTCGACCGAGTCCCCGGCACCGCCGCGCACGCGTTTATCGAAATCACGCAAATCTTCTTCATTGAAGACGTTCGACAAGCTGAGCATCGGACGCTCGTGTCGAACTTTCTCGAAATTCGACAAGGGTGTGCCGCCGACCCGCTGCGTTGGGGAGTCCGGGAAAATCAAATCAGGGTAAAGGGTTTCCAGCTCGATCAAATCGTTGAGCAATTGATCGTACACGGCATCCGGCACGCTTGGCTTGTCGAGCACATAATAGGCATGCCCATAGTTGCGGAGCAATTCATTCAATTCGGTTACACGTTCTTCAGCTTTGATGCGGTCCATTCGAGTTCCTCCAGATCATTCTTTTTCGATCGGCGCAAATTTCGCAAGCAGCCGTTTGATGCCTGTCGGGCTCGGGAAGGCGATATCGAGTTCCGTTTGTTCCCCGTCGCCTTTGACATTGACGACAGTCCCGGTGCCCCATTTTTTATGCTTCGCGCGGTCGCCTGTTTTCCAGCCCAGCCGGTCGCCGCCGGATTGCTGGTAAGAGGGCTTCATGACCGCTTTTCGTCTCGGTGCCTGCTTATAGCTCGTCGCTGCGCCTGCACGGTGATTGGCGATGGTTTGTTCGATCAGCTCTTCCGAAATTTCGGATATGAAGCGCGACGGCAGATTGAAATTGCTCTTGCCGAAAATCGTCCGTGACGAAGCATGCGTCAAATACAGCCGTTTCTCGGCGCGCGTGATGCCGACATATGCCAAGCGCCGTTCTTCTTCCAATTCTTCCTCGTCATTATTCGAACGTGAATGCGGGAAGACGTTTTCTTCCAGCCCGGCGATAAACACGACCGGGAACTCCAGGCCTTTCGCTGCGTGCATCGTCATGAGGATGATCGGGCCGTCGCCTTGTTCTTCTTCCTCATCCAATGAATCGATGTCCGCAATCAAAGCCAAATCGGTCAGGAACGCTACTAGTGACTTATCATCGCTTTGTTTTTCAAACGCTTGCGTCACGGTCAGGAATTCATCCAAGTTTTCAAGGCGGCTTTCGCCTTCAATGGTCTTGTCGTTTTGGAGCATTTGGCGATAGCCGGATTTCTTCAACACTTCTTCCACCAATTCCGTCACCGATAAAAATTCCTGCATTTCGGTGAATCCGGCGATCATCGCACGGAATTCGAGCGCGGTCTGTGCGGTTTTTGCCGTCAAGCCCATGAAATCCGCCTCCTGCAAGGAATCCATGATGGTGCGGTCCTGTTCAATCGCAAAGCGCGCCATTTTCTCGAATGACGTCGCGCCGATTCCTCGCTTTGGTTCATTGATGATGCGTGCGAGCGACAGATCATCTTCGTTATTGGCAATCAAGCGCAAATACGCGAGCAAGTCCTTGATTTCCTTGCGGTCATAGAATTTCGTGCCGCCGACAATCGTATAGCTCATATTCGATTTGACGAACATTTCCTCTAAAATACGCGATTGCGCATTGGTACGGTAAAGAATCGCGAAATCAGAGGTTTTGTATCCTTCTTCCTGCATGAGGTTTTGGATGGTCTGAACGATGTATTGGGCTTCCTGCCGCTCATCGCCCGCTTTATGGAGCGTGATCGCCGGCCCTTCGTCATTATCGGTGCGCAATTCTTTCGGATAGCGGCTCGTGTTTTTCTGGATGACGTCATTTGCCGCCTTCAAAATGCGTTTGGTCGAACGGTAATTCTGTTCGAGCATGATCACTTTGGCGTCCGGATAATCTTTCTCGAATGACAGGATATTGGTAATATCCGCCCCGCGCCAACGGTAAATCGACTGGTCGGAATCGCCGACAACGCAAATATTCTTGAATTTCTTCGCCATTAATTGCACCAGTTGGTACTGGGCGTTGTTCGTATCCTGGTATTCATCGACATGGATGTAGTGGAATTTATCCTGATAATATTCCAGCACATCCGGGACCGTCTCAAAGAGCCTCAATGTCATCATGATCAAATCATCGAAATCGAGCGATTGATTTTTCTGGAGCCGCTTCTGGTAGCCTGTGAACACTTCCGCGACCGTTTTTTCATACGGGTTGAATTGGTTGGCGTTCGCTGCAAAGGTTTCCGCATCGATGCATTCGTTTTTCGAAGACGAAATAGCGTTCAGCATCGTCCGCGGCTCGTATTTTTTCGGGTCCAGGTTCTGCTGCTTCAGGACATTTTTGATGACTGTCAATTGGTCGGTCGTATCCAAAATCGAGAAGCTCTTCGAGAAGCCCAAGCGATCGATATTGCGGCGCAGGATGCGCACGCACATCGAGTGGAACGTGGACACCCACATGCGGTCGCCTGTTCCGTGGCCAAGCAGGCCATCGATCCGGTTGCGCATTTCGCGCGCCGCTTTATTGGTGAACGTGATCGCCAGGATATTGGACGGGTAGACTTGTTTTTCCAGCACCAAGTACGCAATCCGATGCGTCAATACACGTGTTTTCCCAGAGCCCGCACCGGCCATAATCAATAGCGGACCTTCTGTTGTTTTGACTGCTTCTTCCTGCTCGGGGTTCATCCCCCGCAACAGATTTTTTGTGATTAATTCCATTGTGCACCACCTCGAACGTTTGTTCCTATTATTATAACGATTGCTCAGCCGTTTCCGCAACTGCCTTGACGGTCGCAAGCGCTTTGTTTAGATCTTCATATATGATATTGCCGACAACGATCGTGTCGCTGATGGCCGCCATTTCTTTGGCGCGCTCCGCTGAATCGATGCCGCCGCCATAAAATAGCCGTGTATCAGACAGCACCGACGCGGTTTTTCGGACAAGTTCAGGATCGCCGAACATGCCGCTGTATTCCAGATAAAAGACCGGCAGCCGAAAAAAATGCTCCGCCATGCGCGCATATCCGAGCACATCCTCTTCAGTCAAGGATGCATCTGCCCCGGTTAAGCTTGCCGCTTTGCAGTCCGGATTCAAAATGCAATAGCCTTCCGGCACGATCTCTGTCCAGTCCATGATCTCGCCGTATTCACGGATTGCCTCGTGGTGAAGCCCTTTGATCCATTTCGGGTCGCTGCTGTTGAGCACTGTCGGGATGAAATAATAATCGAAGCCCGGCGTCACCGATTCGACCGTTGACACTTCGAGCGCAACCGGCACCGAATAGCGGCGCACACGAGCCATCAATTCTAAGACATTGTCGAGTGTGACATCATCACTTCCGCCAATCAAGATGGCATCAGTCCCGGATTCGCAAATTCGTTCCAAATGTCCATCTGAAATTTCTTTCGCAGGGTCTATTTTAAAGACATGCCGCCATGTTTGAAAGTCCACAGGTATTCTCCTAACTGTACTTTTGTTTTCATCTTTCCATTATAACAAAAGATCCGCCAACACTCTGTTCCCACCCATCCACAAATGAGGGATTTAGCGCATAAAAAAAACCGACCAGCGCCATTCGCCGGTCAGTCTTTTGGAAGTTCAATTTGTTTTTCTTCCGGATATAGCACGTCGAGCATTTCCTCGTACGCGTCATTGCCGTAATTCAAGCAGCGGCGCACGCGGGAAATCGTCGCTGTGCTCGCGCCCGTTTCGTTTTTGATTTTTTCGTAGGTCTTTTTCAAGCGCAGCATATGCGCCACTTCAAAGCGCTGCGATAATGATTGGATTTCACTGATCGTGCACAAATCATCAAAAAATCGATAGGCTTGTTCTTTGTTTTCCAATGCCAGCACCGCTTCGATCAATTGATCGGTCTGCGGCCCTCTAATCTTATCAACTTGCATGCACATTCAACGTCCTTTCATTGCTCTTCAATTAATCCCGCTTCTACGGGCTATACTGAACCGCCTGGCCAATTCCCGGTGAATCTGGAATTATGTGGACCCAGGTTTTTCCTTGCGTCAATTCGGCTATCCCATTTTCGTCGACTGGCACAAGCATGCCGTTTTCTGCGCGCCACGTGATTTCCTGCACGCTTCCTTCACGGAACAATAATGCCTGCCCGCCGGAAGTCAGGTCGATTTCCTGGCGGCCCTTGGCATCAATTGTTTCGTGTACTGTCTCCATGACCAGCACATTGGCGACTTCGATACGCTGCGAAGTTTCCTTATCTGCAGTGGCGATACCGCCCGATGAACGGCTGTAAAGCTGCGACTCAGAATCGTAAGTATAAGTGCTCGCAAAAAGCGGATCCCAGCCATAGTTTACTTCTATAGAAGCAGCTTGTTCCTCTAGTTTATCATTATTGCCCGGTGCAGAGAAAGCATAAGGTGCTTTCATGCTGTAATTGGATGAAGCATCCGTCATCTCCATCGCAAGTTCTACGTTTTCATAGCTGATATAGGAATTGTGCGGCGCCACGCGGTCCAATGAACGCTTGAACAAAGTTCCATCATACTGCATGCCATTGATATGGTCGACCACTCCTGAATCGAGCAATTGCTTCGCTTCCGGGCTATAGCCATGCGCAATAAAAAACGCATCGTACGCATCGGCCAGTTCGACAAAATAATCGCGCGCACTGCGCACCGGCCCGATGTTCACCGGAAACTGGCTTTGATACAAGGCCAAGAACCGCGTGATATTGTATTCGGCAATTAATTCAAATACTATATCAGCTTCCACTAAGCCCGTTTGCGGACGCGCCGCTGGATGATTATTGATGACCGCCATCACCGCCCGGCTATCATACGGACCGTTTCCTTGCATGCCGGTAAACGGGGCGGTGGTAAGCACTTCTTCCGGCACCTCAGGCGTTTCTGGCGCCTCCGGAGTTGCGGGCGTTTCCGGCTCTCCCGCTTGTTCCTTTCCGACCAGCCAAACAACCAAGACAGCTGCAACGATCAGCAAAGCAAGCAAGATCAGCCATTTTTTCATCCCTGGCCCCTCATGAATGCCGGAAATAGAATGGTTTTGTTCATGACGTCATAAATCCCTTTTTGGGTAATGCGGACGTACGGTAAATGCGTCGCCATCAAGAACAATAAAGTATAGACAGCGTCGCCATGTTCATAGCCGCGCTCTTTCAACGCTTTCTTCAGAGCAGTTTCCTGCTCCATCAACGGCTCCATCGGCAAATCAGACATGATGCCGCCAATAGGAAGCGGCAATTCGCAAACTATCTCGCCGCCTTCAATCAAGACAATGCCTCCCTTGAGACGCTTCACTCGTTCGAACGCTTGCCACATATCTTTGCGGCTTTTACCGATCAACACGATATCTCCTGTATTTGTATAAGATGAAGCAAATCCGTCGACTTCCGTGGCGAAGCCTTTGATCAAAGTATTGACCCGCCATTTACCGTTGCGGTCGATCAGCATCAGGAAGCTCTCGCCATGTTCTTTTGACAAACGCTCGACATTCGTGTCAACGCTTACGGAATACGGTTTGGTGATGACATCATTGACCATCTCCACACCGAACGGCATCGAAAATTGGAAATCGTCATCGGTCAATTCAAAGTCGAGATCCAATTCCGGCAGCACCGACCAATCCACATCATCGAGCGAACGCACTTTCTTGCCATCGCGCTTGAGCCAGACTCCTTTAGAAATCACGCCGCTCGGCACCGGGCTATCGATCGAATCGAGGATATTCAAATTCGCATAGCGCCCCGTTGCGATCAAGCCGTGCAAGCTCGTCAAATTGTAGTAGCGCGCCACATTATAAGAAGCCATCATATAAGCATCAATCGCCGGAACGCCGGCGTCAAGCGCGATTTGGATGCACAAATCCATCACGCCGTCTTTATGGAACACCGGCGTCGAGCCGTCTGTTGTCATCATCAATTTATCGAACACATTCAATTCCCGTTCGACAATCCCTGACAAGAGTTCCGGCAAATCCGGGCGTATCGATGAATGGCGCAGCGTCACGCCGTAGCCATGCAATAAGCGCATCTCCACTTCATCGACGGTCATCGCTTCATGGTCCCCGTCAGCGCCCAGCAGCTTCATGCGCGCCAAAGTCTTCTCGGAAGCTCCCGGGAAATGCCCTTCTATCTTTTTCAAGCTGATTTTCGCTTTTTGGATCCAATAAAGCATCTGGTCATCGCCAGCCAACAGTTTCGGCCAGCCCGTCAATTCACCGCCAAGAATGACATCCGGGCGCTCCAGCCACTCGCCGACTGCTTTCGAGGTGAATTTTTGGTCTTCCCCGACAAGTTCCGTCTGCGAATCGAATCGCGTCCACCAATAAAACGTGAACGGCAGCTCCGCCATGCGATCAAGCAATGTAAACGCTTTCTCGTTTTCTAATGATAAAAATAACGGCAAGTTGTCTGAGATAAACCCGGTAGTTCCACCTTGTGCAGCATAATCAGCGAATTGCTGCGGGTTGTAAAGCTGATACGGGTGGACATGCGGCTCGATATAGCCAGGCACAATCCACTTGCCGCTGACATCTACGACTTCCGTCGAATCATCGATCTTCGGCATGTCTTGCCCTGCATAGATGATGCGGTCTCCGTTGATCCATATGTTTCCATTCATCCATTTTTTAAATATCCCGTGCAGATATGTGGCATTCGTCAGCACAAGATCCGGGGACAATTCTTTCGACATAATCTTCAATTGTTTCCGTATTTCTGTATTTCTCCATAAAGGGTTTACCATCCGAAGGCACCTGCTCTCTATTCAATATCCATATATCGTATACTAGCATAATTATGCATTTTTTTACAGAGAATGACGTGAAAACGCAACCCTCTTATGCGGAATCGGACATAAAAAATCCACGTCTTTGAGACGTGGATTTTTGTTTATTTATTGACCGGATCGCTGAAAGGCTTCAGGATATCCTGCTGGTCTTGTTCTTTTCTCGTCAAGACATCAGAAACCGGATCATACGACTCGCCGTAAAAATGCTCGTCTTTGTACGTATGGATGTCCTCATACATTTTCTTCATCGCTTCGAAAATCTCTTCTTCGGTTTCACCATTTGGCGCCCAGTAAAGAATTTCCATCGAGTTTTCTTCGCCAGTCGCCAGCGAACGGCGGCAATAGCCGATTGACGAGGCATGCTCGAAGCCTTCACGAGCGTAGAAACGCAAGCGTTTTTCAGAATCCGTGTCTTCGTAATCGACCGGTTCGACTTCCAAAATGATCGGCTTGTCCTTATCCTTGAGCATTTGCAAAGTTTTCTTGCCGATGCCCATGCCGCGCGATTCTTTCGACACGAATAAATAGTCGACGAACGAGAAGCTTGGGAATTCCGCATACATCAAGACGTGATACGGGCCCTCATCTTTGTAGTAGACACTGCCTTTTTCCTTCAGCAACGTGTCCATATGATCTTTCGATTTCATTTCCTCCACTGGGAAATATTGATTCAGTTTTTCATACCAGTTCATCATTTTTGCTCCTTCCGAGTTTGAATGCCCTGCTGGTTTTGTTGGTTCCGGGGTAGTGATGGGTAAAAATTGGAGTTTAAAAAAAAGAGGTAAAAGTGGGCTGTTGAAAATCCTCTGCGGCAAGGTGCCGCATAAATAAATGGCACAGCTTCATGATGAAATTGTGCCATTCTATTATAACAATTATTCACTTATATTGCACGCCAACCGATATCGGTGCGGTAAAAGAAACCGTCCCACTCCAATTTTCCGAGTGCTTGATAGACGGTGGACTGGGCATCTTCCAAAGTCTCTCCGCTGCCTGCGACAAGCAGCACACGGCCGCCGTTAGCCGTGAAGCGGCCTTCAGAGCGCTTCGTGCCGGCGTGGGTGACAGTTACATCCGCCAATTCATCAAGCTCCGGCAAGGCCGCCCCTTTTTCCACAGTTCCCGGATAGCCCTCCGCTGCAATGACGACACCCAGCACAGGGCGAGCATCCCACTCAAGCTCCATTTCTCCGCCGTCTAGAATGGCTGAAATGAAGGCGCCGAGGTCGGTCTTCAGGCGCGGCAAGACCACTTGCGTTTCCGGGTCTCCGAAACGCGCATTGAATTCGATGACTTTCGGGCCCTTTGCCGTCAAGATAATACCGGCATACAAAATACCATTGAACGGTGTCCCCTCGCTACTCATCGCTTCTACAGTCGGACGGACGATTTTCGCGAAAGTCTCATCCACGACTGACTGTGGAATTTGCGGCACCGGCGAGTAAGCACCCATGCCGCCTGTATTCGGCCCCTTATCGCCGTCAAACGCGCGCTTATGGTCTTGCGAAATGACCATCGGGTAAATCTTGCCGTCCTGGACGAAGGACATAAAGGAAAATTCCTCGCCGTCCAAAAATTCCTCGATAACGACAGTCGATCCCGAGTCGCCGAATTTTTGGCCATCGAGCATATCCTTTACGGCATCGATTGCTTCTTGTTCACTTTGCGCAACGACGACGCCTTTTCCGGCTGCGAGCCCATCCGCTTTGATAACAATCGGCGCACCTTGCTGCTTGACGTACTTTATAGCTGCTTCAGTATTTGAAAAACTTTCATAAGTTGCGGTCGGGATATCGTATTTTTTCATCAATTCCTTGGCAAACGCCTTGCTGCCCTCGATGCGCGCCGCCGCTTCGTTCGGCCCAAAAATCTTCAAGCCTCGTGCTTCAAAGAAATCGACGATGCCTTCAGAAAGCGGCTGTTCCGGCCCGACGAATGTAAAGGCGATATCATTGTCCTTGGCGAACGCTGCCAGAGCTTCGAAATCTGTCTCGTTGATGTCAACTAGTTGTGCGTCCTGTTCCATGCCGTCATTGCCAGGCGCCACATAAACTTTCGCGACCGATGGCGAGATGGCGAATTGATGGGCAAGCGCGTGTTCACGCCCGCCTTTGCCGATGACCAATACGTTCATAGCCGTGCACCTCCGATTAATGTTTGAAATGGCGGACGCCCGTGAAGACCATCGCGATGCCGTGCGCATTCGCCGCATCGATCGACTCCTGGTCTTTTTTCGAACCGCCCGGCTGGATAATCGCTTTAATGCCGGCTTTCGCTGCTGCTTCCACCGTGTCAGACATCGGGAAGAAAGCGTCCGACGCCATCGCTGCGCCTTGCGCTTTATCAGCTGCCTGCTCGAGTGCAATGGCGGCTGCCCCAACGCGGTTCATCTGTCCTGCACCAACGCCTAACGTCATCGAATCGTCGCACACGACAATGGCATTTGATTTAACGTGCTTGACGACGCTCCAGCCAAGTTTCAAGGCTTCGAGTTCTTGCTCTGTCGGTTGTCTTTCCGTCACGACACGGATATCTGCATCTTCATAGCCGAATGTATCCGGCTCCTGGACGAGCAATCCGCCTTCGACTGTCACCGTATTCCATTTGTCGCGGCGTTTCGTTTCAAACGGCACCGTCAACAAACGGATGTTTTTCTTTTTGCCGAGTTCTGCAAGTGCATCTTCCGTGAACGATGGCGCAATGACGATCTCAAGGAAAATCTGCGACAATTGTTCTGCTGTCTCAAGATCGACTTCACGGTTCAAGGCGACGATGCCCCCGAAGATCGATGTCGAGTCCGCTTCATACGCTTTCTTGAACGATTCGGAAAGAGTAGCACCGGTCCCGACGCCGCACGGGTTCATATGCTTCACTGCGACACTTGCCGGCATAGTGAATTCCTTGATGATCTGCAGCGCAGCATTGGCGTCTTGGATATTGTTATAGGAAAGCTCTTTGCCGTGCAATTGCGTGGCATGTGCGATTGAGAAATCCGAACCGAGCGCGCTCTTATAGAACGCTGCTTTTTGGTGCGGGTTTTCCCCGTAGCGCAGCGCTTGGGACAATTCATATGTAAGGGTCAACTGCTCCGGATACTGTCCATCCGTCAGTTCCGTTAAATAGTTGGAAATATAGGCATCATACGCCGCGGTATGGCGGAATACTTTAGCTGCGAGTTTCCGGCGCAGCTCTGGGCTCGTTGTTTGCTGTTCGCGCAGTTCTGCAAGCACCGCTTCGTAGTCGCCGGAATCGACGATGACCGTCACGTAAGCATGGTTTTTCGCTGCCGAACGCAGCATCGTTGGGCCGCCGATATCGATGTTTTCAATTGCATCATCAACTGTCACATCCGGTTTTGAAATCGTTTCGCGGAATGGGTACAAATTGACGCAGACAAATTCGATCGGTGCGATGCCGTTATCGCTCATTTGCTGCTGGTGTTCGCTATCGTCGTGTTTCGCGAGCAAACCGCCATGGATCAGCGGATGCAAAGTTTTCACGCGTCCACCTAAAATCTCAGGGAAACCGGTCACTTCGTCCACTGCCGTCGTCGGAACGCCATTGTCTTCCAAATGCTTGCGCGTGCCGCCTGTTGATAAGATTTCTACATCCATTTTTACTAGTTCACGGGCAAACTCCAAAATGCCGGATTTGTCCGATACGCTCATCAATGCTCTTCTTTTCATTCATGGACCTCCTAGACCGACTGTTGCCGGCTGAATAATTGCTGCAAACTCTCAGGGTATAATTGGTGCTCGATTTCATGGATTTTGCGTTCTACTGTCTCACGGTCCGCGTCGTCTACAGGAAACGAGCGCTGTGCGATGATCGCTCCCGTGTCCATGCCTTCGTCGACAAAATGCACGGTGACTCCAGCCTCTTTTGCCCCAGCTTCCAGCGTCTGGCCGATTGCGTCTTTACCCGGAAACGCCGGCAGTACCGATGGGTGGATATTGACGATGCGGTTTTCATAAGCCCCGAGCAAAACCGGGCCGATCAAACGCATAAACCCGGCCAGCACGAGCCACTCGACACCCGCTCTATCCAATTTTTCCACGAGCATCGATTCATATGCCTGTTTGGACGCATAATCACGCGGTATAAACGAAAATGCCGGCACTCCTGCCTGATTCGCCCGTTCCAACACAAACGCAGACGGCTTATCCGCCACGACCAAAACGATGTCTGCATCGAGACGTCCGTCTTGAGTTGCTTCGTAAAGCGCTTGAAAATTAGAGCCGTTTCCAGAAGCGAAAACGGCCATTTTTGTTCTATTTTTCATGTAAAGTCCCGTCCTGACTGCCTTGGAACCGGACACCTTCCATTTGCGTCACACGGCCGATCACATACGCCAGGTCGCCACTTGCCTCAGCCGCCTGGATCGCTTGTTGTGCATCCGCTTCAGAAACGGCCACTGCAAATCCGATGCCCATATTGAACACCGAATACAGATCACGGTCTGCCAGTTCGCCTTTTACTTTCAACAGGTCGAACACCGGAAGCACCGGCCAAGAGCCAAGTTCGATTTCAACGCCTAGCCCCTCAGGCATCATGCGCGGCAAGTTTTCGATAAAGCCGCCGCCCGTGATATGCGCCATGCCGTGGACATCCGCTTGTTTGCGGATTGATTGAACGGTCTTGGCGTAGATTTTCGTCGGCTCGAGCAGTAAGGATTCGAGTGTGCCGAGCTCTTCAAAGCCCGCCACTTTCTGGTCCAACGAACCTTCCTCATCGCCCAATAAAATATGGCGGACAAGCGAATAGCCGTTTGAGTGGATGCCGCTTGAAGCAAGCCCCACCAAGACATCGCCCGCTTGGATGCGCTCACCGGTGACGATATCCGATTTTTCAGCAGCACCGACCGCAAAGCCGGCGATGTCGTATTCATTCTCATCGTAAAGCCCCGGCATTTCAGCCGTTTCTCCGCCGATCAACGCCGCGCCTGCATCGACGCAGCCATCCGCAACGCCTTTGACGATTTGTTCGATCTTTTCAGGAACCGCTTTGCCGCAAGCGATATAATCGAGGAAAAACAACGGTTCCGCACCTTGTGCGACGATATCGTTGACGCACATCGCGACGCAATCGACACCGATCGTATCGTGCTTATCCGCCATGAAAGCCAGTTTCAGCTTCGTGCCGACACCGTCTGTTCCGGAGACGAGAACCGGTTGTTTCAAATTCAGCTCGGACAAATCGAACATGCCGCCGAATCCGCCGAACGCACCCAGCATTCCTGTACGTGCGGTGCGTTCGACATGGGATTTCATCCGCTTGACGGCTTCATAGCCCGCTTCGATATTGACGCCTGCTTTTTCATACGCTTTAGACACTTCGGTTCCCCCTATTTCACTTTTTCTTTTTCATGCGGCAAGACGGTATCCGGATAGATATTCGTTGGATATTCGCCAGTGAAACACGCCAAGCAATGGCCGCATTTCGATCCTGGATCGGTACGCCCGATGTTTTGGACCATGCCATCGACCGACAAAAACGTCAGCGAATCCGCACCGATGATTTCACGCATTTCTTCTACTGTATTGTTCGCGGCGATCAATTCGCCGGATGTGCTGATATCGATGCCGTAAAAACAAGGGTTCTTGATTGGCGGCGAGCTGATGACGACGTGAACTTCCGTCGCGCCTGCTTCTTTCAATAAAGCGACGATGCGGCGGGAAGTGGTGCCGCGCACAATTGAGTCATCAACCATGACGACGCGTTTGCCGTTGACAACTTGGCGCACTGGAGACAGCTTCATCTTGACGCCGCGCTCGCGCATTTCCTGTGAAGGTTGGATGAACGTCCGTCCTACGTAACGGTTTTTGATCAACCCGAGTTCGTACGGAATCCCGCTTTGCTCAGAAAAACCGATCGCTGCGGAAATACTGGAATCCGGCACACCCGTGACGACGTCCGCTTCGATATAAACTTCTTTCGCCAATTGCTTGCCGAGCCGTTTTCTCGCCGAATGGATATTGATGCCGTCGATATCCGAGTCCGGACGGGAGAAATAAACATACTCCATCGTACAGATCGAGCGCTCTTCTGGATACGCAAAACGTTCTTTGCGCATGCCATCATCATTGACAATCAAGAATTCACCCGGTTCGACAGAATGGACAAACTCTGCACCGACGATATCAAATGCGCAAGTTTCAGAAGCTACAACCCACGCATCCCCCATTTTCCCAACGGATAAGGGACGCAATCCATTCGGGTCGAGCGCCACAAACATGGCCTCTTCCGTCAAAACCAAGCATGCAAATGCGCCTTTCAATAAAGACAAGGCATTTTTCGCTTTTTCTTCAAAGCTTTCGTAACCGCTGCGCTTGATTAAGTGTGCGAGCACTTCCGTGTCGGATGTCGTTTGGAAAATGCTTCCCTGACGCTCCAAATGCCCTTTTAATTGCGTCGCGTTAACCAAATTGCCGTTATGCGAAATCGCCAGGCTGCCTGTTGTCGAATTGAACAGCAAAGGCTGGACATTTTCAATGCCACTGCCCCCTGCTGTTGCATAGCGGACATGGCCGATGGCTGCAGTGCCGGTGATCTGCTCCAATTTTTCTGGAGTGAATACTTCACTGACCATGCCTTCGCCTTTCAATGCGCGTAAAGCTTCTCCATCAGTTGAAACGATTCCTGCGCCTTCTTGGCCGCGGTGCTGCAAAGCATGAAGCCCATAATACGTGAGTTGCGCTGCGTTGGTATGACCCCAAATGCCAAAAATCCCACATTCTTCGTTTAAGCCTCTGATTTCAGCAAGCATGGTATAGCCCCTTTCCAGGCGGAGCGGAGCGTTTCGACCGATTCATCGATCCATACGGCTCCGTCTTCCCCTTTGACGATCATGCGATCACCCGTGACTTCACCGATTTTCCGTACATCTTTTACTGTATCCTCGAATGCTTGTGCTTGCTCAGGCGATACCGTGAGCAAAAAGCGAGATTGTGTTTCACTGAATAACGCCGTAGTTTTTGAACCGGCAAGGCTTACGTCTACGCCAAGCCCGTTGCCGAAAGTCTTCTCAGCCAAAGCAACAGCGACGCCGCCTTCCGCTACGTCGTGAGCCGACTGGACCAAACCTTGCTGAATGGCAGAAAGGATAGCAGATTGGCGTTGTGCTTCGATGTCCAAATCGATAGACGGTGCTTTTCCGAAAATGCGGCCTTCTACCATTTTCTGCAATTCACTGCCGCCGAATTCCGTCATGCTGCCTCCGACAAGATAGACGAAATCACCTTGCTTTTTCGCATCTTGTGTCGTCACATGTTTCAAATCTTCGACCAGCCCGACAAGTCCGATTGTCGGCGTCGGGTAAATCGCTGTGCCGTTTGTTTCATTATATAAAGAGACGTTTCCGCCGATGACAGGTGCATTCAATTGAAGGCAAGCTGCCGACATTCCGTCAGCCGCTTTTTCAAGCTGCCAGAAAATCTCCGGCTTTTCCGGGTTGCCGAAGTTCAGGCAATCGGTAATCGCAAGCGGGCGCCCGCCTGAGACGACGACGTTTCTTGCTGCTTCTGCGACAGCGATCTTGCCGCCTGTTTCCGGATCCAAGTAAATATAGCGTGAGTTGCAATCCGTTGTCATCGCAAGGCCTTTATTTGTTCCGCGCACGCGGATGACCGCTGCATCGGATCCAGGCGAGACGACCGTGCTTGTGCGTACTTGATGGTCGTATTGGTTATAAACCCATTCCTTCGATGCGATGGTCGATTGCTTCAATAACGAAAGTAATGTCGCCTGATGGTCTTCCACTTTCGGCTCTTCATTCGGCAAGCTTTGGAATTCGCGGTAATATTCCGGCACGCTTGATTTTTGATGATAGACCGGTGCATCTTCTGCCAGTGCATCAACCGGCACTTCCGCAACGATTTCACCTTTATGCTTCAAGCGCAATGTGGAATCGTCCGTTACCCGTCCGACTGTCACGGCATCAAGACCGTATTTTTCAAACAACTCGACGATTTCCGGCTCGCGTCCTTGTTTGACGACGATTAGCATGCGTTCTTGTGATTCCGATAGCATCATTTCATAAGCCGTCATGCCAGTTTCACGTTGCGGGACATGATCCAAATCCATCTCGATTCCAGATCCGGCTTTTGACGCCATTTCCGCTGAAGATGAAGTGAGTCCTGCAGCACCCATATCCTGTATGCCAATGAGTGCATCGGATTTCACGAGTTCCAGGCATGCCTCAAGAAGCAATTTCTCCATGAACGGGTCACCCACTTGAACAGCCGGGCGTTTTTCATCGGATGCGTCCGTCAACTCTTCTGAAGCGAAGGTCGCACCGTGAATGCCGTCGCGGCCTGTTTTTGCGCCTACGTACATGACCGGGTTGCCAGTTCCTTTAGCGACGCCTTTTTGGATATCTTTATGGTCGATTAAGCCGACGCACATGGCATTGACAAGCGGGTTGCCATCATACGATGCATCAAACTGCACTTCGCCTCCGACCGTCGGAATGCCGATGCAATTGCCGTAACCGGCGATGCCTGCGACCACTTCCTCGAACAAATATTTGACGCGCGGTGTTTCAAGTTCCCCGAAACGCAAGGAGTTCAACAGCGCGATCGGACGAGCCCCCATCGAGAAAACGTCGCGGATGATGCCGCCGACGCCTGTTGCCGCTCCTTGGTAAGGTTCGATTGCAGACGGATGGTTATGGGATTCCATTTTGAATACAGCTGCCTGGCCGTCGCCGATATCGACGATGCCTGCGCCTTCTCCTGGCCCTTGCAATACATGATCGCCTTTGGTGGGGAATTTCGATAGGACCGGTTTGGAGTTTTTATAGGAACAATGTTCAGACCACATAACAGAGAACAAACCTGTCTCGGTGTAATTCGGCGTTCTGCCGAGAATATCTTCGACCATTTTGAATTCAGCATCCGATAAACCCATTTGCTTATAAAGCTGCTGCTCTTTAATCTGCTGTGTGTTCGGCTCAAGCGTGACTGACATGTGATTCCCTCCACTGTTTAACGATTGATCTGAATAATGGCAAGCCGTCCGTTCCGCCGATCAAGTCGGAAACGGCGCGCTCCGGATGCGGCATCATGCCGAGCACATTGCCGCGTTCGTTGATGATACCCGCAATATTATTGCGGCTGCCGTTGAAATCCTCTGCGTATGTGAAAACGATTTGGTTATTGTCCTTCAAATGCTGGTACGTCGCATCGTCGCAATAATAATTGCCTTCCCCGTGTGCGACCGGAATGCGGATTTCTTCGCCTTCTTTATATTCATTCGTGAATAAAGTATGGGCGTTCTCGACTTTCAAACTGACGGTTCCGCAAGTGAATTTCAAATTCTTATTTCGCATAAGCATTCCCGGAAGCAATCCTGCTTCCGTTAGAATTTGGAACCCGTTGCAGATGCCGAGAACCGGTTTGCCGGCTTCCGCCGCTTTGCGTACTTCGTCCATGACACCTGAAAAACGGGCAATCGCTCCTGCGCGTAAATAATCCCCGTATGAGAAACCTCCTGGAAGCAAAATTCCGTCATAATCGCTTAAGTCGTGCGTATCATGCCAGACATATTCCGCTTCTTCTCCGAGTTCATCCTTGATGGCGTGATACATGTCTAAGTCACAATTCGACCCTGGGAAAACAATCACTGCGAATTTCATTGCGAGACAACCTCCTCGATTTCGTACCTGTAATCCTCAATCACCGTATTCGCAAGCAGCCGGTTGCACAATTCATCGACCAAAGCATCTACATCACGTTCACTGTCTCCAATGACCAGTTCCAAATATTTGCCGATCCGGACATCCTGAACCTCGTCATAGCCCATTTTATGGAGCGACCCCATCACAGCAGATCCTTGTGGGTCGAGTACACTTTCACGCAATGTCACATACACTTTTACTTTTTTCATCAGTTTTGTCCTCCCAGTCGAGATAAAATGAGTTCATAAGCATCCGTCAAATTGCCGAGGTTCCGGCGAAATACGTCTTTATCGAGTTTCTGTTTCGTTTCCTTATCCCATAGGCGGCACGTATCGGGTGAAATTTCATCTGCCAACAGGATTTCACCGTTTTCATCACGGCCAAATTCAATCTTGAAATCGACCAAATCGACACCGATTTCCTGGAAAAAGCCGATCAATACATCATTGATCTTCCGCGCATTATCTTTCAAGACCGCCACTTCCTGCTCTGTCGCAAGCTGAAGCATGGCGACATGATCATCCGTAATCAGCGGATCGCCAAGCTCATCGTCTTTCAAGTAAAACTCGACGACTGGCTTTTCGATCTCTTTGCCTTCATCGAGCCCAAGGCGTTTCGCCATGCTGCCGGCGACGATATTACGGACCACAACTTCGATAGGTACGATGCTCACTTCACGCACCAATTGCTCGCTATCGGACAACTGCTTCACAAAATGGGAAGCGATGCCGTTTGCTTTCAATTTCTCAAACAGCAAAGAGGTGATTTGATTGTTCAAGCGTCCTTTGCCTGAAATCTCTTCTTTCTTCTCTCCGTTGAATGCAGTGGCGGAATCTTTATATTCCACCCAAAGAATGCCTTGCTCGTCCGTTTTATACAGGCGTTTCGCTTTTCCTTCGTACAATAGCTGAGCTTTTTCCATGATTGATGCCTCCGTTTAATTTAATTCGAGACGGTTGAAGATCATATCGACTTGCTGCAAGTGGTGGTTGTAATCAAAGCAATCATCCAACTCTTCTTTTGTCAGCTGCGATGTGATTGTGTCATTCGCTTCTACTACCTTACGGAAAGAAGTCTGTGTTTCCCAAGCTTCCATTGCACAAGGCTGAACCGTATCATATGCCGCTTCACGCGCCATCCCTTTATCGATCAACGTCAGCAGTACGCGCTGCGAATAAATCAATCCAAGAGTCGAATCCATATTGCGCTTCATGTTCTCCGGGAACACCGTCAAGTTTTTGACGATATTGCCGAAACGGTTAAGCATATAGTTCAACGCAATCGTTGCATCCGGCAAGATAACGCGTTCAGCAGATGAATGTGAGATATCGCGTTCGTGCCATAATGAGACGTTTTCATAAGCCGTCATCATATAGCCGCGAATGAGGCGTGCAAGACCTGTCATATTTTCAGAACCGATCGGGTTGCGTTTATGAGGCATTGCCGATGATCCCTTTTGTCCTTTAGCGAAAAACTCTTCGACTTCTCTTGTTTCGGACTTTTGCAAACCACGGATTTCCGTCGCAAATTTCTCGATGGATGAAGCGATCAAGGCAAGCGTGCTCATGTATTGTGCATGGCGGTCACGCTGCAAAGTTTGTGTGGAAATGCGTGATGCAGCAATTCCTAAGTTTTTGCATACATATTCTTCAACAAACGGGTCGATATTCGCGTACGTTCCAACCGCACCAGACATTTTGCCCGTTTCGATCGATTTCGCTGCCGCTTCAAAACGCTCCAGGTTACGCTTCATTTCCTCGTGCCAAAGCGCCAACTTCAAACCGAATGTCGTCGGCTCTGCGTGAACACCGTGTGTACGGCCCATCATGACCGTCATTTTATGCTCTTTCGCTTTCACCGCTAAAATATCGATGAAGTTCGTCAAATCTTTGCGCAGGATTTCATTCGCCTGCTTCAAAAGATAAGAAAGTGCCGTATCGACAACATCTGTTGACGTCAATCCGTAATGCACCCATTTGCGTTCTTCCCCAAGCGTTTCGGAAACCGCACGCGTGAAAGCAACAACGTCATGGCGCGTTTCTTCTTCAATTTCTAGAATACGGTCGACTGAAAATCCTGCATTCTCACGGATTTTCGCCACGTCTTCTTTCGGGATATCGCCGATTTCTGCCCAAGCTTCACAAGCGAGGATTTCAACTTCCAACCAAGCCTGGTATTTGTTTTCTTCTGTCCAAATGGCACCCATTTCCGGGCGTGTATAACGTGCGATCATATTCTATATCCTCCAATTATTCCGGCCAAATGCCAGATGCGTCGATTTCGTTAAGTGTTTGATTTATATCGTTAGTCAAAATGGTCACATGCCCCATTTTGCGTTTGTGTTTTGCTTCGTCCTTGCCGTATAAATGAATCGACCAGTCCGGATAATGCGCAATTTTCGTCGTGAGCGGCGCTACATGCTCGCCCAGTACATTGACCATGACAGCCGAACTCCAAAGCTTCGGTTCTCTTAACGGCCACCCGCAAATGGCGCGGATGTGCTGATGGAATTGCGAAATGTTCGTCGCTTCAATTGAATAATGACCTGAATTATGAGGACGCGGCGCTAGTTCGTTGACCAGGATTTCGCCATCCGGCAATACGAACATTTCCACCGCAAGCGTTCCGACCATCTGTAGATGTTCAGCAATCGCTTCTGCCGCCTTTTTCGCTTTTGTTAACGTCTCTTCACTAACTCGTGCAGGGACGATTGTTTGATGCAATATATGATCTTTATGGATATTCTCCCCAATCGGCAATATGGCCGTTTCACCTAAAGTATTACGCTGGATAACGACGGATATTTCCATTGTGAAATCAATAAACGCTTCTGCCACGCAATCCCCATTTTGGAACAGGGCTTCCGCTTCTGGTAACTGTTCCGCATTTCCCACGATTTGTTGGCCTTTGCCGTCATATCCGCCTCTAGCCGTTTTAACGACAAAAGGATAATCCAAATTTTTAATTCGCTCTTTTAATTCATCAAATGTAGATGCTTCTATATAATGCGCTATCGGCACGCCAGCTTCTCGAATGGCTTGTTTCTCGAAAATCCGGTTTTGTGTGACGCCGATTAACTCAGCCCCTTGAGGCACATAAGCGATTTTGGTTAAATGGCGGAGCCCGTCCACATCAATATTTTCGAACTCATAAGTGATGACATCACTCACTTCTGCCAATTCTTCCAGCGCTTCTGAATCATTGAATGGGGCCACGATTTGAATATCTGCAACTTGCCCGGTTGGCGAATCCATGCCTGGATCCAAAACCGCAATCTTAAATCCTGCTTCCTTTGCTGCCAGCGCCATCATGCGGCCTAACTGCCCGCCGCCGATAATACCGATCGTCTGTCCAGGTAAGATCGTTCTTGTCATACCAGATCACCTGAACTTTCCAATACAGCTTGCGCACTCCGCTTGCGTCTTTCTTCCAAAGCCTGCGCTGCTTCTTTATCGACCGTCCCAAGAATCTGGGCAGCCAGGAGTCCCGCATTAATTGCACCGGCTTTACCGATCGCGACCGTCGCGACAGGCACCCCCCCAGGCATCTGAACAATCGACAATAATGAATCCATCCCATTCAAGGCCTTAGACTGAACAGGAACCCCGATAACCGGCAAAGTAGTTTTTGCCGCGACCATTCCTGGCAAATGAGCAGCACCGCCAGCTCCTGCAATGATTACATGCAAACCGTTGCTGCGTGCTTCCTCTGCATAGCTGAACATCAAATCCGGCGTCCGGTGGGCTGATATCACTTTTTTCTCATAGCCGATCTTCAGTTCATCTAGAACCTCGCATGCATGTTTCATCGTTTCCCAATCACTCGAACTTCCCATAATAACGCCGATTCGCGGATTCATTCAATAACCTCTCTTTCAAAAGTAAAAAGCCCTCAAATAAACTGCTCACATGACGTGAAAAGCAGTTTACTTAAGGACTTTGATTCAACGAAAACATACGTGATGGCATAAAAAAGCACATCCTCCGTTATAAGTACCATAAGTTGCTTTCCCGCATAGTCCGGACATTTACGGTGTCCTGGTAGAGACGCAGAAGCCAATTCCTCTGCATATATGGGGTTTCCTTATTAATCATAACAAGATGGTTCATATGCGTCAATGGTAAAGTCGAACGATAAACAATACCTCCCTTTTAACGTTCGTGTTTATTACCCATCATCTGCTATTTTTCGATTTTATTACCTTTAAACTTGATAATCTGGCGGACAGGTACAGGCTCTCCATTAATTTCTTCAAATAAGGGCTCTTCTTTACGGCCAACAGCCATATACCCCTCTTTTTTCATTCGGTTCAGACAGTCTTCCATCGTCTCGTGTTCCTGTACTTCGAACCAGATTGTCTTTTTACTCATTTAAATAATCTACCTCTTTTCACTTGTTTTACCCAGAATCCACCATGAATCGTTTTCGGTTCATAGGCTATAATAAAAGCTTTTGGATCGATCTCTTGAATTGTTTTATATAATTTTAACTCCCATTTCCGAGGAGTCAAAATCTGCATGGCTTGACGTCCGCCATCTCTGCCATTTGCCTCCCAATCAGTTACTCCATAGCCTTTTTCACGCAATTTCTGGGGAAGCTCATCACTTTCATGGTTACTAATAACATTAACTGTTATATAGCCGAGCGCCATTTTCTCCTCGATTTTGGAACCGATAACAACTCCGGAGCCATAGCCAATTGCATAAGCAATCAAATTTTGAATTTGATCTAAATTATCCAGCACAAGACCTAGTCCAACTATATAGATAACCACTTCAATCATGCTGACAAACGCAGCCATATAACGGAAGCCTTTCAACGTCATAATCATTCGCACTGTAAAGAAAGTGACATAGACAATATTGATAGAAAATATTATTATAACCATCAACCATGGGTTAATATCCAATTTCCGCACCCTTTCCTTCGCAATTAAATTTCATATTAGGTCAATCAAAGTGCGAATGCAAGAGGGAATAGGACTTGTTTCAGAAAAAAATAAAAATGATTTCATAAAAAAAAGCCGTTACCGGAATGAACCGGTAACGGCCTTTCTACTTGCCCAGCAACGTCCTACTCTCACAGGGGGAAACCCCCAACTACCATCGGCGCAAAAGAGCTTAACTTCCGTGTTCGGGATGGGAACGGGTGTGGCCTCTTTGCCATCATCACTGGACTATGTTGAGCTTGTTCGCTCAAAACTGGATAAATCGACATTGTGGGAAACGTGCGTTTCAGTTTGTTGGTTAAGTCCTCGATCGATTAGTATTCGTCAGCTGCACGTGTCGCCACGCTTCCACCCCGAACCTATCTACCTCATCGTCTTTGAGGGATCTTACTTGCTTGCGCAATGGGAAATCTCATCTTGAGGGGGGCTTCGTGCTTAGATGCTTTCAGCACTTATCCCGGCCACACATAGCTACCCAGCGATGCTCTTGGCAGAACAACTGGTACACCAGCGGTGTGTCCATCCCGGTCCTCTCGTACTAAGGACAGCTCCTCTCAAATTTCCTGCGCCCGCGACGGATAGGGACCGAACTGTCTCACGACGTTCTGAACCCAGCTCGCGTACCGCTTTAATGGGCGAACAGCCCAACCCTTGGGACCGACTACAGCCCCAGGATGCGATGAGCCGACATCGAGGTGCCAAACCTCCCCGTCGATGTGGACTCTTGGGGGAGATAAGCCTGTTATCCCCGGGGTAGCTTTTATCCGTTGAGCGATGGCCCTTCCATGCGGAACCACCGGATCACTAAGTCCGTCTTTCGACCCTGCTCGACCTGTCCGTCTCGCAGTCAAGCTCCCTTGTGCCTTTACACTCTGCGAATGATTTCCAACCATTCTGAGGGAACCTTTGAGCGCCTCCGTTACTCTTTAGGAGGCGACCGCCCCAGTCAAACTGCCCGCCTGACACTGTCTCCCAAGCCGCTAAGGCTTGTGGGTTAGAAGTTCAATACAACCAGGGTAGTATCCCACCGACGCCTCCCCCGAAGCTGGCGCTCCGGGTTCTCTGGCTCCTACCTATCCTGTACAAGTTGCACCAAAATTCAATATCAGGCTACAGTAAAGCTCCACGGGGTCTTTCCGTCCTGTCGCGGGTAACCTGCATCTTCACAGGTACTATAATTTCACCGAGTCTCTCGTTGAGACAGTGCCCAGATCGTTACGCCTTTCGTGCGGGTCGGAACTTACCCGACAAGGAATTTCGCTACCTTAGGACCGTTATAGTTACGGCCGCCGTTTACTGGGGCTTCGGTTCGCACCTTCGCTTGCGCTAAGCACTCCCCTTAACCTTCCAGCACCGGGCAGGCGTCAGCCCCTATACGTCACCTTACGGTTTTGCAGAGACCTGTGTTTTTGCTAAACAGTCGCCTGGGCCTATTCACTGCGGCTCTCTCGGGCTGTAACACCCTACCAGAGCACCCCTTCTCCCGAAGTTACGGGGTCATTTTGCCGAGTTCCTTAACGAGAGTTCACTCGCTCACCTTAGAATTCTCTTCTCGCCTACCTGTGTCGGTTTGCGGTACGGGCACCTCCCGCCTCGCTAGAGGCTTTTCTTGGCAGTGTGAAATCAGGGACTCTGAGGTTAAACCTCTTGCCATCACTGCTTGATGTACATAGAAACGGGATTTGCCTCGTTTCTCATCTCACAACTTGGACGTGCACAACCAACGGCACGCTCACCCTATCCTTCTGCGTCCCCCCATTACTCAAACGGCGGGGAGGTGGTACAGGAATATCAACCTGTTGTCCATCGTCTACGCCTATCGGCCTCGACTTAGGTCCCGACTAACCCTGAGCGGACGAGCCTTCCTCAGGAAACCTTAGGCATTCGGTGGACGGGATTCTCACCCGTCTTTCGTTACTCATACCGGCATTCTCACTTCTAAGCGCTCCACCAGTCCTTCCGGTCTGACTTCAACGCCCTTAGAACGCTCTCCTACCACGGACATCTACGATGTCCATCCACAGCTTCGGTAATCCGTTTAGCCCCGGTACATTTTCGGCGCAGTGTCACTCGACCAGTGAGCTATTACGCACTCTTTAAATGATGGCTGCTTCTAAGCCAACATCCTGGTTGTCTAAGCAACGCCACATCCTTTTCCACTTAACGGATATTTGGGGACCTTAGCTGGTGGTCTGGGCTGTTTCCCTCTTGACTACGGATCTTATCACTCGCAGTCTGACTCCCAAGCATAAATCACTGGCATTCGGAGTTTGTCTGAATTCGGTAACCCGGGATGGGCCCCTAGTCCAAACAGTGCTCTACCTCCAGGATTCTCTTCTTGAGGCTAGCCCTAAAGCTATTTCGGAGAGAACCAGCTATCTCCAGGTTCGATTGGAATTTCTCCGCTACCCACACCTCATCCCCGCACTTTTCAACGTGCGTGGGTTCGGGCCTCCAGTAAGTGTTACCTTACCTTCACCCTGGACATGGGTAGATCACCTGGTTTCGGGTCTACAACTGCATACTCACTCGCCCTATTCAGACTCGCTTTCGCTGCGGCTCCGGCTTCTCACCTTAACCTTGCATGCAATCGTAACTCGCCGGTTCATTCTACAAAAGGCACGCTATCACCCATTAACGGGCTCTAACTACTTGTAGGCACACGGTTTCAGGATCTATTTCACTCCCCTTCCGGGGTGCTTTTCACCTTTCCCTCACGGTACTGGTTCACTATCGGTCACTAGGGAGTATTTAGCCTTGGGAGATGGTCCTCCCGGATTCCGACGGAATTTCTCGTGTTCCGCCGTACTCAGGATCCACTCTGGAGGGAACGAACTTTCAGCTACGGGGCTATTACCCTGTCTTGCGGACCGTTCCAGGTCGCTTCGCTTAATCCGTTCCTTTGTAACTCCGTATAGAGTGTCCTACAACCCCAGAAGGCAAGCCTTCTGGTTTGGGCTGATCCCGTTTCGCTCGCCGCTACTTGGGGAATCGCATTTGCTTTCTCTTCCTTCAGGTACTTAGATGTTTCAGTTCCCTGAGTCTGCCTTCTCATGTGCTATGTATTCACACATGGATACTGCTCCATTACGAACAGTGGGTTTCCCCATTCGGAAATCCCCGGATCACAGCTCACTTACAGCTCCCCGAGGCATATCGGTGTTAGTGCCGTCCTTCTTCGGCTCCTAGTGCCAAGGCATCCACCGTGCGCCCTTATTAACTTAACCACTGAATGGTCAAAAAAAATAAGTTGATCGCAAAGCGATCACGCTACTTGATGCTTGTTTCTTAATCAATGTCGATCTATCCAGTTTTCAAAGAACAAGTTTGAAAGTGCTCCGCAAGGAGTGAACCTTCAAAACTGAACGCAAAACGTCAACCCGATCCGTTAAGAATCGGCTCCGATATAATCCTTAGAAAGGAGGTGATCCAGCCGCACCTTCCGATACGGCTACCTTGTTACGACTTCACCCCAATCATCTGTCCCACCTTCGGCGGCTGGCTCCCGTAAGGGTTACCCCACCGACTTCGGGTGTTACAAACTCTCGTGGTGTGACGGGCGGTGTGTACAAGGCCCGGGAACGTATTCACCGCGGCATGCTGATCCGCGATTACTAGCGATTCCGGCTTCATGCAGGCGAGTTGCAGCCTGCAATCCGAACTGAGAACGGTTTTCTGGGATTGGCTCCCCCTCGCGGGTTTGCAGCCCTTTGTACCGTCCATTGTAGCACGTGTGTAGCCCAGGTCATAAGGGGCATGATGATTTGACGTCATCCCCACCTTCCTCCGGTTTGTCACCGGCAGTCACCTTAGAGTGCCCAACTGAATGCTGGCAACTAAGATCAAGGGTTGCGCTCGTTGCGGGACTTAACCCAACATCTCACGACACGAGCTGACGACAACCATGCACCACCTGTCACCGCTGTCCCCGAAGGGAAAGCCTAGTCTCCTAGGCGGTCAGCGGGATGTCAAGACCTGGTAAGGTTCTTCGCGTTGCTTCGAATTAAACCACATGCTCCACCGCTTGTGCGGGCCCCCGTCAATTCCTTTGAGTTTCAGCCTTGCGGCCGTACTCCCCAGGCGGAGTGCTTAATGCGTTAGCTGCAGCACTAAGGGGCGGAAACCCCCTAACACTTAGCACTCATCGTTTACGGCGTGGACTACCAGGGTATCTAATCCTGTTTGCTCCCCACGCTTTCGCGCCTCAGCGTCAGTTACAGACCAGAAAGTCGCCTTCGCCACTGGTGTTCCTCCACATCTCTACGCATTTCACCGCTACACGTGGAATTCCACTTTCCTCTTCTGCACTCAAGTCCCCCAGTTTCCAATGACCCTCCACGGTTGAGCCGTGGGCTTTCACATCAGACTTAAAGGACCGCCTGCGCGCGCTTTACGCCCAATAATTCCGGACAACGCTTGCCACCTACGTATTACCGCGGCTGCTGGCACGTAGTTAGCCGTGGCTTTCTGGTGAGGTACCGTCAAGGTACCAGTAGTTAGTTGGTACTTGTTCTTCCCTCACAACAGAGTTTTACGATCCGAAAACCTTCTTCACTCACGCGGCGTTGCTCCGTCAGACTTTCGTCCATTGCGGAAGATTCCCTACTGCTGCCTCCCGTAGGAGTCTGGGCCGTGTCTCAGTCCCAGTGTGGCCGATCACCCTCTCAGGTCGGCTACGCATCGTGGCCTTGGTGAGCCGTTACCTCACCAACTAGCTAATGCGCCGCGGGCCCATCCTGCAGTGACAGCCGAAACCGTCTTTCCGTGTGGCCTCATGAGAGGCCGCAAACTATTCGGTATTAGCACCGGTTTCCCGGAGTTATCCCGATCTGCAGGGCAGGTTGCCCACGTGTTACTCACCCGTCCGCCGCTAAAATGTTGGAGCAAGCTCCAACATCTCCGCTCGACTTGCATGTATTAGGCACGCCGCCAGCGTTCGTCCTGAGCCAGGATCAAACTCTCCATTATAGAGTAGTTGATTGCTCAATACTGCTGGCGTATCGCCGTCTAAAAGACGCGCGATTCGCTTGATCTGCCGAAGCTGATCAGTAGTTGTGCCGCGATCACTCGCGGCTGTATTATTGACGTTTTGCTGTTCAGTTTTCAAGGTTCATGTTGTGCGCCTCTCTTGGCGACTTGACTAATATAGCACGCTAGAAAAATCCCGTCAAGCTTTTATGAGAAACTTTTACTCTTCTTATTATAACGTAATATTCTTAATATTCAACTAAAAAATTATTACAGTTTTGAAAGGAGTTCGCTTCCTTTCATACAAATACTTCCCTCCTCCTCCAACCGTTAATAATGATGTACGTAAATAGAAAGATAATCATAAATGAACCAATCATTAACAATTCGTTTAAATAGGTTTCCTACTATATAGAAGAAAGATTTCTTATAGACATAAAAAAGCCGCCGACATAAGTCGACAGCTTCTCTATTAAGCAAGAAATATAAAATACAATACAAAGATAACAAACAGTCCATACATGATAGGGTGGATTTCTTTTCTTCTTCCCGCGACCATCATCGTGATTGGATAGAAGATGAATCCGATCGCGATGCCGGTTGCGATACTATAACCAAGCGGCATTGCAATCATTGTGAGAAATGCTGGAACAGCGATTTCAAATTTACCCCATTCAATCTGGCCAAGAGCCGACACCATCAAGACTCCAACGATTATCAACGCAGGCGCTGTCACCGCACTTGTGATCACTGACAATAATGGGTAAAAAAGAATCGCAACCAAGAAAAGGATCCCTGTAACCACTGAAGCAAAACCGGAACGCGCTCCAGCCGCTACACCGGCTGTCGATTCGATGTATGAAGTTGTTGTTGACGTGCCGAAGATCGCTCCACTCACTGTCGCAATTGAATCCGCAAGCAAAGCTTTTCCAGCGCGCGGCAATTTATTATCCTTCATTAAGCCCGCTTGATTCGCTACTGCCACCAACGTTCCAGCTGTATCAAAAAAGTCTACAAACAAAAATGTTAGGACGATGACAAGGAACTGAATGGTCATCAATGAACCTGGGTCGTTGAAGATCGGTTCAAGCGCAACACCGAATGTCGGTGCGAGGCTTGGGACATTCAAATCGATGATAGCCGTCGGCAAGCTGACTACTTGGAAGATCATCCCGACTACAGCAGCGATTAAAATCCCGAAGAAAATTCCACCCTTCACTCCGCGAACCATCATGATCACTGTGACAAACAAACCGAAAATCGCGAGCAGAGCTGAACCGGTCGTCAAATCACCAAGCCCAACAAGCGTATCGGGATTTCCTACAACAATCCCCGCATTCTGTAGACCGATAAATGTAATGTAAAGTCCGATGCCGGCACCCACTGCATATTTCAGTTGAGCCGGGATGGCGTTGATGATTGTTTCGCGAATGCCTGACAAAGTCAGCAGAATAAAAATTAATCCTGAAACCAACACGCCGGTCAAGGCAGTTTGCCAAGGCACTCCGTACGTAAGAACAACTGTATAGGAGAAGAAAGCGTTGAGCCCCATGCCCGGCGCTAGAGCAAGCGGGTATTTAGCGACGATTCCCATTAACAGGCTGCCGATAGCGGCTGCTAAAGCCGTTGCCATAAATACTGCTCCGTAATCCATTCGGAGGGCAGGATCCAAATCAGGAATCGAGTCCATGGTCAGCGTCAACGGGTTGACCACCAAGATATAAGCCATTGCCAAGAATGTAGTTAAACCGCCAATAAATTCCTGACGATAGTTTGTTCCAAGTTCTTCAAATTGAAAATACTTCTTCATGCATAATTCCTCCGTATGCTTTTGTATAAGTCTACGAAAAAAACGCATACAGCGATTTGCCGTATGCGTCCGATTATCCCCGTCCGAAAACAGAGAGTCCGCCTATTTTATAAGGCGGACAAAAAATCGTAGTCGGATCATTTACGGTGAACCGGTAGAAACTCTCAGGCCATATTCCTGAATTTATACGACAAGCTTATTTAATTTCATTTATAGAATACCACGATAGGTATGGAAAAACAAGGTGAAACACGAACAATTATCTATTTTTTTAACTGAAAGTTCGTAAAATAGAAAAACGGCTGCTATTAGCAGCCGTTTGTTTCTATTCCCACTCGATAGTTGCAGGTGGCTTGCTCGTAATATCGTATAATACACGGTTGATGTGATCTACTTCGTTGACGAGGCGAACGCTGATTTTCTCGAGCACATCCCATGGGATACGCGCCCAGTCGGATGTCATGCCGTCGATTGAAGTAACTGCGCGGATACCGATTGCATAATCGTATGTGCGGGCATCGCCCATGACGCCGACGCTGCGGATATCCGGAAGCACTGTGAAGTATTGCCAGACGTCGCGGTCAAGGCCGGCTTTCTTGATTTCATCGCGCAAAATCCAATCCGATTCGCGGACGATTTCGAGTTTTTCTTCCGTGACCGCTCCCATAATACGAATGCCAAGGCCTGGGCCCGGGAATGGCTGGCGCCAAACGATTTCATCAGGCATGCCAAGTTCAGTGCCAAGTGCACGCACTTCATCTTTGAACAAGGTGTTGAGCGGTTCGATCAATTCGAATTGCATGTCTTCAGGCAACCCGCCCACGTTGTGGTGGGATTTGATTGTTTGGGCAGTCGTTGTGCCGCTTTCGATAATATCTGTATAGAGCGTCCCTTGGGCAAGGAAGTCCATGCCTTTCAGTTTCTCTGCTTCATCGTCGAACACATAGATGAATTCATTGCCGATGATTTTACGTTTTTGTTCAGGGTCGCTGATGCCTTCAAGTTTTTTCATGAAGCGCTCGCGGGCATCGATCTTGATGACGTTCATATGGAAACCGTCGGCGAAGGTTTTCATGACGCTCTCAGCTTCCCCTTTGCGAAGCAGGCCGTGGTCTACGAACATGCACGTCAATTGATCGCCGATTGCTTTATGGATCAAGACGGCAACAACAGAAGAATCGACGCCGCCGCTTAGTGCACAAAGGACTTTCTTGTCGCCCACTTGCTCACGGATTTTCGCGATTTCCAATTCGATGTAGTTTTCCATCGACCATTCGTCTTTCATGCCGCAGACATCGAAGACGAACTGGCGCAGCATTTCATTTCCGTAAACGGAGTGGCGTACTTCCGGGTGATACTGGACTCCATACAGTTTGCGCTCTTCGTTTGCCATTGCTGCAATCGGGCAGCCAGGGCTTGTAGCGATGACATCAAATCCAGGAGGTGCCGCTGTGACAAGGTCGCCGTGGCTCATCCAGACGATTTGTTCTTCTGGCACATCTTTGAAAATGGAGCTTTCTTTCGTCAAGGTCAATTCGGCTTTGCCGTATTCGCGGTTAGAAGCTTTTTCGACTTTCCCTTCCATACGCAATGCCATCAATTGCATGCCGTAGCAGATGCCTAGTATCGGCAGTCCCATTTCAAAAATTTCCGGATCGATGGAGAATGCATTTTCGTCATAGACGGAATTCGGTCCGCCTGAGAAGATGATTCCCGTTGCGTTCATTTCCTTGATTTCAGTCGCGGTAATCGTGTGCGGGTGGAGTTCGCTATAGACACCGATTTCACGGATGCGGCGTGTGATCAATTGGTTGTATTGGCTGCCGAAATCCAAGACGACGATTTTTTTCTGTTCCTTTAACATAGGGCTGACTGGCAAATCCTTCACCTCTTCTATTCGATTCAGGCCACAATATAAAAAAGAACGCGAAAAATCACTCCTCGCGTTCTTGTCCTCTACGTTAAAAAGACGAATGCGCATGCAAATAAGCATGCGTCATCCGCCTTCATAGTCAAGTCATTTCCGGTGACTTGGTAGAGACATCCGAACCGTATCATCGGACATATATGAGGGCACTGTATTCTATAATTTTCTCAATTGTACAGGCTAGTGTTTTCAAAATCAACCGCTTGTCCGATTGATTAAATTTTCCCAACTTTCCTTCAGTTTCGGCCAATCAACGGATTGGGCGTCCCCGCCGTAAACGGATTTTTCATACGCTGCCGTCAACTCCGTCATCTCTTTCGTTCCAAAGAATGAATCGACGTATTCGGCGTATGAACGCAAGGTTTGACCCGGAGCCCGTTTTATTCCATAAAGTTCCAACTGCTTCAAGAGCCGCAGATAGGCTTTTTCAAAGGTTTCCGCGTCCCCTACTTTTCTGCGGTAATACGGAATCAGCACTTTGGGCATCCATTTTTTACGGACCTTGAAGAGCATGAATGCGAGCAACAGCAAACCAATTGTTGCTGCGATGAGCTTGCCAGCCTGTTCGGAGACAAAAGCAAGGAAACGCTCACCCACCGTCGGGCCGGCGTTTGTTCCTGCGTCGCCGTCCGATTGTTCTGGCTGTGCTTCGGGTTCGGGTTCAGGGCGGTCCGGCATCTCCTCTTCTTCCGGTTCGGACGTATCGATTTCCAAATCGAAATCAATCGATGAGGCACCGGTAAAGCCGATGGTTGGTTCGAACATCATCCAGCCCACGCCTGGCATATAAGCTTCTACCCAAGAATGCGCGTTGTTATTGGTAACTTCGTATACATCGTAGCCATCCACTGTATCAATGACTTCCCCTTCATTGAAGCCTTTTACCCAGCGCGCAGGAATATCGAGCGAACGCAGCAAAACGACCATTGAAGTTGAGAAATTATCGCAATACCCACGCTGCGTTTCAAAAAGGAATTGATCAACATAATCTTGGTCTTCCTCGGGAACAGCGATGCCGCTTTGGCTGTATTCAAACCCGTTGGTGCCAAAATAGCGTTCGACTGCCTGCGCCTGGCCATAAACAGTATCTGACCCGGCGGCGATTTCTTGTGCCAGTTCCCCAACCCGCTCAGGCAATTCGTCAGGCAATTGCAAGTAGCGATCGTACTCTGAAGGTAGTTCAGACAGATCTTCTGTATCTGTTTCACGCAATGCTGTCAGGCTATAGGAAGGTTCGCTATAGAACACTTCATAGACATCTGGTTCAAAAGCGGCATTCTCCTGTAATGTGTCGAAACGCTGTTGAATTGGATCGTAACGATAATCCAGTGTTTCTTCCATTAAGAAAGAAGCAGTGCCGTAAGGATAGAGAACGAACGGGAATGGCAGCTGCATATCGACGAGTGCCGAAGAACGCTCTTCCCCTGTTGGGGGAAAGTCTGTCGCGACTTCATCGCCGTTTTGGTAAAGCTGTTCTTGTGCATCTTCTTCAGAAAGCTCCCATCCTTTTGTCGTATAGACGTCTTTCACTTCAACTTTCCAGTACTGGCCTTCTTCGACTTCCGCCCTGAAGACGGTGGTATCATCAGACTCGAAAGAGCCGCCAAGCTGTGAATCATCGACGCCGTAGCCTATGCGTCCGACGCCTCCTTCACCAACACCGCCTTTTCCGGAATAGGAGGTAATGTACGGAACAGGATCCGGCCAAATCGGCTCTGCTTTCGGTAAATAGAACGCAAGTGCGGTTGAAGCGACCAACAGCAATAATAACGGGATCGAAAAAACTAGTAATTTATCCGTCTTGGCCGCTGCTCCGTGACGTTCCATCCATCTGGCCAAATGCAATAAACCCGCCAGCAATAAACCAATGACCATGATGCGGACAATCGCTGCATCACCCGAATAAGGACTGAACGTATCCAGAACAGCAACGAAAATGACCGTCAATAGATAGAAGAGGAAGATGCTCAGACGGAAACTGACCCAATAATGGATAAGATAGATGGCCATCCATAACAGCGCAAAAAACAGGACAGTGCGAAATACATCAGTGGTCGCTTGCCAATCTTGGCTGAAGAGCGCCGATAAGCTGATGCTCGCCTGCTCTACGACAAACCGTATGCTTTCTGCCGTAAAGAAGAGATTTCCTGTGTAAACATAGACGATGAACCACAGAATATAGAACAACTTCAAGGGACCGGTGATCCACCACGGAACGTCGAAGAACGCCATAACGAGACCCAATGCCACAAATACCAAAAACAGCTCGTGATGTCCGGTCTCGGTTAATTCGATGACAGGGCGCAGCCATTCAGACAATAGGAAAAACACCAAGATATATAGTAAGCCCATAAATACTTTATTTTTTCTGATGGATGTCATGAACGGTTCGCCTCCATAAACGCCGAAGCGAAATTCTCTGGCCCGATAACTTTCACATGGAACCCTTTGGACCTTGCATATTGATGGTTTTTTTCGTCTTCCGGGGTGATTGACTGCCCTGCTTCTGTTACGACCAGGCATAAACACTGGCTCAAGCTTGTTACGTTTCGGCGGATTTCATCGACCATTTCGCGGGACAACGAACCTGTTACATAGACCAGGCTCGACACGCGAACTTGCTTCAGATCCTGTCCGACCACTGCTTCGATCGGCCGGTCCAAATCATCCTGGACTTTCGCCAAATGATAGAGTGCGCGCTGCAATTGTTCATCGCTTTGGATCAGCGGGAAAAATGCTCGCGGCGTGCCGGCGGATAAATAGGCGACACTGGCATGGGATGCCACCACAGAAGTGAGAATCGAAGCGATCAGCTCGACTTGAATTTCGAAGCTTTCGGACGGGGAACGGTCATCAAGCAAGAATAAATCCTGCGATTGACGGTCTTCGAATTCTTTCGTGCGCATCGTCTGCGTTCGCGCAAATGATTTCCAATGTATCCACGAGACCCGATCTCCGGGCTGATAATCACGGATCCCACTCGCCATTGTCGTATCTTTCACTAAGGTAAATGGCGCTGCGATGGAGCCCTGGTCAAAACTGGAACCAATCGGGCGGTACATCATTTCAACAGTATTCGGATAAACCAAGATGGACTGTCGTGCTGGCAACAGCTGGCGTTTTTTTACCCATCCGAAAAAATCAGCGGTTTCTACCGTGACACCTTCTAAAACATGCTCGCCTCTTGGCATCTCCCCGATTTCATAAGTCCAGGAAAATTCCCGGCGAAACCCAGGGAGCAACAGCTGACGGCCTGCATCGGCCATACGGACTTTAAGCCGTGCAGATTGCGACTGTTCTTCGAGGACGGTGTAAAGCAACGGAAACGGGAACGCCCGCCGTACGGTGACAGTGGCCGAAAAGCGATGGCCATTCCGCACTCGTGGGGTGTGGACTATCCGTTCTGCGCGCAAATTCCGCAACGGATAGAACGACAACAAGACAGAGTAGAGAATGAAAGGCACAGATACGTAGAAAATGAACCAACTGACGAAACCGCCTTGAAACATGGCGAACGAAAAAGTCAAAAAAAGCAGGATGAGCACAAAGATCATCCTGCCCGAAGAACCTAAAATTTGTTTGACCCGCTTCATTGATTCACAAGCCTTTGTACAGGAACACGCGTCTTGGCAATGATGCGCTCTGTCAGTTCTTCGGCTGTAATGCCGTCATAGCGGGCTTCCGAACGGAGCATAATACGGTGGCCAAAGACGAATTTCGCTAAATATTGGATATCATCCGGAGTGACATAATCACGCCCTTTGAGCATGGCATAGGCTTGAGCTGCCTTCATCAAGGCAATCGAGCCGCGCGGGCTGACACCAAGATAAACATAAGGATCGCGGCGGGTTTGGGTCGCGAGTTCTACAATATAGGTACGAATCGTCTCGTCCACACGAATCGTCCGCACTTCCTCCTGCAATTTGAGCAATTCTTCCAGCGTCAACACGGATTCAAGTTCTTCGATTGGCGGAATCGACTGGGAACGTGTCAATACTTCGATTTCTTCTTGCCGCGTCGGATAACCCATTTTCACTCTTAGCAAAAAGCGGTCCAATTGCGCTTCCGGCAATGGATAGGTTCCTTCGTATTCAATCGGGTTTTGTGTCGCCATGACGAAAAATGGTTTAGGGATCTGCATCGTCACGCCATCTGTCGTGACCGACGCCTCTTCCATCGCTTCCAATAATGCGGACTGCGTTTTTGGTGACGTTCGGTTGATTTCATCCGCCAAGACGATATTGCCCATGATTGGGCCTGGCCGGAAATGGAATTGCATGTCTTTCGGGTTGTAGATGGAGACACCCACTACGTCTGAAGGCAGCAAATCCGGGGTGAACTGGATGCGCTTGAAATCCGCTCCAACTGATTTTGCCAGCGCCCGGACAAGCATTGTCTTACCGACACCTGGAACATCTTCAAGCAAAACATGGCCGTGCGATAACAAAGCGACCAAACTCAACTCGGCGATTTCACGTTTCCCGATAATCACTTTTTCGATATTATCTATGACTTTTCCTAATCGTTCTGTCGCTTTCATATCGGTTCCTCCCATATAAGTGAAAAAGGTTTTGAATTATCACAATCTTACTGCCATCATATCGGATTCCAGGCGATAACTCAACTGAGCCATCACGGCAGGCCGGTTTAACGGATTCCTTTGAACTGCCGCTTAAAATAAAAAAACGGGAAAAGCACATGCTTTTCCCGCCCACTGATCTTATTTAATTATTTTTCCAAAAGTCATCGAAGATCGTCACCGGCAGATTGCGTTTATGCTGGGTTTTCAAGTAATAGCCTTCCAGTTTTTCACGCGCATCATCGGCAATTTCCTTGCCTTCCAGATAATCGTCGATCTGCTCGTAAGTGATGCCAAGCGCGACTTCATCCGGAATGGCCGGTTTATCTTCTTCCAAGTCGGCTGTCGGTACTTTCGTATACAAATGCTCCGGTGAGCCGAGCGCCTTCAACATTTCACGTCCTTGCCGCTTGTTCAACCGGAACAAAGGCACCACATCAGCCGCACCATCGCCATATTTCGTATAGAAACCGGTAATCGCTTCAGCTGCATGGTCAGTACCGAGCACGACCGCATTGTGCATTGCCGCCACCGAATATTGGGCTTTCATGCGTTCACGCGCTTTTTCGTTGCCTTTTGCAAAATCGGTCAGCTTGATGCCCTCCGCCTCTAGCGCGCGGTCGCTGCCATCGACAGCTTCTTTGATGTTAATGGTATAGACTTTCGTCGGCTGGATAAATTTGATGGCATCCTGAGCATCGTGCTCATCGGCTTGGACGCCGTATGGCAGGCGCACACCGTAAAAACTATAAATTTGGTCGCCTGTTTCCTCATTCAGTTCATCAACGGCCATTTGTGCCAGTTTGCCGGCAAGCGTCGAATCCTGCCCGCCGGAAATACCGAGCACAAAACCTTTTAGGAATGAATGGTGCTTTAAGTATTCTTTGAGGAATTCGACCGTGCGCTTGATCTCTTCCTGTGGATTAATGGAAGGTGCTACCTTCAATTCATTGATAATCTGCTGTTGTAATGTCGACATATGGATCCCCCTTATTTGTTGGTGAATTCCTGAACCGATTCCCGTACTTCCTGGATATTCTGCATTTTATTGTTCCAACATTTTTCACTTAAATCGACCGGGTATTCTTCCGGGTTAAGTGACCGTTTGTACTCTTCCCAAAGCAAATCGAGCGTTCCTACCGCATACTTCTGTATTTCCTCAAGCGGCGGGTTTTCGTAGACGACTTGGCCTGCTTTGATGACTTGTTGATGAATATTGACGGCATCGAAGTTGGTGACGAACTTCGAGACGAATGTATGGACTGGGTGGAACATTTTCAAACGTTCTTCAGAAGCCGGGTTTTCGTCGTGCATCGTGATGTAATCACCTTCTGATTTTCCATTTTCCCTATCTATAATCCGGTAAACGTTTTTCAACCCGGGCGTCGTCACTTTTTCCGCATTGCCGGAAATCTTGATGGTGTCTTCCATTTCGCCTGCACTGTTTTCAATCGAGACGAGTTTATATACCGCGCCTAGCGCCGGCTGGTCATAGGCAGTGATAAGCTTCGTCCCGATTCCCCATGCATCGACGCGTGCTCCCTGTGCTTTCAAGTTGAGGATCGTGTATTCATCCAAATCGTTGGAAACGACCACTTCGGTGTCAGGGAACCCTGCTTCATCGAGCATTTTACGTGCTGCTTTCGATAAAAAGGCGATATCGCCGCTGTCTAGGCGGATGCCACGGAAATTGATTTTGTCCCCGAGCTCCTTCGCCACTTGGATGGCGATGGGCAAGCCAGACTTCAAGGTATCGTATGTGTCGACCAAAAAGACACATTCACGATGGCGCTTTGCATATGCATGGAACGCCTCATATTCGTCCTTATAGGCCTGAATCATGGAATGGGCATGTGTGCCGGCTGCTGGAATGCCAAATAATTTGGCGGCACGTGTATTGCTCGTCGCTTCCAAGCCGCCGATATATGCGGCACGGGTGCCCCAAATCGCTGCATCCATTTCCTGTGCGCGACGTGTGCCAAATTCCATGACGCGTTCTGTGCCAACGACTTGTTTGATGCGGCTCGCTTTGGTGGCAATCAAGGTTTGGTAATTGACGATATTAAGCAATGCCGTCTCGACCAATTGCGCTTCCAAAAGAGGCGCTTCGATGCGAATCAGCGGTTCATTCTGAAAAACAAGCTCGCCTTCGACGACTGAATAGACATCTCCTGTAAAGCGAACTTCTTTTAAATAATCAAGGAAATCATCTTGATAACCGAGTTCATCTCGTAAATATGTAATATCACTTTCCGAAAAATGGAAGTTTTTTAAATAATCGAGTACTCGCTCAAGCCCCGCAAATGTGGCATAACCATTGCCGAATGGCAATTTCCGGAAAAACAATTCAAAAACCGCTTTCCGTTCGTGCATTCCATCCGCCCAATAGGTTTCCGCCATATTGATTTGGTATAAATCGGTATGTAATGCCAAGCTATCATCTGCATAACGCGTTTCCACAAAAATCCCCTTCTTCCACGGTAATGACTATCATTATACATCAAATTTCTTATTTTATAAGATAATGAATTCACGAATAGGCCCTATCATTGACATATACCCAAAAATATGAGATAGTATTCAGAGTTAACTACGAGGTAACATATAAATTTTGATGACTGGCATTCTACGCAATGTTTTTGAAGATACTTATTCACACTGGCGCGATTACAGGATCGCAAGGACGTAAAAGAAGGTAGGGTTTACGTTGCTTAAGTTTAAAGCACCCAGTGGAACTATTACCGCGGCAATGAAAGCAAACACTTTCAATGGAAATGATTCCCCGTTCGTTACGGGTTAATATTTAAGTCAAAACACATGATTGTTACCTAATAAACAAAGGGCTGTTCTCATTTGAGGACAGCCCTTTTCCAATTCCTGCATGATTTAAAAGCAGCGCCGATCCGGTTCTATGCCCGGATCGGCGCTGCTGATTTCAATTATCGGTTCAAATAATCCGTGACGGCTCCCTTGGAAGAACAGGAAACATTATGCGCGTATTTGCCGAGAACGCCTTTGCGGTGAAGCGGTGGTGCGACCCATTCGCTTCTGCGCTTTTCAAGTTCTTCTTCGGAAACGTCCATGGAGATTTCCTGCAGATCCGAATCGATCGTCACCATATCACCTTCTTTGAGCAAGGCAATCGGGCCGCCTGACTGCGCTTCCGGTGAGATGTGTCCGACGACCAGGCCGTGCGTGCCGCCCGAGAACCTTCCATCGGTCAGGAGCGCAACGGATTCGCCCATGCCTTTTCCGACGAGGATCGCTGAAATCGACAGCATCTCCGGCATGCCCGGACCGCCTTTCGGGCCAACGTAACGGATGACCAAGACATCGCCATCGTTGATTTCGTTCGCCATGACCGCTGCAGTCGCTTCTTTTTCATTATCGAAGACGCGGGCTGGTCCTGTGTGGCGGTTGACTTTGACGCCGGACACTTTGGCGACGGCGCCTGTCGGAGATAGATTGCCTTTCAGGACGATCAACGGGCCGTCTTTTCGTTTCGGATTGTCGAACGGCATGATGACGTCTTGCCCTTCTGTCAGGCTCGGTGCTTCCTGCAAGTTTTGTGCGACAGTTTTTCCGGTGACCGTCATGCAATCGCCATGCAAATAGCCCGCTTCCAATAACACCTTCATGACAGCTTGAACGCCTCCTACGCGGTGGAGGTCCTGCATGACGTATTTGCCGCTCGGTTTCAGGTCCGCAATATGTGGAACCGTTTTTTGAAGGCGGTTGAAGTCATCGATCGTCAAATCCACTTCCGCAGCGTGTGCAATCGCAAGCAAGTGAAGGATGGCATTGGTAGATCCGCCAAGCGCCATGACGACCGTGATGGCGTTTTCGAACGCTTCTTTGGTCATGATGTCTTTCGGATAGATGCCAAGCTCCAGCAGATTATGCACTGCAGCACCTGCAGCTTCACAGTCCGCTTCCTTGTACTCAGACACTGCCGGATTCGAAGAACTTCCAGGCAAACTCATGCCCATCGCTTCAGCTGCTGACGCCATGGTATTCGCCGTATACATGCCGCCGCATGAACCTGCGCCAGGGCATGCACTGCATTCGATTTTGCGCAGCGCCGCATCGTCGATGGTGCCGTTATTATGTTGGCCGACGCCTTCGAAGACGGAAACGATGTCGATATCCTGGCTATTATAGCGCCCTGCTGCGATGGTGCCGCCGTAGACGAATACGGCCGGCACTTCGGAATTGGCGATGGCAATCAAACAGCCGGGAATGTTTTTATCGCAGCCGCCGATTGCCACAAGCCCGTCCAGGCTTTCCGCACCGACAACAGTTTCAATGGAATCCGCGATGACGTCGCGGCTCGATAGTGAATACTTCATGCCTTCCGTGCCCATCGAAATTCCGTCAGAAACGGTGATGGTGTTGAAGATAAACGGGACAGCCCCGGCTCCTTGAGCGCCTTTTTTCGCGGCTCTCGCCAATTCATCGATATGTATATTACAGGGCGTGACTTCGCTCCATGTGCTCGCGATGCCGACCATTGGCTGCTCGAAGCCTTCATCTGTCACTCCGACCGCCCGCAGCATGGCCCGGTTCGGGGCTTTCATCGGTCCTTCGCTGAAAACCTTACTCTTGATGCGCAAATCCTTCTTCATACGTATCCTATCCTTTCTTTTCTATGTATCTGCTCCTTGGATTCACAGGGCACTCAATGAATTTGACCGGCCCGGAAGAGTGACTAGCCAACAGCCAGGAAATAATTTTCCGGCTGATTTGAGTTTCTCTTTATTATAGAGGACATTTTTCAGAATTCAATGAATAAAACGATAATTAATAATGATATTTTACAATTCGTCACAGATATTCTATATGTATCCGCTTTCACACGGTATAAAAGCATTCCACCTATTCTCTGTCTTATTAAAGGTCCAATTTTACCTAGTACGCTATAACAATTAAAAAGCACATAGCTCATCTGCTATGCGCTTCGTCCTTCAGCTATCCCAATTTAAAACAGACCACTTTCGTATCGGTCATTTCCTGGATAGCGAATTTAACGCCTTCTCTGCCAAGCCCTGATTGCTTAACACCGCCGAACGGCATGGCATCGATGCGGAAATCGCTGCTGTCGTTGATCATGACACCGCCAACTTCGAGTTCTTCGATCGCACGATGGGCGTGATCGAGATTTTTCGTAAAGATCCCGGCTTGCAGCCCATAATCGACGGCATTTGCCCGTTTGATCGCTTCATCCAAATCAGCCACTCGATAGAGCAATACGACAGGGCCGAAGATTTCTTCTGCTGCGAGCGCACAGTCTTCTGGCACATCCGTGAGCACAGTCGGCGAATAAAATGCACCGTCCCGTTCGCCGCCAGTCTCGAGTGTGGCGCCTTTATCCAGCGCTTCCGCAACCAGCCGTTCGACGCGCTGCGCTTCTTTTTCCGTGATCAAAGGACCCATATCCGTCATTTCGGATTGCTTATCGCCAACGATATAGCGTTCAGTTTGCTCGACGAATTGTTCTTTGAACGAATCGAATACGCGGTCTTCGATATAGACCCGCTGTACGCCGAGGCAGTTTTGCCCAGCTGCCCAAAACGCGCCGGAAGCGCTTGATGCCACCGCATCTTCCAAATCGGCGTCTTGTAGGACGATGACCGGCGAATTCGATCCGAGTTCCATGCCCACTTTTTTCAGCCCTGCTTTTTTGGTGATCGCAAGCCCGGTCTCGACGCCTCCGGTAAAACTGATCATCCGGACGGCGGGATGTTCGACTAATACATCTCCGATTTCCCCACCTCTTCCGGTAATGACGGAAAGTATTTTTTCCGGCAACCCGGCGTGCGAAAAGGCGTGCGCCAATAACAGCGCGCTGAGCGGCGTGACAGTTGCCGGTTTGACGATGATGGCATTGCCCGATGCAATCGCTGGGCCGACTTTATGCGCTACCAGGTTCAGCGGATCGTTGAACGGTGTGATTGCCCCGATGATGCCGAGCGGAAAGCGCCGATAATAGCCGACTTTACCGATTCCGCCGGGCGATTGGTCGAACGGAATCGTTTCACCGGTGATGCGCCTCGCTTCTTCTGAACTCAAGCGCAAAGTTTCAACTGCCCGGCCCACTTCTTTTCGCGCTTCGCGAATGGTCTTGCTGCTTTCTTTAGAGATGGTGCGCGCATAGTGTTCTGCATTTGCTTCGATATAATCCGCTGCTTTCCCGATAATTTGCATGCGTTCAACGACCGGCATCCGCGCAGCAACTTGTGCGCCTGATTTGGCTGCCTCGATGCACGCCTCCATATCTTCCTTCGTTGCGGCAGGCACCCGGTCGACAAGCGTGCTATCTTGAGGATCGATGACATCGATCCATTGTTTTCCGTCTACCCATTCACCTGCCAAAAACATTTTCCGTCCTTCAACATGTGTTGCCATCTATTCTTCCTCCTTTCATGACCGCACCGCTTTCCTGGCTTTCGCGATCGTCAATAAGTCGATGAGCAAGGAAAAGCCGGTTTCTGTTTTGCCTGCTCCTGCGCCGCTCAAGGTGACCGGCCCTAGCAGGTCGGTCTCGTAAGTGATGGCATTGAATGCTCCTGAAACACCAGCAAGGGGGTCATCCAGCGGCACTTTTTCCGCCGCGACTTTCGCTGAAACCAGCCCGTTTTCTTTCTTTGCCGAAGCGATCAGCTTCCAGCGCTTGCCTTCAACGCGTGCTTGTTCGATCAGTTCCGGCGTCATTTTCGAAATGCCTGTGCATTCGATGTCTTCGACGGATAAAGGCATACCCATGACATGCTGCGTAAGGATGGCAATCTTATAGCGCGCATCGAACCCTTCGACATCGCTCGTCGGGTCCGCTTCTGCATAGCCGAGCTTTTGTGCTTCCTTGAGCGCTGCTTCATAAGTCTCACCTTCGTCCATGCGCATGAGCATAAAATTGGTCGTGCCGTTCAAGATGCCGCGGATTTCAGTGATGTCATTTCCGGCAAGCGTTAGTTTCGGCATCCGCAAGGCAGGCGTCCCGCTCATGACCGTACCTTCAAAGCCCCAGGAGACATTGTGCTTATTTGCCAACGCCGAGAGCTCCTGATACGCGAGCGCAACCGGCCCTTTATTAGTCATGACGACATTCTTGCCGCTTTGGAAAGCTGCGCGGCAATGGTCGATTGCCGGCTGGCCGGTTTTCACGTCGGTATAGGAGACTTCCACCACCGTGTCAGCGTTCGATTGCCGAATCGTCTCAAGGCTATTCCAGCCCGTGACGAGCCCTTCTTTTTTCGGGTAGCTTTCCAAACTTCCGGTCTTTTGTACAGCGTCCAAGACCGCTTCGAGATCGAGCCCATCCGGATGGTATAACGAGCCTTTCTTGAAATCGGATATCGCGACGACTTTCGCCTCGAAACCTTCCTGCTCCTTCAGGCTTTGCCGTTTGTTTTGCAGGATTTCCGCGAGCCCTTGGCCGACGACGCCGAATCCGATAAATGCCAGTTTATGTGTCATGCTGCTCCTCCTGTTCTCCTTGCCAACCTGTTTGCGTGAAAAAGCCGATTACCGCATTGGCTAATATGGCGGCTCCAAGCGGCAGGCTGCGCTCATCGACATCGAAATGCGGCGTATGCAAATCACGCTCGATTCCGTCATCCAGCGAACAGCCGAGGAAAAACATCGCCCCCGGCAGCTGTTGCGTGACATAAGCGAAGTCTTCGCCTCCCATGCCGAACGCCTGATGAATGAACTTTATAGATGGATCCGTTTTTTGGATAGCTTTTGTGATCTGTTCATTCACATGCCGATCATTGATTAACGCAGGCTCTCCCCGCTGGTAATGGAAGGAATAATCGCCGCCCAGATGTTTCGCGAGTGCGAATGCATCGCGGATTTCCATTTCGAGCAGATCACGCGTGCTGGCTGAATAGCTTCGCACAGTGCCTTCCACTTGAACTTCGTGCGGGATGATATTGCTGGCAGTTCCTGCATGGATTTGCCCGACACTGACGACCGCGGGTTCGAGTGCGGATACTTTCCGCGGCACGATGCCATGCAGCGCCTGCAAAATGAGGCCGAGCATCCAAGTCGGGTCGCTGCCGAGTTCTGGATACGCACCATGGCCGCCAGTTCCCAGGATCGAGCCATGAAAGACATCGACGTTCGCCATGCTGATGCCGTCGTGCATTTGAACTTCCCCAACCGATAGCCACGGGCACATGTGAAGCGCAATCGCCAGCTGCGCGCCGTCATAAGCACCCGCTTCCAACAGATACGGTGAGCCTGACCTGGACTCTTCGTCGATCATTTCTTCTGCGGGCTGGAAAATGAACTTGACTGTTCCGCCCAATGGCTTGTCCCGGAAGTAGTCCGCAAGAAGCGAAGCGGCTCCGAGCAAGATGGCGGCATGCGCATCGTGTCCGCAGGCGTGCATGATCCCTGGGATTTTCGACCGGTAAGCGCATGTATTCGCTTCGTCGATCGGCAAGGCATCGATATCCGCACGCAGCGCAATCATCGGTTCCTGCCCGGTTCCGAGCGTTGCGATCACGCTCGTCTGCACGCCGATTCCACGGTTGACTGTGATGCCATCGATCGTCGCCAAAACCGATGCGATAAAATCCGCTGTCTCGAATTCCTGGAAGCTCAGCTCCGGAAATTGATGCAGCGTCCGCCGCCATTCGCTGAACTTTCCGCTCATCTTTTCCGCTGCATTCAGAAGTTCATCTTTGTCCTGCATGTTGTTCACCCGGCTTTCTGATTAGACGTTCATCACCGTTTCGACGTGCTGGAATGCCTGCTCAAAATCGTTAATGATGTCTTCGATTTCCTCGATGCCGCACGAGACGCGGATCAAGCCTTCCGGGATGCCCATCGCGGCGCGTTCTTCCGGCGTGCACTCTACATGACTCGTCGTACGTGCCGGGCCGACTGTCGTTTCGACCGCCCCTAAGTTTGCGGCACGGTTCGCGTATTCGAGTTTCGGCAGCAGGTCACGCACAGTGTCGACGCCGCCTTTTACGGAAAAGCTCAGCATGCCGCCGAAGCCTTTCATCTGGCGTTTCGCGATATCGTGGTTCGGATGCGTCTCGAGCCCTGGGTAAAAGACGTCTTCGACGATGTCTTTTGTCTGTAGGTACTTGGCGAGAACCATAGCATTCTTGCTTTGTTCACGGATGCGCAAATGCAAGGTCTTCATGCCCCGGAGCAATAAATAGGCCGCCATCGGATCCATCGTCGCGCCATTGATTTCGCGGTAATGATAAACCTGTTCGACCAGTTCATGTGATCCGACCAATACACCGCCGAGTGCATCCGCGTGTCCCCCGAGGAATTTGGTCGCGCTGTGCAACACGAGGTCGACACCATCTTCTAATGGGTTTTGATTGATCGGCGTGCCGAAAGTATTGTCGATGATGACCAGCGCGCCTACTGCGTGACCTGCTTTTGCCATACGTGCAATGTCCGTGATTTTGACAGTCGGATTGGTCGGCGTCTCCAAATAAAGGATCTTGCAGCCTTTTTTGAGTTCTGCTTCGATCGCCTCATGGTCTCCGGTATCGACGAGCGCGACGTCAATCTGTTGGCGCGGCAGGAATTCCGTGAAAATCTTGTTCGTCCCGCCGTACGTATCTTTGATCGACACGATGCGGTCGCCCGGCACGAGGAAGGTCGCAAGCGTATTGCTGATGGCCGCCATGCCGGTCGAGAAGCTGGTCGCCGCTTCTGCGCCTTCTAGCAATTTCACTTTGTCTTCGAATGCCTGGACCGTAGGGTTCGTATTACGCCCGTAAATATGTCCTTTCTTCTTGCCGATCGCGACGTCGTACCATTCATCCATATCGTCATACGTATAGGCGACGCTCAAGACGACCGGTACTTGCGATGCCCCGTGTGCCAGATAATCTTTTTCTCCGCCCCAGACCGCTTGTGTGGATTGATGGATTTTTTTGTTTGTCATGAACTCACTCCTCAAATTTTTTAATGCTTTCAGTTTTTAATTGCCAATGATCATGCCCCGCCCTGATAGCCGATTAAATGGCCTTTCGTGAACAAGCCCCTCGGCATATTCGCCAGCGTTTCACAGCCCGATTCCGTCACGCGGAAGGTTTCGCTCACTTCAAAACCGGAATCATCGAACCACATCGCTGGAATCATATGGAAGGCCATGTTCGGCTCGAGTATGGTGCGGTCGCCCATGCGGATGCTTGCGGTATGCTCGCCCCAGTCCGGCGGGTAATTCAATCCTACGGGATAGCCGATGCGCGCTTCTTTTTCAAAGCCATAGCGGGCAATCGTTTTGGTCCACGTCGCACATATTTCTTCCAAATAAATGCCCGGCTTGATCATCGCGAGGCATTCGTTGATGCCTTCTGTCGTCACTTCTGCAAGATGCTGCAGTTCTGCATCTGGTGTCCCGATAAACACGGTGCGTGCCAGCGGTGAATGATAGCGTTTATAGCAGCCCGCGATTTCCACGGTCACCGATTCCCCTTGCTTATAGCGTTTATCGGTCCATGTCAGATGAGGCGCGGCGGTGCGTTCCCCTGTCGGCAACAGCGGCATGATTGCCGGGTAATCCCCGCCGTGTTCTTTCGTGCCTTTTACCTGAACTTCAAGTATGCGTGCCGCCACATCGCATTCCCGCACGCCTTCTGCAATCATCTCGATTCCTGCTGCCATCGCTTTTTCCGAAAAACGAGCTGCGCGTTTCATATAGGCAATTTCGGTATCCGACTTCACCAGCCGGACCCAATTGACCAGCAGCGTTGCATCTTGGAAACGGGCATTCGGCAATCCTTTTTGCAAGCGTTCGTAGCATTTTGCCGTAAAATAATAATTCTCCATTTCGACGCCGATTGAACGCCGGTCCTGCCCGATCTGCGTCAGGATCTCCGCTACGAAATCCATCGGGTGGTGCGTTTGTGATTGCACGTAAATCTCAGGGTATGGAATGATATTGTCGTGATAAAGCCACGTTGTAATCTTGGCGCCATTCGCATCCATGATCCGCCCGACCCACAAGGGCTGGTCTTCATCTTCAATGACAATGAGCATTTGATGGACATAAAACGACCAAGCATCATAGCCCGATAAATAGTTCATATTGGCAGGGTCGGTGATGAGCAGCACTTCAATACCTTTTTCCGCCATCTGTTGCTTTGTTTTTCTGATACGCCCCTGATATTCTGCTGTTCCAAACGACATGGGGAATCCCCTCCTTGGGTTCACGAATTAAAAGTCGGAATAGTCTATTAATTAACCTTATGTTCACTATACCTGCCTGCCTTCTTTTCCTGCATCCGTCATAGTGTATGAAAATGTCCGCTGCCCTTTAGTCAATTTTTCCACATAAAAAAAGCCTTCTTGAGCAGAAGGCTTTCATTCAAGCGTTATTCGGTTCAGTGGCACGGATGCGATAGGTGCGGACGCATAATTCCAATAGAAACAAATCGTCCGGGTCGACAAGTGATAAGCCGGTCAATGACTCGATTTTGCGCAAGCGGTACAGCAGCGATTGGCGATGCAAGTTCAAGGCGCGTGCTGTCTGGCTGACATTTCCTTGATAATGGTTATAGGCCGAAAAAGTGCCGATCAGATCCATTTGCCGCTGCTGGTCATAATCGACAAGCGGCTGGATCGTTGACTGGATGATGTCTTTCATCCCCTCGGTTTTGGCCAATTGCAGCAGCAACCGGTCTGCCCGGGTGTCGCGGTAATCCATCCGGTGCCCCGGCCCTTTTTTCGTGCGCCCGATTTCAAGCGCCGCTTTCGCATGCTGGAAACTGCTGCTGAACCCTTCGAATCCCTCCGCATAATCACCTATGCCCCAAGATAAAACGACTTCCGGCAATAAATTCCCCAGCCGCCGCTCGATTAAATCCAGGAAATTGATCTGGTTTTCCTGTCCGCTTTCAGGCGGCTTTTCGAGGAAGATAATCAAATATCCATCTACATAACCGGTCATCACCGTACGTCTCATGGCATGGGCCGCGTAATGAATTTCTTCTTCAATATAAGCAATCATGCTTTTCGACCACTCAGTATACGAACTGTGATCCGGCTTTCGCCGTCCAAATAATTCACGCAAATTCTCCGGGCTGCCAGCCAGTCCGATATGCGGGAGCTCCAGATCATAGCCGAGCGCGCGGGCACGGGAGGCCGCCTGCTCTTTGGTTACGAATTCCCCGTTAGCCAGTTCGCGGACGAAATCCATGCGCAGCGCCGCTTTTGTCTCTTCGACTGCATTTTGCCTTGAGCGCCATAAGGAAATCGTCGTTGCGGCATGCTCAAGGACGTGAACCGAAAAGACATCAAGACGCCCATCGCCTGCATTTTCCGGCAGTTCGACGAATAGATAAGCTTGAGCTTCCTCTGATACTTGGAGCACCGGGACTTGGACGAGCTTTCGGCCGCCCAATTCGCCGCTGCGGAATTTCTGGATCATCGGGTCGCGATTTCCTTTCGGGGCTGCTTGGCGAATAGGGAAAACCCCTTCGCTGACCTGCTGTTCCCATTCTTCCAGTTTGGCACGCGAAAAACCGGCGGCTGCTTGCACGGCCCCGTGGGCGTCCGTAATAAGCAGTGCACTGTCAAGCTCGCGGCGGATATAGGCAGCGATTTTCTCCAATTCCGCATCCGCCAAAATTAGTTTCAATAAATCCTGCTGCACTTGTTCCGAACGCTGCCGCTCTTGACGGTGCAGATCGTTCAAATCGATCATCACTTCTTCAATGACCGTCGAAAAGCGCAGCTCCCACGGCAGTTCAACGAGCAGGAATGCATGCTCTTCAGCCAGTTGGGCGATCTCTTTTGGAATTTCATAGACATGCCGCCCCATCGCGATCATGAGTGCGGCTGCCCCAGAGTCGATGATATCCTGAACGAACCCCCGGAAGATTTCCACATCATTTTTGCATCCCATCGCAGTCGTCAACACCAGCTCATTGCGGCGCACGAAATTCTCCACTGGCATTTCCATGACAGACACCCAGTGCACAGGCCGCGTCTGTGCATATTCTTTGGCAGTGCGGACGACCGCTCCTTCCAGCAATTCATAATCCAAAACATCTTGCACGGTCAACTGCATGTCATCCCCTCCGCGCCTAGTTGGTTTCTGCCAGTATAGCAAAAACAAGCACTTCAAAAAAGGAAATGTCAGAATACTCTAACGCATCAGTGAATGAAAGGGTTTTTCCATTCCATCAATAACGCATAATCATGCGATTCTTCGTCATCTAAATATCCAGGCATTAAGTTTACAGGCATGCGGCCACAGCTGAGCAAGAAGCTGATAACTGGATCCCTTAGTTCACCGGCCAGCACTCTTTCGATGTATTGTTCAGCAGACAGTTCGTTCGCATATCGATGATACCCCGGCATCCGCCCGCCGCCAATGAGCCGCTCGAGCCTGTCCGCAACGACGCGCTCATACATCGCTTCCATCAAGAGCTTGCCCAGCTTCAGTTTGCGAAATTTCGGCTTGATGCCGATGTCGACGACATACAGTGATTCACCTTCCGGGTCATGCGTTCCGATCGATCCCGAATCGGTCATTTGTTCCCACTTATGTGTAGGGTGCGCAGGATCGAATTTCGTGAGCATCCCCGTCATGGAACCTGCGATTTCGCCATCGATTTCGACGCAAATTGCGCCTTCAGGATAAAGCACGATATGGTTTTGGAGCTGCTGCTCGTTCCATAGCAAATCCGGTGGGAAAGGCGGTGGAAAGCTTTCGCGCTGCACTTCGATCAAGCCTGTAAAATCTTCTTCAGTATAGGTTCGGATGGTTGCCATGACCGGGCGACCATCCTTGAAAACGTATTGCTGTTTTTTATACATTGTGTCGCCGCCTTTCTTTTTGTTTAGTTTACCCGAAGACGGCGGCTCTTCACATGACAACGCATGGGATGAATGAGGAAAATGCCATGAGATAGGTGCTCATGCATTGTCAATTAGGCAAAAGAAAGACCCGCCATGCCGGCAGGTCTTTTTCATCTTATAGAGGAGGCAATACTTGCGGGCCGTTAATTGTTACTGCCCCACCCGCTGATTCAGCGATTGAACCTGATTGCGGAAAGCCTGTGGATACTGCAAGAACTAGGGCCAATGCTAAGCCGGCTAATACTTTCTTTTTGTGCACGTCTACTCACCACCATTTTCCAAAAACTGAGTTTGATAATAATGCGCTTTTTCCCAATTCCCTTGTTGCTTATAATAAGCAGCAAGATCTTGGGATAGCTGTCTTGTGTCTTTAATGTAACCATATTTTTTGAAAAATGGAAACATTTTATCTTCTTTATAGTTCAAAAGGTCTTGTTGGGAAAATTCCTGTTTTTCAAAGTAGTCGCTGTATATATTGAAGTATTCCTTTTCCTTGGAGGTCCCTGGTACGCGCAATTGGGCAATTAGTCCAGCTTTCTCATCCTTGCCTGTAGCTTTTATCTCCAATAAATTGACCACTACTGCTTTATAAAGATAACTTCCTTGTTTCAGTGCTTTTTTCAACTCCTCGAACAACTCTATCGCTTGCTCATTTTGCTTCTCTTCTTGTAAAAGCTCAGCGTAATTGTAAAGGACCGTCTGATAAAGCTCTTCTTGATGGGTTAATTTGGCATTGCGTTTAATTACTTCATATAAATTTATAGCTTGGGTGACCAAATTTCGCCTCGTGTAATTAATCGCCAATAATAACTGTGCGTGTAAAAGGCGAATATAGTTGTGGTCTTTTTCATATGCACGCACCGCCAGCTCCGCATAGTACGCAGAGAGCGCTAAACGATCAAATAATAATAAAATACGGGATTTTTGATAATAGAATTCTCCTTCGAGCTTTTGGGGAATGCTATGAAATCCATGATCCAGCTCATCCATGAGTGCCATTGCTTCCTTATATTGACCAAGAGAACTGAATTGAATAGCCTTAAAGAATTGGCTCATCCATAATTCAGGCGCTGTAAAAGAAGACTTTAACTTATCAAGCAACTTCTGTTGCTCATTGGCTTTTTCATATTGTTTCACATGCAAATAATAACGGAATTTGTATAGTTCATATTGATTGACGAGAGCTGTCGATTGGACATAATTGTCAACTTGGAACAGCTCCTCGTACATATCCCCCATAGTAGTAAGATCATAATAAAGCGAGCAATCAATAAAACGCCCCAATTGCTGTTCAAGCCGCTTCTGGTGTTCCAGCTCTTTTTTTAATTGCACGCCCATTTTCAAAAGCAGCGCTTCATAAGTTTCTTCGTGCGGCGTATAGGTATTGGATTCGATCTTGCTCAAATGCGATATGGAACAAATGCCATCAGCGAGCTGTGACTGTGTGAGGTTGTGCTTGAGCCGATAATATTTAATCACAGAACCGATGTTCATAAACTCACCTTTCTTTGTCAGAATATATAAATATTAACACAAAAAAACAAGCCTGGCTGTTGCAGCCGGGCTTGTTTTCAGGCGAACTCTTATGGCAGGCGGTAGAATCCGAATCCAGAAGCAGAGTCGTCTCCAGATCCTGCATAATAGCCGGATAAAATATCGTTATTTGATGCACGGTTTTGAAGGTCTCCACGGATTTGCGTATGTGTTGCAGACGGGTTTGCTGCCCAGATTTTAGCTGCAAGGCCGGCTGCGTGAGGAGATGCCATCGATGTGCCACTGATTGTTGCATAACCACCGTCGTACCAAGCAGAGTAAATGCTTGCGCCTGGCGCAGAAACTTCTACATCATATTTCCCGATGGAATAATCGCCAGCGTATTGGCTATAGCCGCGTGAAGAGAAATCCGCTACGCGATACGTTCCATTTTGCTGCACGTTTTCAAGAGCTGCTACTGCTACAGCATTTTGCAATGCGCCTGGGAAACCGATTGATCCTTGGTAAGGGCCTTCGTTTCCGGCCGCGGCAATGACAAGCACGCCTTTACTGTATGCGTAGTTGACTGCATTCGTGATCAAGCTGCTTTCTGCTGAAGAACCAAGAGACATGTTGATAACGGTTTTTTGGTTCAAAGCTGAAGCTTGGTCAGCTACGTGGCGGATTGCCTTTGCAATATTATCGGCAGAACCAGATCCATCATCGCCAAGCACTTTATAACCCCAAAGATCTGCTTGCGGTGCTACACCGTACAAACCGCCATTGCCGTTTGCAAGTGCCGATCCGGCAACGTGAGTGCCATGCCCTTGACGATCTGTGCAGGAACCGTTGCGGATGCTTGTTCCGACTGTAAAGTCTTTACATTGTTCAACGTTCGCCGCAAGATCCGGGTGGCTTGTGTTGACGCCCGTGTCCAGCACTGCGATATTGATGCCTGAACCGCCAGTTGTCTTGGTAATGGAACTATTGTTATAAATTGCTTTAATGCCCCAAGGCGTGGACTGGGAGGCAGCCATAGTTTGATAACGCGCCTGCGGTTCGAGCGTTGTTGTTTCTACTGTATATTCCGGAACTTTTTCGATGGTTACGTTTTTATTTTTCTTCAAAGCTTCGTATTGCTTTTCGGTCATATCGGTTGTGAAACCCTCGCTATTGAAATCCCACTGGACGCCGTATTGGTCTTTTGCCTTCTTCAGGTCACTTTTCCCTGGCATATCGACGAGTACACGGATCGTCTCATTTGCGTTCGCTTTTTGTGCATCTGGAGCTTCGTTTGCGGAAACTCCCATTGCCGGTACGAGCATTGTCGCTGCCAACATAGCTGTGGTAATGAATTTTGCTGATTTTTTCATCTTTCGAATCCCCTTTTCCGAATAGATTTTCATGGCTCGTTGCAGCAAGCGGCGTCCCGCCTGTTGTCCTGCGGCTGTTGCCATGCTTTAAATCTAGCAGAGAACAAGGGATTGCGTAATTGGGAAAATCCGTACCATCGAAAGGAGCCACTCTCCAAAATAGGCCTATGAACCCATAACAATATACCTTGAAATGAGAACAATAGAAAAAGCCGCTCGCTGCGGCTTTTACTTCAATAGATAGACACGCGCTTCATATGGCTGCAATTTGCCGTGTGTGTGACGATCGTAATTTGACAATAGCAATTCACCTTCCTCCGGTTCCCACCAAGAACAGGTATCGTCATCGAGATGTGAAATGACCAAATAGCGTGCTGCCCCGTATTCCCTCGTATACGCATAAACATATGGACATTCCAGAAATGCCAAATGCGTGCTGCCGTACACCAAAGTTTCATGCTTCTTTCGCAATTGCAGCATCTTCTTATAGAAAGACAGCACCGATTGCGAATCTTTCTGCTGCGCTTTTACATTGAGCCAATTGAAATTCGGATTGACCGGAATCCACGGCTTGCCCCCTGTAAAGCCGGCGTTTGCGCCAAAATTCCATTGCATCGGCGTCCTTGCATGATCCCGGCTGATTTTCTTGATGGTCTTCATCAACTCTTTGTGCGAAACTCCTTTTTGGCGATGATAGCGATACATATTTTTCGTCTCGATGTCCCTGTACATATCGATATCGTCGAACGGCGCATTGGTCATTCCGATTTCCTGCCCTTGGTAAATGAAGGGCGTGCCTTGCATGAAAAAATACATGCACCCAAGTGCTGTGGCGCTTTCCCGCCAATGCTCCCGGTCATTGCCCCAGGTCGAAACGGTGCGCGGGCGATCGTGGTTTTCCAAGTACAAGGAATTCCAGGCAATCCCTTGTGCACTGCGCTGCCAACGATCGAGGACGATCCGCAAATCGTCGACATCGACTCCCACACTTTCTTCATCCCACGCTTCTTCATGCGCCTCCAAATGGAAGATCATATTGAATTTGCCTTCTTCTTCACTGATCCATTCGTTGATCTCATGCGCTCTGATGCTGTTCGCCTCACCGACGGTCACCACATCATAGCGGTCAAAGGTTTCGCGCCGCAATTCTGCCAGAAGTTCCTGAATTCCTTGGACATTCGTCATTTTCTCCCACGCCGGCACGTAATTCAGTCCATCCGGATTTGGCATATCCGTATAATCTTTTTTCAAATGATTGATGGCATCTACACGGAAACCGTCGATCCCTTTATCGAGCCACCACAGAATCATATCGTATAGCGCACGCCGTAATTCGGGATTTTCCCAATTTAAGTCGACTTGGCTTTTGGAAAACAAATGAAAATAGTATTGCCTGGTTTTTGGGTCATAGGTCCAAGCCGGCCCGCCGAATATACTTTCCCAGTTCGTCGGCTTATCGCGCCAGACATACCAATCGCGCTTGGGATTGTCGAGCGATGATTTTGATTCCAGAAACCATGGGTGCTGGTCGCTCGTATGGTTCAATACCAAATCCATCATGATCTTCATGCCGCGCGAGTGAATATCCTCAAGCAAACGATCAAAATCATCCATCGTCCCCATTTCATCCATGATCGCCTGATAATCGCTGACGTCATACCCGTTGTCGACATTCGGCGATTTGTAGACCGGGCATAGCCAAATCATATCGACACCGAGCTCCTGCAGATAATCGAGTTTTACCCGGACGCCGTTCAAGTCCCCGACCCCGTCGCCGTTTGTATCAAAAAAACTGCGTGGGTAAATCTGATAAACCACCGCTTCTTTCCACCATGTCTTTCTCAAGCTCATCCCCCTCTTCCTGCTATTGCGGAATTGATGTGCTCACATTGACTGCTGACAACCGTTGTTTTTTTATATAGTATACGCCTTTTTCCATGAAATTCCTCTTTGCCCACATAATAAAAACCGCCCGCGATATGCGGACGGTTTCGGTCAATTATTCAAGTAATACTGTTCCATAGCGTTGGCCGAAAAGCCGGCGACGTAATCGCTGCCGCCATCGTCTTCGATTGATTCGATCATCATCGCCAAAATGAAGTCCTGCTTTTCAGCGTGATAAGAAACGAAGAACCCGTTCTCTTGCCCTTCTTCACCGAGAGCGCCTTTCAATTCAGCGGTGCCGGTTTTTCCGGCAATCGGCACAGCATCGATATCGGCCGATTTGGCATAGCCGTCCGTGACGACATTGCGGAGATTTTCTTGAAGCACAGCCGCATTGCCTTCACTGATCAAGCCCTCTTTCCATACTTGCCCAGCTTCTTCGCTAGCATAAAGCGTCGGCTCATAAATCGTGCCGCCATTGAGGAATGGTTCGTAAGCCGAGGCGAGATGCAGGATATTGGCAAGCATCTGCCCTTGGCCGAATGATGTATCCGCCAATTGCCCTTCAGACCCGAGAGTGCCGTCATTAGAGATTTGAGAACTCTCCAACTCGATGGCAAACGGCAATTCCTCCCCGAAACCATAGGCAGTAAGCCCGTCAATAAATGTTTCTGTTCCCATCTCAAGCGCCTGTCTCGCAAAATAAATATTGTCCGAGTAAACGAGCGCACGGTTCAAATCAATCGGATTGGGCGCTTCGGGATGCAGGCGGGACACACGGTAGGAGCCCCATGAGCTGTCTTTTTGCCAAGTCTGGCCATTGATCTCGAGCCCTTGCTGCGGGTCAAGTGTTCCTGCTTCCATGCCGATGGCCGCCGTCACCGGTTTGATGGTCGACCCCGGGGCATAACTTGCGGCAAAACGCGTGAACAGCGGATTCAACGGATCTTCCGACAATTCTGTGTAGCGCTCTCCGCTGATGCCTGCGATGAATTCATTCGGGTCAAATCCCGGAGAGCTGATGAGCGCCAAAGTTTCGCCGTTTTCAGGCGACACTGCAGCAGCGCTTCCCGGTTCCCCTTGCATCGAATCATAGACAGCTGTCTGCAATTCAGCATCGATGGTCAGTTCCACATCCTCCCCAGCTGTCGGTTCCTGTTCAGCAAGGACGATATCTTCAGCCCCTTCTGCCTGTTTTTGGATCAGGATGCGCGCGCCGCTCTGGCCGCGCAGCTGTTCTTCGAGACGGCGTTCAAGCCCTTGGCGGCCGATCAGGTCATTTGCTCCGTAGCCTTGGCCTTTTAATTCTTCTAATTGCTCTGCTGTAATCGAGCCGATATAGCCGGTCAAGTGGCCGAATGCTTCGCCGTAAGGATATTCGCGCATCGCCGTTTCCTGATAAGTCACGACATCGCTCGCTTCCACGTCAGCGATCAATTGTTCCGCCGATTTCGACGCTTTTGTCAGCGGCACGAATTGATCCGGCTGAACCCAACTTTGGTTCAGGCTTTCTTCAATCGATTCCACCGTCAACCCAAGAAGTTCAGCAGCCTCAGCTATATCGCTGTCTCCTTCCAGCCGGTCCGGCACCACGCCAAGATTATAGCCGGTGCCATTGATAGCCAAACCACGCCCTTCACGGTCCACAATCTCCCCGCGCTCAGCAGCTTCAGTCCGCACTGCGACTTCATCGCCTTCTTCAAGATCCTCGAAGATCAATGACGGGTCCCATTCGACAAACCAATTCTCTCCACTTTCCTGCTCTTCGTGGATCAGTGACACCGTCTGGTCAAATTCAACCGGCCCGGCAAGCGTCTCCATCGTGATAGTAAGCGGAAACTCGGCCGGCTCCGCTTCGTCCCATTCCGCATCTTCCTGCGCGGTATAGCTGACTTCAAGGTTTTCGATGCCGAGGTCTTCAATCAATTGCTGCTGCCGCTCCCCGAACGCTTCAGGGGGAAAAGCTTCTTTCGATCCTTGTGTCAGATAGTCTTCGTACATCGCTGTGAAATCTTGTTCATTCCAATGGCCGACGTATTCACCCAATCGGTCTTCCGGCGTCGGCTGCGGCTGGCATCCTGCCATCGCGAGTACGCCAGCGCCCGCTGCTATTGCTATGTATCGTTTCATTTTCATGACCTCCTGTAGCTTTCTAAATTATGCTCTTGATTTGGCCAAAATCCCTATTTATCTAAATGGAAAATTAATAGGACGGAAAAAAATAGCCACTGTGACTTCATTAACTGCGTGAAACACCCAAGCTAATTGAAGTTTCTCTTTATTTTACCAATAAGTGGCACCGAAGCAAACCCGATTCACTCGCTTTCAACGCTTTGCAGTTTTTATTGCTAGATATGCTATCGTTTCCCCCACTATGGTAAAATCAGTAATCATAGAATAGGAGGATGTTTATGATCAACTTAACATATTCACAAGCGATCGAGTCTGCAGTAGATCTTAAAATGAAAACCCGTTTACAGCAAATTCAGGAGGATCTGTACGCGAAAAAAGGAGCCGGCTCTGATTTCCTTGGCTGGCTTGACTGGCCCTCTTCTTTGCCGGAGGATTTTCTGGCAAAAATCGAAGACACCGCCAAAGCAATCCGCGAAAAGGCTGACGTCTTGGTCGTCATCGGAATCGGCGGTTCCTATCTAGGGTCAAAAGCCGTCCTTTCTGCACTCTCATCTTATTTCCCGAAAGACGAGCAATTGGAAGTGCTGTTTGCGGGCCATCAAGTAAGCGGTGAATATTTGAAGCAATTGCTTGCACACCTTGAAGGCAAGGAAGTCGTTGTCAACGTCATCTCGAAATCCGGCAAAACGACAGAACCGGCCATCGCGTTCCGTTTCCTGCGCGAGTATATGGAAAAACGCTACGGCGACGGCGCGGCCGAACGGATCATCGTGACAACCGATGCTGAAAAAGGAGCGCTTCGCCAATTAGCGGAAACAAAAGGCTATGAACGTTTTGTCGTACCTGACGATGTCGGCGGTCGCTACTCCGTCTTCACTGCGGTCGGACTATTGCCGATTGCTGCTGCCGGACATTCAATCCGCAAGCTGTTGGACGGCGCAAAAGAGGCAGAAACAACTTACCGGGAGGCAGGCCCTGACCATAACCCGGCGATGCAATACGCGGCAATCCGCCATCACCTGTATGTCCAAGGTTATACGACAGAAGTGAACGCCATCTTCGAGCCGAAGCTGTCGTTCGTCCAGGAATGGTGGAAACAATTATTCGGTGAAAGTGAAGGGAAAGAAGGAAAAGGCATCTTCCCGGCATCGGTCGTTTTCACGACTGACTTGCACTCGCTTGGCCAATTCATCCAAGACGGGCAGCGCAACCTGTTCGAAACCTTCCTGCTGGTAAAAGAAGCACAGGAAGATCTGGAGATTTTCGAAACACCTGAAGACGGCGACGAATTGAATTACATTGCCGGTTTGTACTTGCAAGAATTCAACCATATCGCCCATAAAGGCACGTCAAATGCCCATTTGTCCGGCGGCGTACCGCAATTGAGCTTGACCGTGGACCGCATCGATGAATCCGAGATCGGCCATTTGCTGTATTTCTACATGTTGAGCTGCGCGTACAGCGCGTATCTTCTTGGCATCAACCCGTTCGACCAACCGGGCGTCGAAGAATACAAGAACAATATCTTCAAGCTGTTAAAAAAACCAGGATTCTAAAAAAAACGCTTTTCCCGACCAGCCTTCTGGCCAATCGGGAAAAGCGTTTTTCAATAGAAAAATAAATGTTCCTGTTGCACAACCGTTAGGCGAGCTTATACACCCGTGCTTCATACGGCTTTAATTGATGCAAGTCACGGTCCTCGTAATTGGCGAGCAACAGCTCTGCGCCTTCAGGTTCCAGCCAAGTGCATGTCGTGCTTCCTAGGTTTGAAAGGATCAGCACTTGTTCTTCCCCTTGCGTACGGGTATAAGCATAAACATCCTCACAATCGGTCTCGGCCAAATCGTAGCTGCCGTAGACTAGCACGTCCATGTTTTTGCGCAGGAAAATCATTTGCTTATAAAACGATAAAACGGAAGTCGGATCCTGCATTTGACTCTCGACATTGAGCCATTCAAAATTTGGGTTCATCTGCAGCCACGGAGAGCCTGTCGTAAATCCGGCATTCTCTCCCGCGTGCCATTGCATCGGCGTGCGAGAATGGTCGCGGCTCGTCGATTTCAATAAGGTCATGATGGCATCATGTTCCATGCCTTCCGCCAAATTATAGAAATACAAATTATGCGTATGGACATCGTCATAATGATGAATTTCCTCAAATGGCGCATTGGTCATGCCTATTTCCTGGCCTTGATAAATGAACGGCGTCCCTTGCATGAAGAAATACATGCAAGCGAGCGCTGTTGCACTTTCGCGCCAGTATTCGCCGTCATTGCCCCATGTCGAGACGACACGCGGCTTGTCATGGTTTTCGATGAACAACGCATTCCAGCCGACGCCGTCGACTGCTTTTTGCCAGCGCGTCAGGACGGTTTTCAAGTCATTGACGTTAATTCCTTGTTTGACATCGCTGTCCCACAGCGTCAAATCCTCGAATTGAAACACCATATCGAATTTGCCGTCTTCTTCGCTGATCCATTCATCGATATCTTCCGCATAGACGCCATTCGCTTCTCCGACCGTCATGATGTCGTATTTCGCAAATGTTTCATCGCGCAATTCCGCAAGCAGCGGCTGAATCCCGTCGACGTTCATCATTTTCTCCCATGCCGGGACCCAGGGCTTGCCTTCTTCGATCGGCAAATCGCTGAAATCTTTCTTGATGTGACTGATCGCGTCGACGCGAAAACCGTCAATGCCTTTATCGAGCCACCAATTGACCATTTTGTATAAGGCCTTGCGAACTTCCGGGTTTTCCCAGTTCAAATCCGGCTGCTTTTTCGAGAAGATGTGCAAATAATATTGTCCCGTCTTCTCGTCGAGCTCCCATGCGGGGCCGCCGAAAATGCTCTCCCAGTTTGTTGGGCGATCGCGCCAAATATACCAGTCGCGTTTTGGGTTATCGAGTGACGAGCGTGATTCCAAAAACCATGGATGCTCATCGCTCGTGTGGTTAATGACCAGGTCGATGATCAATTTCATCCCGCGCGCGTGTACTTCTTCGAGCAAACGGTCGAAATCTTCCATCGTCCCTAGTTCATTCATGATTTCCTGGTAATCGCTGATATCATAGCCATTATCATCATTGGGTGACTTGTACATCGGGCAAATCCAGATGACGTCGATCCCCAGTTCCTTCAAATAATCCAGTTTTTCCGTGACACCGTTGATATCCCCGATACCGTCTCCATTCGAGTCATTGAAGCTGCGTGGATAAACTTGATACGCCACTGCTTCTTTCCACCATGTTTTGTTCATAATCGTTTCCTTTCAAAGACTTTGACAAGACCCTCTTTCAATCAATGTAGCCGGAACGACGATGTTCCGGGGAGGTGCATTGTCATCGTTTATTTTTTCCAATACCAGATTTGCCGCTTCCATTCCAAGGTCAAAAATCGAGATATCCACCGTACTGAGCGGCGGCTTTAAATGGCTTGACAAAGTATGGTTGTTGAACCCGACAATCGATACATCGGCCGGTACGGCAATATTCAAATCCTCCAAATAACTGATCACTTCATAGGCGACCAAGTCATCGTGCGTGACGATGGCGGTCGGCGGATTCTTTTGTTCCATCAAATGCCGGATTGCCTCCTGCTCATGGCCTTCCATTTCTTCCTGTGTGACCACGTAATCCGGATTGAACGGGATCCCCGCTTGATCGAGTGCTTGTGTGTAACCACTCAAGCGGTCAGATGAGACGATAAAATCGGAGGCGCCGCCGACGAATGAGATATCCCGGTGGCCATGTGAAATCAAGTGGTCCACCACTTCTTTCGAAATGGCGACATTGTCATTATCGACATAGGAAATGGCGTCCGGGCGCGTGTACGGCCGGCCCACCACCGAAAACGCAATACCGTTCGCCAGCAGGTAATCCATGACTTTATCATCGATTTTCGAATACAGCAAGATAATGCCATCGACGCGTTTGCCTTGTGTCATCGCCACCACTTCTTCGTAGATTTCCTGCTCGGTCGCGCTGGTCGATAGATACAGGCCATACTGGCTTTGATGGGCGCTGACGGAAATGCCGCGCAACACTTCTGGAAAAAACGGATTCTGGAAAGCAAGCGTCGTGGAATTTTCCATGATGACACCGATTGCCTTGCTTTTTTGCGCCACCAAATTGCGTGCCTGGAAATTCGGGTAATAGCCGAGCTCTTCCATGGCTGTTCGTACTTTGCGCTTTGTTTTCGGGGTGATCTTAGGATGATCCGCAATAACCCGGGAAACCGTCGCCGGCGAGACTTCCGCCAGTTTCGCGACATCTTTAATTGTGATCGCCATTGCGATTGCCCCCTTATTTTACAGCGCCGTCCGAGACACCTTTGATGATTGAGCGCTGTGCAAAGAAATAGAAGATGATGACCGGAATGATCGCCAGCGTAAGTCCGGCAAGCGCCAAATGCCATTGTTTCGTGTATTCGCCGAAGAAGAAGAACATTTTCAGCGGAATCGTTTCACTGCCGGTCGTGTTGATAACAAGCGATGGCAGGAGGTAATCGTTCCAAATCCAGATGATATTGAGTATGGCGACCGTGACCGTGATCGGCTTGAGGATCGGGAAAATGATATGCCAAAACACTTGCCAGCGGTTTGCCCCGTCAATTTTCGCCGCTTCATCGAGCGATTTCGGTACATTATTCAAAGCACCATGATACAGGAAAATCGACAGGCTCGCACCGAAACCAATATACATGAAAATCAGTCCGCCGCGGTTCAGCATATCAAATTGGCCGAACACCGTGACGAGCGGGATCATCACCGATTGAAACGGGATGAGCATCGCTGAGACGAAAAGGAAAAACAGGAATGTGGAAATCTTGCTTTTCGCCCGGGACAACGCATACGCAGCCATCGCTGAAAACAAGACGATGAGCACCACGCTGATGACCGTGATCAATAAAGAATTGAACAAAGTTCTGAGAAAGTCGAGTTCCTGAAATGCCACGATGTAGTTATCGAAGCTCCACGCTTCCGGAGGGCTCGTCGTGTCGAGGAAAATTTCTTTTTTTGATTTGAAGGAATTGACGAACATTAAGTAAAAAGGCAATAACCATAGAATCGCCAGTGCGACGCCGAGCACTTCAACTTTTATATTCCAGCGGTTGCGCATTACATTTCGACCTCCCGGCGTTTATTGATATACACTTGAACGAGTGCAATAATAGCGACGATCAGGAAGAAAATGATCGCTTTTGCCTGCGCATAAGCGAACGCATTTTGCACAAACGCTGTCTTGAAAATCTCCATGGCGACCATTTCCGTCGAATTGTACGGGCCGCCCGCTGTCAGCGACAAGTTCTGGTCGTATAATTTGAACGTATTCGACAAAGTCAAGAACATGCTGACAGTGAAGGCTGGGGCAACAAGCGGAAAGATGATGTAGCGAAAACGCTGGGGAGTCGATGCCCCGTCGATTTCAGCCGCTTCGATCAACTCTTTTGGCAAACCTTCCAAATAAGCGATATAGATAACCATGATATACCCGGCCATCTGCCAGCTCATTAAAATGACCAAGCCCCAAAACCCGGTTTCGGTTGTCGACAGCCATGCCTGCAGGCTCTCCATGCCGACTGCTTCGCCGACGCTCGCAAACACTTTCAGGAAAATGAACTGCCAGATAAATCCGAGAATCAATCCGCCGATCAAGTTGGGCATGAAAAAGGTCGTGCGCAGCAAGCTGCTCGTCTTGATTTTTGATGTGACGATCAAAGCGAGCGACAGGCCGATAAAATTAATCAAAATGACGGATACGACAGAGAATTTCGTCGTGAACCAAAGCGAATCGAGAAAACGCTCATCAGTAAATAAGTTCAGGTAGTTCTGAAAACCGACAAATTCGCCTGTCTGGATGCCGTTCCACGCTGTAAATGAATAGAATAAACCGAGCAGCATCGGTACCACAACGACAAGTGCCAGCGCCAACAATACAGGCGCTAAAAATAACCAATAGGATAAATCCCGTGTACGCATAGTTTAGCCTCTCTTTCTAGTTAAGCCCCGAAACAAAACAAAGCAGCACAATGGCTGCTCTGGTTTGATGGACAAATTACTCTCCGCGGCTCGTTTCCCATGCCGCTTTCGCTGAATCGACCACTTCGTCCCAGCTCACTTCATCGCTCAAGTATTTCTGGATGCCAGCGCCGAGTTCATCTTCACCCCATCCAGTCGGATAGCCCATGAAGACCCAGCCAATTGTTTCGCCGGCTTCTGAAGCATCGTAAATCGCTTTGGACATTGGATCGGTAATTTTCGATGTGTCATAACCTTCGTATGCCGGGATGAATTTAAAGTCTTCCAAAACAGCTGTTTTTCCAGTATCGGACGTGTAGAGCCAATCGAGGAAATCTTTTGCTGCTGTTACGACTTCTTCATCTTGGTTCGAGTTGACGCCCCAATACATCGGTACGCCGACCGGCAACCCGCCATCTTCCAAGCCTTCAACCGGAATCGGCATCATGCCGACGCCTGAATCCGCAAGTTCCTGGTCAATTCCTGCAATCGAACCATACACCCAGTTTCCTTGTTGGATGATCGCCACACGTTCAAGAGAGAATAGTTCTTCTACTTGCTGTGAGTAGTCGAGGCTAACAGTTGGCTGTTTTGAATACTCGTTTTGCAAATCGAGAATTTTCTTGAACCCTTCGCCGTATTCGAATTCCACTGTATCTGCATCGTATGCCGTCAAGACATTATTATCGAATTCAGGCGCGAGGAAAGTGTTCGACAAATGAAGCCCCGTTACCCACGTCTCTTTTCCTGGAAGAGCAAAGACAGATTCAAGGCCAAGTTCGTCTTTTTTCGAATCGAGCGTCTTCACCGCTTCTTCCAAGCTCGCATAATCCGTAATCGAAGCAGCATCGATGCCTGCTTCCTCGAACAAGCGTGTATTGTAGATGAATCCGTAGCCTTCCTGGTTATACGGCAATCCGAGCACTTCCGATTCGACCTTTACCCCATCAAGCGTGCCGTCAAGCGCCGCATCCGCTGCGCCTGTATCGGATAGGTCGACCAGATTATCTTTCCAATCCGCTACGTCTTGGGGCCCGCCAATGTTGAAGATGGCTGGTTCGTTGCCTGAAGCGAAACGGGAACGAAGCGCAGCGCCATAATCTTCCCCACCGCCGACTGTCGTGATTTCGATATTGACATCAGGATTTTCTTCTTCGTATTGCGCAACCACATCTTCAAACTGGTCCTTGAACTCCACTTTAAATTGGAAAATATCTACTGTTACTTGCTCACCGCCGCCTTCTGCAGTCGATCCTTCATCCCCTGAACTGCATGCTGCAAGTGCCCCCGCTGACAATAAAACAGATGCCAATAACCCCTTGCTGAACTTTAATTCCTTCACTTGAACTCCCCCTTTGAGTTGTTGTGCAAACGATTGCACGATAGAGCAAAAAAAATGGAAACTCTTTGGAAAGCGTTTCCAACTAATAATTAATAACAGATTATCATAATGAAAACGTTTGCACAATCTATTTTTTAAATTTTTCAACTGTTTTTTTGAAACTTGTATTTACTATCCCCATCATGCGTCCCATTTGCCCAACGAAAGCTTTTCATCTTAGAAATTGTTTGCAGGGCCTTGGAAACTTTTCACCATAGACAGACTTACCGTTCTAGAACGAGCAACGCTGCCCCCAGCATGCCGGAATCATTTTCGAATTGCGCCACTTCCACCGGCAATGGATTCAGCAGCACATTCGCCAAATGGCGATTCAATTCATCGATCCAAGCCGCAGCCGATTCCGATACACCGCCGCCGATGATCAGCATGTCCATATCGAAGATCGCCTGTAAGCTGCTGATGTAGATCGCCAAGTCTTCGGTAAATTCAGCGACCAGCTTTTCCGCCACGGCATCTGTTTTAGCCAGTTCGAATAATTCTGGCGGCGTCACCGATAGACCCGCTTCACGTATTCGCCGGACGAGGGCAGTGCCAGATACATACTGCTCTGCGCAGCCAAGCCGGCCGCAAGCGCAGCGTGCGCCGTTCGGATACAAAATCATATGGCCAAGTTCCGCAGCCCCACTGTGCGTCCCGCCGCTCAACAGCTTGCCGTCCCAGATGATGCCGCCGCCAAGCCCCGTCCCGAGCGTGATGCAGACGACTCGGCCAAGCCCCCGTGCAGCACCAAATTTAGCTTCAGCGAGCGCTGCGCAATTGGCATCGTTCTCCACTTCAACATGTCGTCCTGACGCTTGTTCCAGCGGTGCTTTTACTTCTGTACCTGTCCAGCCCGGCAGCATATCCCCCGCGAAAACAATGCGCCCTGCTTGCGGGTCGACAAATCCGTGCGTCCCGATGCCGATTGCTGACACGTCAGGATGCTCCTGTAAAAATAGCAACACCTGATTCTCTAAATAAGGATACAGCGGAAATTCCGTTTTTACTTGCCGCTCTGCGAGTATCCGCCCTTCTCTATCGATAACCCCCATGCGGATTTTCGTTCCCCCAATGTCTACTCCGATTACTGTGCTCATTCTCTCCATCCTTCCTTACACTCATTCATTCATTTTGCTGTCGTTATCATAGAAGCACACAGCTTCATATGCTCTAAGCTGCATCGCATCTCGATGTTCTTGAGGCGGGTAATTGCCGATCAGCACCCTGCCCTTTGGAACCGGCAATTCGCGCGGCGTTTCGGAAAAATTGCAGTAAACCGTCAATTGCTCATCTGCCGTTTTCCGTGTGTACGCAAAAATTTCTTCATCTTCCCGATACAACAATTCAAAATTGCCTTCTGTGATGACTGGCAAGTCTTTTCGGAACGTAATCAATTTCTGGTAATAGCTAAAGACAGAATCTTCTTCATGCCGGTCTTGTGCATTGATTTCCGTGTAATTCGGGTTAACGGAAATCCACGGCTGTCCTTTGGTAAAGCCTGCATTTTCAGAAGCGTCCCAGTGCATCGGCGTTCTCGCATTATCACGGCCTTTTGCGTGAATCGCTTTCATAAGCTCCTCGTCCGCAACACCTTGGGCCCGCTTTTCTTTATACATATTCAAGGTCTCGATATCCTGGTAATCATCGATCGACATAAACGCTACATTGGTCATGCCCAGTTCTTCCCCTTGATAAATATACGGTGTCCCTTGCAGGAAATGAAGGCACGTGGCAAGCATCTTCGCCGATTGCTTCCGGTACTTTCCGTCGTTTCCAAATCGTGAGACGATGCGCGGCTGGTCGTGGTTGTTCCAATACAAGCTGTTCCAGCCTTTTTCGAAAAGCTCCACTTGCCATTTTTCCAGGTTTTCTTTCAAATCCGGGAGGTGCAACGGCTGGAGTTCCCATTTTCCGCTTGGCCCTTGGTCCAGGTTCATATGTTCGAAAGTGAAAATCATGTTCAATTCATTGCGCCAAGGGCCTGTATACAGCTTGGCATCTTCTGTTGCGGCACCTGGCATTTCCCCGACTGTGACAATGTCATAATCGGACAATACTTTTTCGTTCATCTCCTGCAAAAATTCATGGACACGCGGGCCGTTGAAGAAGTGTGGCGTACCATCGCCATTGATGCCGTCCGGGAAATTCTGGTCTTTGGAAATCATATTGATGACGTCCATGCGGAAACCATCGACCCCTTTATCGAGCCACCAGCGCATCATCTGATACACTTCACTTCGCAGCTCCTCATTTTCCCAGTTCAAGTCCGGCTGTTTCTTAGAAAACAGATGCAGATAGTATTGCTGCCTCTTTTCATCGAATTGCCATGCCGAACCACTGAAGAAAGAGCGCCAATTGTTCGGCTGGTTTTTCCAGATGTAATAGTCAGGGCGCTCCGTGAACCAGTTATGCTCGTCAGACGTATGATTGACGACCAAATCCATGACAAGGCGCATCCCACGCTCGTGAACGCCTTCAAGCATGCGGTCGAAATCGTCCATCGTCCCGAACTCCTGCATGATCTTTTGGTAATCGCGGATGTCGTAGCCATTGTCATCATTCGGCGAATCGTAGACAGGCGATAGCCATAACACATCGACCCCAAGTTCCGCCAAATAATCCAGTTTGCTGATGATTCCTTGGATGTCACCGATTCCGTCACCGTTGGAATCCATGAAACTTCTCGGATAAATTTGATATACAACTGCTTTCTTCCACCACTCTGTCATTTGCTCGCCTGCTTTCTTGAGGATTTATTCATTTCTTTTCATCATACGGAAAATTGGAAAAGAAACACAGAACTTTTTAAGTAAACCTTTATTAAAAATAAGTTGACTTAAAATAACCCATTCACTATACTCAATTTTAGTACATAGTAAGTGGAGGGTTTTTCATGACAACTTCAGTAAGCAGATCCAGCAATCATTCGCGTACCTTAACACTCGTGCACATCGCCATGTTCGCTGCTCTCATGGCAATTGGTGCCAATATTTCTTCCTTCCTGATCGTCGGGGGCGTACCGATCACTTTGCAGACGTTCTTCGCGGTGCTCGCCGGCATCCTGCTCGGCAAGCGTCTCGGCGCTGCGGCGATGATCGTCTATGCTGCGATTGGCCTTGCCGGCGTCCCGGTCTTCGCCAAGTTTTCAGGGGGGATGGACACATTGATCTCGCCAACATTCGGCTTTATCCTGTCTTACATCTTCACCGCTTTTGTGGCAGGCTGGATCGCGGAAAAAATGCCTTCCAAAAAAGGATTTATTTTCGCCGCTCTTGTAGCGACAGCCGTCAATTACGTGTTCGGCACCAACTGGATGTACGCCGCTTATAAACTCTGGTTTGCCGCACCGGAAGGCTTCACTTACGGCATGGCATGGGCGTGGATGGCAGTGCCTCTTCCAAAGGACGTGCTGCTCGCTGTTTTCGCCGGCTTGTTCGGTTTCCGGATACAGCCCATTATTAATAAATACTTGCCTTAACAGGAAAAGCCAATTGCCGAAATTACGGCAATTGGCTTATTTTTGTATGCTCGGCTCGTCGACGCGCAGCTTATAATTTTGCTCGATAATGCGGATCAACCCGGACAGGGCGGCATTGACAGGCGTTTCGATTCCGTGCTTTTCCCCCAGTTTTACGATGCCGCCGTTGATGACATCGATTTCTGTCTGGCGTTTTTTCAAGATATCCATGAGCATCGATGATTTATTGCCGCCGATATCCTGCCGGCCCATTCTCAAGCATTCTTCAACGACCGCCTCTACGTCCGCATCCACTCCTTCCGCACGGGCGACGAGCACCGCTTCTGCCGTGACCGCACGCAACAAGTCTTCTCCTTCTGGCGTATTAAGGATATCCCCGTTTTTTAGGCGTGTTAACGCTGTAACGGAGTTGAAGGCGGCATTGACGAATAGTTTATTCCAGATGACCGCGTTGACGTCTTGCGACACTTCCGTTTTCATGCCTGCTTTGCTGAGTTTTTCTGCAAAAGCTTCGAGCATCTTATTGGCAAAACCGTCTTCGACATTGCCCAAATAGTTTACGCCCCAGCCCCTGTGCAGAATCGTCCCATCGTGTTCAACGCTCGCGCCGTGACCGAGCGTTCCGGACACGACGGTATTGTTCGGAAACAGTTGCTGGATGGTGTCGGCGTTGCCTATGCCGTTTTGCATCGTGACGATCACCGTTTCCTTAGCCAGTTTGTTTCGCAGTTTGCTGAGCACTGCTTCATTGGCCTGGGCTTTCAATAGCACAAGAAGAACATCCACCGGCTCATCGGCTTGCAAATCCTGTACGATTTCCAGATCGATTTGCGTAACCGAATTGTCTTTTTCGACCAAGCGCAAACCTTGCTTATTGATGGTTTCCACATGGCTATTCAAGCGATTGTACAGGCGGACGTCTTCCCCGCTTGCCTTCAATTTCCCGCCAGTAAGACACGCCATCGCGCCTGCTCCAGCAATCAAAATCTTCATCCCATTCCTCCTCTATGCATGTCTGCTTTCTTTCTTCACTATACCAAAAAGGCCTTCTGCATGGCAGAAGGCCTTTTCTTAGCTTTACGAGAAACTTATATTAATCGTATTTTCCGAAGCTTATTGCTCGCTTTCCGTGGGCTCGCGCCCAAGCCTCCTCAGCTGCTACGCTGCTTGCGGGGTCTCGGTCGTCTCGCTGATCCACAGGAGTCGAGCAAACGCTTCTCCAAATACTCAGATAGAACATTGATTTTTGAATGTGGAAATGGTGATTTCCTTTTTCATTCATAGCGGATTATAAACTTCTTCAACACACTGAAAAGACCTTCTGCATGGCAGAAGGCCTTTTCTTAGTTTGTTGCTTCTTTGTTGCGGTTGGCTTTGTCGTTTTTGCCGACTTTGCGGATATCCGCCAAGATCAAGGCCCCGATCAACAGCAAGCCGAGATAGCCGACTGCCGGGTACAGATAATTGACCAAAGCCGTAAACCCTACGAAGCTGAGCGCAAAAGCGATCAATCCGGCAATGATAACAAAAATCCGGAATTTCTTCGTACCGATTTCTGTGAACCGGGCAGAGAACGACAGCAGCATGCTGACGGCCGTATTATAAATCATCGCGAAGATGACGACTGCCATGATGATGCCGAGAATCGGTGAAATGTCATCCCCAATGGCAAGCATCGGCAAATCCGCTCCGCCGACGACATCCACTTTCGCAAATATCGCCACATAGCTAAGCAAGATCAAGACCCCAAAACCGAGTCCGCCGATCAACCCGCCGCGGGCTGCCACTTTCTCATCTGCTTCGGCGCCGCCCATGACGAGCGACATCGAGGCTCCTAGAGCGATGGCGAGCGACACATAGTTAACTGCCGACAATAGCCAGTTTGGCGTAGCCGATAGCTGATCTTTAGCTACCGGATCGAGTGCGCTAAAACTACTGTCCATTGTAATGACACTGTAGATGGCGATCCCCACCACCATTAAAATTAAAAACGGCGTAATACTGGAAATGACAGTGATGACTTTTTTGACGTTCATCATGATGGTCACGATGACCAATACAATCATGATGCTGCGCCCAAATGCAGGTGCCAAATCGAATTGTTGGGAAAATATAGATCCGGCTCCCGCAATCATAACAACTAAAATACCGAATAAGGTCAGAATCAATGTATAGTCGATTACTTTTCCGAGCCATTTCCCGCTAATGCGGTAGACCACGTCTTCATGTGAAGTAGTTTGCATGCGGCTTCCGAGACGCGTCAAAATCATCCCAATATAACCGAATAGGGCAGTGGCAACCAAGACGCCGCCTGCTCCCCAATAGCCAAAACTGGTAAAATATTGCAAAATCTCCTGTCCAGACGCAAAGCCAGCGCCAACAACAATTCCGATGAAGGCACTGGCTATTTTCAAGCTCCTTTTCATAAAACCCTCTCCTTTTCTTGGTGGTGGTTGATCTCGATGTTCGACAAAAATGTTTTTATGTAGATAATTTCTCATACCCCTAATTTGGGGGGTATCAAACAAATCCTTGCTTTTCCGGACCGTTTCGCTTATTCTTCCTTATTAGTAATAGAAGCTGAAAGGCGGGGAGAACAGTGGATTTGGCTGAGTTCGAGCAAACAATAGAAAACTTCATCGGCCATGCAGGACTTTGGGCGCCACTTTTATTCATTTTGCTCCATTTAATCCGACCGCTGCTGTTTTTGCCGGTGATCGCCGTATGCATTGCAGGCGGGTTTCTTTTCGGTTTTTTCCAAGGAGCTATCCTGTCTTTTATCGGATTGACGCTGATGAGTTTTATTTCTTATATGATGATCAATAAATTCCCCCGCTTTCGTGCCAAACTCGCTGCCTTGAAAGATAAATGGTTTCCCGACCGCACACTGACCGTTTCTCAAGTGATGATTTTGCGGGTTATGCCCTTTGTGCATTTTCACTTGCTGTCGTTTTACTTAATGGAAATGACTAATACACGCAGGGAATATATGTATTACTCCGCGCTCGGCTTGATTGCCCCAGCTGTTCTGTATACCGCTTTTGGCAGAGCCATTTCACAATTTCCTTGGTACACGACACTCAGCATGTTCCTATTGCTCGCTGCGATTTTCAGCTTTATCGATAAATGGCAAAGCCGCAAGCATAAATTGGATAAAACCTGACAAGCGCAGACGGGCTTCCGTTTGCGCTTATGTTATTGAGGTATAGTAAAATAGTAGATAGAGATGAGAGGAAGAAAACAATGCCTATATTTACCCGAAACGACATTAGCCTGTATTACGAAGATATTGGAAGCGGCCAGCCGCTCCTCCTGTTTCATGGATTGACCAGCAGCTCCGCCATGTTTTACCGCGAAATCAACTTTTTCCGGACGAAGCGCCGTATCATTGCGTTGGACTCGAGAGGCCACGGTCACTCGGCAAAGCCCGATTCCTATACACTCGACAACCATATCGAAGACGCCGCTGCATTACTGGACCATCTAGGCCTGGAATCAGTTGATGTCCTTGGAGTATCCATGGGCAGTTATATCGCGCAAGGGTTAGCAGCGAGACGTCCTGAACGAGTACGCAAATTATTACTGGTCGCCACGAAATCCTACGGTGAGCAATCATCCATGGCTGAATTATTCGAACGCCACGAAGACGAGTTCAACGGCTTATCCATTCAGGACAAACTGGATAAAGCACAAGCCTATATGTTTCATCGCTTGACGGCCGTTAAGAAATCGCAGGAGAAAACGGCCCAAAATAGCCCCCAACTGACCTTGGAGCAGCAAGGCATCGCGTCAAACGCCTTGGAGCGCTTTGACTTACGGCCGGAACTTCCGGAGATTTCAGCAGAAACCCTGGTCATCAGCGGTCGTTACGATGAATTGAACCCGCCTGACAAAGGACATGAGACGGCAAGGCTCATCCAGCATGCCAGCTTTATGGAATTCAAGCGTTCGGGCCATGCGCCGAACGTCGAACAGCCCCGCCTGTTTCTCGGCATCGCCGAAAACTTTCTCGACGATTGAGCTTCATTTAATAGACTATATTAAAATCAGGAAAGCACGGCGCAAAAATGCGCCGTGCTTTTATTGTGCTGTATAGCCGCCGTCAAGAACCGCTGCTTGCCCGGTGATGCCGCGGGCTTTATCGCTAGCGAGAAACATCGTGTAGTCGGAGATTTCCTGCACAGACAACAAGCGTTTCTGCGGAACCAATGGGTAAATGACTTCTTCTAGAACCTTCTCCAGCGAGACATTGCGCGTCTTCGCCAAATCGCCCAGCTGATTGCGTACGAGTGGCGTGTCGACGTAACCCGGGCACATCGCATTGACCGTGATGCCATGCTCTGCACCTTCTAGCGCCGCAACTTTCGTCAAGCCGATGACACCGTGCTTAGCGCTATTATAAGCCGCTTTCCCGGCAAATCCGACAAGGCCGTTGATCGACGCCATATTAATGATGCGCCCGAAGCCTTGTTTCTTCATGATCGGGAAGGCATGCTTAGTCGCGATAAACGGTGCGACTAGCATGATCTTGATCAGCAATTCGTATTTCTCGGTCGGAAATTCTTCGATCGGCGAGACGTGCTGCATCCCCGCATTATTGATCAATACATCCAAGGAACCGAATGTTTCCACCGTTTTGTCTATAGCTGCTTTGATTTCTGCTTCACTGGTAACATCACATTTGATGCCGATGCAATCAAAGCCCTGCCCCTTCAACTCATCCGCAGCTCGTTGCACTGCTTCTTCGTTGATATCAGTCAACACGATCTTTGCGCCTTCTTTAGCAAAGTCCACGCTGATTTCATAGCCGATGCCGCTTGCGGCGCCGGTGATTAATACCACTTTGTTATCTACCATGATGGAGTCCCTCCAAGTGAAAAATTAAATGCCTAGTCCTAAGGTGAACAGCACAATCGCAATCGTCAATCCGATCAGCGGCACGATAACCGTTACAGCCCCCATAGCGCCGTAAGCGGCTTTATGGGTCTCGCCGCAAATTCCCTGGATCGTCGTAACGACGTAGCCGTTATGCGGCAATGAATCGAGTGCACCGGAAGAAATCGCAATGGTCCGGTGGAGCGCTTCTGTATTGACGCCCATATCGATGTAATGAGGAGCAATCAATGGCAATGCAATGACTTGCCCACCGGATGCGGAGCCTGTAAGTCCGGCGATGACACTGACCGCTACGGCGCCGCCGATAAGCGGGCTTCCCGGAATGCTCGTCATGGCATCGACTGCCACTTGGAAAGCCGGCACTGCTTTTGCAACCCCGCCGAAGCCAACGACCGCTGCCGTGTTGCCGATGGCGATTAAGGCGCCGATCGTTCCATCCGTCAACGCTTTGCCGAGGTTCGTGAAGTATTTCATATTCAATAGATATGTTGTGATGACACCGCCAAGCAATGCCAAGATCAGGGCAGAAGTTCCGAGTGAGTCGTGGAAAATGAACGACACGGCCAATACGACCAGCAACGGAACCAAGCCCGTGATCGGATGAGGCAACGCTCTGTCTGCCAATTGCGGATCCGATTCCCTTGCCTCGAAACGCTCGCCTTTGTTCACGGCTTTATTGATCATGCGCTTCAGCCACCAATAGCCGAACACTGCCATAAAGACCGCAACGATAATGCTGACTTCCCAGCCGGCATATGGGCTGGTGTTCAAATACTCGATCGGGATCCAGTTTTGAATCTCCGGTGACCCTGCAGAGGTCATCGTGAATGTCACAGACCCAAGCGCAAGCGCTGCCGGGATAAAGCGGCGCGGCAAATCCGCTTGCTTGAACAAGCTGAGTGCCATCGGATACACCGAGAACGCAACGACGAACAAGCTGACGCCGCCGTATGTCAGCACAGCACAGGCGATAACAATCGCCAACACCGCTTTTGACAAACCGAATTTTCCAACCAGCCATTTGGAGACGCTATCCGCCGCTCCTGTATCTTCCATGACTTTACCGAAGATGGCCCCGAGCAAGAACATCGGGAACCATGAGGTGATGAATCCGGAGAAGCCGCCCATATAGTTCGACAATAAATTAGCTTCCCCTTCCCCCACTAATTGCGGAAACAGCGGCAGGCCGCTGAGAACCGCGACGAATAATGCCGACAATGGACCAGCGATTAACAAGTTGACGCCCCTCATTGTCAACACGATCAATAGAATAAGTCCTCCAACCATTCCGATCATACTTAACATGATAAATCCCCCTTTTGAATGTGTTACGGTTTTTCGAACAAATTGGAAACGCTTACTTTTCTCCCCGAAAAGCATGGATGAATTATCTAAATATTTAGTCCTGAAACCTTTTAATACTATACAACGAAGAAATCGATAGGTAAAATGAATAATAATAATAGCTTCCATAGACATTAGTTATAGATAAGGAGCATTCACATGGATATCCGACAGCTCAGCTACTTCATTGAAGTGGCCAAGCATCAAAGTTTTACAAAAGCTGCGCAAGCCCTACATGTCACACAGCCGACACTCAGCAAGATGGTCAAAAACCTGGAACAAGAAATGGACGTATCGTTATTCGACCGCTCGTCCAGAAAAGTACGTTTGACCGACGCCGGAGAAGTCGTCTTCGTCCAAGCGCAGAAAATCGTCAATAGCCTCGATGACTTATCTTCTTCGCTGTATGACGTTATGAACTTGAATAAAGGCAAGATCAAAATCGGTTTGCCGCCAGTCATCAGTACCTTGTTTTTCCCGACCATCATCGCAGCGTTCCAATCCCGCTATCCTGACGTGACCGTCATCCTCGTTGAAGACGGCGCAAAGAAAGTGGAGGAAAAAGTAGCCGATGGCGAAGTGGATCTTGGGTTCGTCATGCTTCCGGTCGATAGCGAGCGCTTTGATGTCGTTCCCTTTGTCGACCAGGAAATCAAACTGCTCGTCCACGAAGACCATCCACTCGCTGATCGGGCAACACGCGATTTGATTGATTTCAGAAACGATCCATTCCTGCTGCTCAGCAAGGAATTCACGCTTAACGGGCGGACCGTCGAGTTTTGCCGGAGTGAAGGATTCGAGCCGAAAATCGCTTACGAAAGCTCGCAATGGGATTTTATCGTCGGCATGGTCGAAAAAAACCTTGGTGTCACCTTGATGCCGAAACTGATTTGCGACCGCGTCCAGGATGGCCCGTTTAAAACCGTCTCGCTGACCCAGACCTTTCCGTGGCGGCTTGGCATCATCATGGCCAAAAACCGTTACGTTCCCTATGTATCCCGTGAATTCATCACACTCGTCAACCAGCTGCCGAAAGTTTGATTCACTAAAAAAGAAGCTGCCTTTTCAGAGTGTTGAATAAGTCTAAAATCTACTGAACTTTAAAAAAAGTGTTGCGTTTTGACATTAAAAATCAGTAATCTAACTTAGTATTTGGAGAAGCGTTTGCTCGTAAGTCCTTCTGCTCAATAATGCTTCGCATTACTTCGCAAAGATAAGTTCTCACGTAGTTCGACCTTATCTTTCCTGTGGGAGCAGCGAAGCGACGGGTTTGAGAGACCCCGCTAGTCGCGATAGCGGCTGAGGAGGCTCGATTCCCGCCCCACGGAAAGCGAGCGATAAGCTTCGGAAAATACGACTTCTTACCTTTCTCCACAACCTGAAAAGAAGCTGCCTTTTTAGGCAGCTTCTTTTGCTTACTGTTATTTCCGGTCGACGAGTGTTTGGATCATGCTCTTCAATTCGCCGACTTCTTTTCTCAAATCTTCAATTTCCGATGTGTCTTCTTTAATGCCTTCAAGTTCAGCTGTTTCCTTGTCGATTTCATCTGAAATCTTCTGAGCGTTATTGACGATCTCACCGACGATCAAGTTAATCATCAGGAAAGTCGAAACAACGATGAAAGAAATAAAATACAGCCAAGACCATGGTTCCGCCGCAAAGACTGGGCGGAAAATCCCGCTCGCCCAAGATTCCAAAGTGAAAATCTGGAACAAGGAGATGAGTGAAAGGCCGAGATCGCCAAAATATTCCGGTTCAATGTCTGCATAAAAGAACGTCCCGATGACTGCATAGACGTAGAAAATAATTGACATAAGAAAGATGACACTCGTGATGGTTGGAATGGCCATGAACAAGGCCGTCACGACGCGGCGCAGCGATGGAATAGTGGACACTGTCCGCAACACTCGCAATACACGGAAAATCCGCAACACGCTGATAAATGGCGAGTTATAGAGGATAAGGCTACCGACAACAATGATGAAATCGAAATTATTCCATGCATTGCCGAAGAATTTCGCCCGGTAAACGAATAGCTTGGCGAGTATCTCTAAAGTGAAAAATGCCAGGATGATGATATCCAGCATTAACAGCCATGACCCGTAGTTTTCCGCAATCGACGGGTAAGTCTCCAAGCCGACCAGCAAGGCATTGATTAAAATTAAAACAGTGATGAATGTATTGAACCGCGCACTTTCCACGATCCGTTTTAATGATTCCTTCATAGGGCTATAGACGACTCCTTACATGTTCTTATGTAACCGATACGCTCACTGCGTAAAAAAAGCTCGGCTCAATTATATCATGCGCTCATACGGAAGTTGCTTTTCAAGCGGATGCTCCATCGGTTATTGTTGCGAAAATGTGACGGTATCTCAGCTCCTCGGGCAAACGTAATTTGACCGAAGACAAAATCTATACACAAAAAAGCGCCTCCAAGGAGACGCTTTCCTATTCTTGCACAAGCGAGGCATAGACGATCAAGCGTTCTTCTCTCGTCCCCCGGTCATAATCATAAGTTCCAGAACAAGTAATCAAGACAAGTTCAGGAGATGAATGATAACCGAAGACCGAATCGACATCCGCCAAATCGAGCGGCACCGACTCCATCGTATGGACCTCGAACCGTAACTCGCGATCGTCGCCGGACACGACAATTTCATCACCCGGCTTGAGCTCCGTCAAATTCCAAAATACAGCCGGGCCGTCCAAATCATCGACATGTCCCGCTATGACCGCACGCCCTCTTTGGCCGGGTTGGTAGCCCGGCGAAAACCAACTCAGTTCCTCGCCATTGTCCGGCACCGCCATTTCCCCCGTATCGGTTACAGCGAGATGCGTGACTTCCGCTTCCACTCCAATGGATGGAATTTCCAGCTTCTCTGGTGCGATGCCTGGCTGGTTCAGTTCATTGATCGGGTTGGCCGCCTGCTTCGACTGGGCCGCAGGTTTTTCTTTTTCTACGGCTTTCGCCTTTTCTAGCTCTTTTGGTTGTTCTGTCCAAGCCGGTTCTGCCTTGACAGCAAAGCCGACTTCCGCACTGCGGACACTCACTTCATCTTGCGGAGCAGCGGTACACCCTGCAAGAAATACTGCTGTGAGGAGCAATGCCAATTTATTGAAATCGTTTTCTCCACACAAGCCCACTAGCTGCTACTAAGAACAACGCGCCACCGATCAACAACCACATGGACTGGGATTGTTCTGGTGTACCAAGACCAGTTGTCGGCATTTCATCTGGTGAAGCAGCCGCTTCGTAATCGACAAGCGCGATCACTTCAAGCGAATCGACTGTGTTCACTGCAAACACTGAGTAGACTGTATCTGCAGCAAGTTCAGTTCCTTCAAGCGGCAATACTTGTGTGCCATCCGGCAAGCGGATTTCCAAGTCATATGTGCCAGGGTCTACTTCGGCATAATCGGTGATGGATGGGAACTCAGCTCCACTGAACAAAGCATCTCCACCGATGATTCCAACATCAACTGCCGGAGCATCCGGGGACAAATGGCCGACGCGGATTTTCGCTTGGCCTTCCGTGACTTCCATGGAATCTTCAGCTACTACAAATTCGATGGATTCTAAGAGGTTTGCGGCAGCTACTGTGTAAGCTTTTCCAGCTTCCACTTCCAGGTCAGCTTGCAAAACGCCTTCTCCTGCTGCATATTCAGTACCTGCAGCGAATACTTCTACATCATGCGTACCAGCCGGGACTTCCAAATATCCGGAATCCGTTTTGAATGGTACTTCTTCGAGCGTTAAATCACCGTTGACGTAAACATCTACTGCAGGGGCATCAGGCGAAGCGTGCAACACCCGTACTTTTGCCATGTCACCATGGTTGTCAGCCATGACCAGAGATGCGAGAAGCGAAAACAACACCAGCATTGCGACGAGAGAGACAGATAACTTCTTCATGTGTCCAACCTCTTTCCATATAGTATTTGTATAACTTTTGTACACCTCATTTATACACCCTATGCAATAGAATTTCAATAGATATCACACTATTCTGATAAATTTGAGTTAATTGACCTGGAAAATGATACAAACTTACATTAAAAGGAAAAAGTTGCCAAGAATGCTTCTTCCTGGCAACTTTTCTCCTCATTATTTTCTTTAATTGTCTGCGTTTAGATCGATCAAGCTTTCGATCATCGTCTCGCCTAGCGCTTGCGTGGCCAAACGATCCGCTTCGGCGTTTTCTTTTCTTGGGACGAATTCATATTCAGGACGGATGCCGATGTTCTCCAATCGTTGGTCGATGCGGTCAGCCCACTTCGCCAAGCTATGTTCCAGCACTGCCCATTCGCCGCTCATCTGATTGACTACGGTCCTCGAATCGCCGATAAAGCGGACCGGGAGATGATGGACGCCGAGCAATTCGATTTCCTGGACCGCCATCGACAATGCTGCATATTCCGCCTCGTTATTGGAGTCAATCTCATCGACGACCACATTTTTTCTTAAACGGTAATCCTTGCCGTTTTGCTTGAAGTAAACAGCGCATCCAAGCCCTGCCCGTTTAGAATGGCGGTCAAAGCCGCCATCGTAATAAACGATGACATCATGCGGCTCTGTTTCCACTTCCTTGACGTAGTTTTTCAATTCCTTAATGCTCCAATTACTGTTATGCCGATCGGCAAATTGAAGGCGCTTTGTGCGCCCTGTGCGTTCTAGGTCCTGCGCTATAATCAGCGCTTCGCTCGCTTCAAGCTCCTCAGAGAGAAATTGCACGACTTTATTTTTCGGTGATTTATACGTCCAATCGATCCGAACTTTCATCCAGCCACCGCCTTTATCCATCGATTAGGCTGTCGTTTTCATTACAGCCCTTTGTCTTCAAAGCGTTTAAGGTCGTCTTTATGCCCCATCGCAATCAAAATATCGCCCGCTTCAACCCGGTCTTCGAGCAGCGGCGCAATATTGACATCTTCGCCATGCTTAATCGCCAAAATCATGCAGCCGTAATCTTTGCGGATATTCAGTTCCCCAAGGGTTTTGCCGATGACTTTTTTTGAGGCTGCCAATTCGATGATGCTATAGTTATCCGATAGATTGATGTAATCGACTACTTTTTCGGAATCGATATGATGGGCTGTCCGGACGCCCATTTCATATTCCGGCTGGATAACACGGTCTGCACCGATGCGTTCCAAGATCTTTTGGTGCTGCTGGTCACGTGCTTTAACCCAAACTTTTGGGACGCCGAGTTCTTTCAGCATGAGCGTACACAAAACGCTCGCCTGCAAGTCATCGCCGATTGCGACAATGGCAAACTCGAAATTGCGGACGCCTAGAGACTTCAAACTGCCTTCATCCGTCGCATCGGCTGTTGCCGTATGGCTCGCATAATCGGACATCGTGCTGACCGTTTCCGGATTGGAATCGATCGCCATGATATCGTGCCCCATCCCGTAAAGTTCCTTGCAGACACTGCTTCCGAAGCGCCCAAGCCCGATTACCACTATTTGTTTTTTCACGTCTGTCCCTACTTTCCATTGCATGATTCGAACGATTTCCCGTTACCAAAATAGTACGCTACTTTTTGGCATTTTGTCGAAGATTTCACTCCCGTTTTGCATATTTAGCCTGGCAAGGGCCGACAAAATTTCTTCTATATTATATGGAGCCATCCTCCAACTCATAAAACAAGCGAATGGCACAGCCTTTCGCTTTGTACTACAATGGAAGGTAATATCCTTTATATCCGATAAAGAAAGGTTGTTTAGTTGATGAAACCATTTGATTCCATTACTGACCTGATTGGCAATACGCCTGTTGTGAAATTGAACCGCATCGTCCCTGAAGGCGCAGCGGATGTCTATGTAAAATTGGAAATGTTCAACCCGACCAAAAGTGTCAAGGACCGGGCGGCTTATAATATGATCAAGCAAGCTGAAGAATCTGGCGCATTGAAGGCGGGGTCAACAATCATCGAACCGACGAGCGGCAATACCGGCATCGGCCTGGCGATGGTCGCTGCAGCGAAAGGTTACCGCTCCATCCTCGTGCTGCCGGATAACGCTACTCAAGAGCGCATCAATTTGCTGAAAGCTTTCGGTTCGGAAGTCGTGTTGACCCCAAGTGACGACAAAATGCCGGGCGCGATCCACAAAGCGCTTGAATTGCGTGAAACGATTCCCGGCAGCTTCATCCCGCAGCAATTTGAAAATCCGGCCAACCCCGATGCCCACCGCGGCACGACGGCACTTGAAATCCTCGAGCAAATGGACGGGCAGCTCGACGCCTTCGTTGCTTCGGCCGGAACAGGCGGCACCATCACTGGAACCGGTGAAACCTTGAAAGAACATTTGCCAAACCTCTATATAACAGTTGTCGAACCGAAAGGCTCACCTGTGCTATCAGGTGGCAAGCCCGGCAAGCACAAATTGGTCGGAACCAGCCCAGGCTTTGTGCCGGATACATTGAATACCTCGATTTACGATGAAATCATGGCAATCGAAGATGAAGATGCCATCGAGATGTTCCGCCGCTCCGCCCGCGAAGAAGGCGTCTTTGTCGGCCCTTCTGCCGGCGCGACCATCTATGCGGCCATCGAAATCGCTAAACGGCTCGGTCCCGGCAAAAAAGTATTGTGCATCGCGCCGGATACCGGTGAACGCTATTTAAGCATGAATCTATTCGAATAAACGTATCAAAGAGACCAGTCCCTGCTTTCTAAAGTGAGGCAGTCAATAAACCTTTATTAGTCTATAGACTGGAGATGATGGGCATGACAACCGAAATGAGAAATGAATTCGACGAATACATCAAAAAATTCAAAGCTTCAAAACCAGAAGAAATACAGCAAAAAATGCAGGACGCCATTAGCGAGCTCGAAGCTTCCGATGAAGGCAAAGGCATGAAAAAAGGCGACAAAGCCCCGAACTTCAGCTTACCGGATGCTTCCGGCAACACAGTGGAGCTTTACGATCAATTGAAGCAAGGCCCTGTCATCCTGACCTTTTACCGCGGCAATTGGTGTCCTTACTGCAACATGGAACTCCGGGCTTATCAACAGATCATCGAGGAAATTCATGGGGCAGGAGCCGAACTATTGGCCATCAGCCCACAGACTCCTGACCATTCCATGTCCGCACAGGAAAAGCATGACCTGGAATATAAAGTATTAAGCGATGTCGGCAATAAAGCCGCGAGCAACTTCAATTTGATCTACCAGCTGCCGGAATACTTAGTTGAAGTTTATAAAGACAATAAACTCGATGTTGACAAATACAATGGCGATGAAGAATGGACCTTGCCTGTATCCGCTACGTATATCATTTCAAGCGACGGTACAATCGCTTATGAATATACAAAAGCAGATTACAAGGATCGTGTCGAACCGTCAGAAGTGTTGGCAGAACTGAAAAAACTGTAATGCATTAATACTTATCCCCCTCTAACAAGAGCGGGGATTTTTGTTTGCCCAAATCTCCTTTTGCAATTCCTCCGAATAGCCATCTGTACAAGCTCTCGATACTTAGCCAGCCAAGCAGGCATTTATGTTAAAAAGATTACTTTATTCCAATGTCTTTTAAAACCGAAAAAAACTGTCAGGAATTATTGACAATTCCTATAAAAATACTATACTTTATTAAGCAATACCCGATTAGAAAGGTAGGTTTTATAGCCGGTGAATTTTATTGTTTATTGAAATCCAACATATCAACAAAATATATACCGATAAAGACAATAATGCCAACACGGTATTAGAAGATATAAACCTGGAAATCCCGAAAGGCCAATTCGTCTCGATTCTCGGCCCTTCCGGCTGCGGCAAGTCGACTTTATTGTCGATGATCGCCGGCCTGACTTCCGCTTCGTCGGGCGTCATTGTCGTCGACGGCAAAAATGTCCAGAAGCCAGGGAAAGACCGCGGCATGGTGTTTCAAGAAGCGGCCTTGTTCCCCTGGATGACCGTTACGGAGAATGTCGTGTTTCCGCTGCGCAAGGAAATGAACAAAAAACAGGCGATCGAACGCGCTCGCCATTTCCTTCAGATGGTCCAGCTCAGCAATTACGCAAGTCATTATCCGCATGAACTGTCAGGCGGCATGCAGCAGCGTGTTTCGATCGCGCGTTCCCTCGCAATGGACCCGGCTGTTCTCCTGATGGATGAACCGTTCGGTGCGCTTGACGAACAGACGCGCAGCCGGCTTCACGGACAGCTAGAGAAGATTTGGATCGATACACAGAAAACCATTGTGTTCGTAACCCATAGCATACAGGAATCGATCAAATTATCGGATCGAATCGTGGTCATGGGTACGCGGCCAGGCACTGTTATCGCCGACATCGAAGTCGATATTCCGCGCCCTCGCGACGAACATAAACAACAAGTCGCTTCACTTGAAGAACGCATCATGGGGCTATTGAAAGGTGAAATCGACAAAGTCATAAACGAGGAGCTTGCCTATGAAGCCCGCAGTTAAGCGCCTCTTATTTTTCACCGGACTTATCCTATTTTGGGGACTCGGCTCCTATTTCGAATTATGGCATGAAACAATCCTTCCTTCCCCGTTTAGCGTATGGGATGCACTGGTTGCTGGATTTAGTGATCTGACTTTAGTCTACGACTTGGTCGCGAGTTTCCGACGCCTGTTGATCGGCCTCGCCGTTTCCCTATTGATCGGCACGGCACTCGGCATTTTGCTGGCACGCTCGAAAACGGCCGATGACACAATCGGCTCAATGGTGCTCGCCTTGCAAAGCGTACCGAGCATCATCTGGCTGCCGCTTGCCATGATGTGGTTCGGCTTAGGCGAAGGCGCCATCATCTTCGTCGTCATCTTAGGCGGTACTTTTGTCATGACACTGAACGTACGGACGGGCATCAAAAATGTCAATCCACTATACATAAAAGCAGCACGCACGATGGGGTCGAACGGCATCGACTTGTTCTGGAAAGTCATCATCCCGGCTTCCATCCCCTATCTTGTGACCGGCGCACGTCTCGCCTGGGCATTCGCCTGGCGCGCGCTTATGGCCGGTGAACTGCTCAGTGCCGGGCCAGGGCTCGGCTACACATTGCGCTACGCTTCTGACTTCGGCAATATGGCGCTCGTTATCGGCGTCATGATCATCATCGGTGTCGTCGGCGCAGTCGTCGACCAATTGATTTTCCAACGCATCGAAAAAAATGTCCTGAAACGCTGGGGACTTGAATCTTAAAATCCGAAACCATTTGAGGAGGAATCATTTTATGAAAAGATCCGGACTTATTTTAACTTCACTCGCGGCTGCGGGCATCCTGTCAGCTTGCGGAGCTTCAGGTGCCGCAACGGGCGATTCCGAAGATACCATCGTACTCGGCTATTTCCCGAATCTTGACCACGCCACAGCAATGGTTGCAAAAGACCAGCAGTTTTATGAAAGCAATTTGCCGGAAGGCACGAATGTTGAATACGTGACATTCGCTGACGGCTCCGACTTTATGACAGCGCTGAAAACTGGCGACATCGACGGCGGGCTGGTCGGTCCCGGGCCTGCCATGAACAACTACACGAACGGCGCGGATGTGCGCATGATCGCTGGCGGCGCGAGCGGCGGAACCGTCGTTATGGCGCGTGACGGCAGCGGCATCGAATCCATCGAAGACATCCCGGGCAGCACATTCATCACGCCGCGCGTCGGCTGCACACATGACGTACAATTCGAAACCTATATGAAAGAGAACGACATCACCTCAAACCGCATCGGCGGCGAAATGGTCCACCAGACCGGCAAGCCGGCTCAATATGAAGCCATGTTTGAAACGGGTAAAATCGATGTCGCGGTTGCCCCGGAACCATGGGCATCCGTCCTTGCACAAAATACCGGCGCCAAAGTGATCATCGAACCGGATGAAATTTCCTTCGGCACTTCCCTTCCGGCATCTGTCCTTGTCACTTCCAGTGAATTGATCGAGTCAGATCCTGAAACCGTGCAGGCCATTGTCGATGCGCATGAAGAAGCTACAGCATATATCGAAGAAAACCCTGAAGAATCCAAGGAAATCGTCATCTCCACAATCGATGACATTACCGGCCAGGAACTCGACAAATCCGTTATCGACGGCGCTTGGGATAATATGTTCTTCAGTACGGACATCGACGGCGAAGAAATCCAAGCCTTCGGCGATTCATCCTTCGACTTGAAATTCCTGAAAGAAAAACCCGACTTCAGCGAATTGACCGATACGCAGTTTTTAAACTAAATAAATAACAACTGAAACCCCTCACCTGAATCGGTGAGGGGTTTCAGTATGTCCGCTGTGCTTTTAAAAGTGGAACTTTATAGAGTAGCCGGTCAAACTAGGCTTAAGCCACAGCTGTTACCAGAACTGAAAACTGATTTTTGTTCCTCTACACGCTATTCCTTCGTGTCATGAGAAAACTTAATTTCTTCGCCGCCCTGGTAATCGACTTCAAGATCGAAATCTTCTACTTTAGCCGCATCGATCGACAATGCTTGCAGAACTTCAGCTTTCATGTCATCGATGGAACGAGCCGTTGTGATGTTGACTTGGCCGAGCAACTTTTCCATCTCATCGAGTGCTCCTGCCCCTTCGCTTTCCGATCCATCACGGCGCTCGATTTCCGCTTCCCGCTCATCGCTTTCGAAATCATAACTCGATTCGCTGCCTGCCGCAAATGTCAATTCGAGCGAGAATTCATCGAGTTCTTCAGATCTTGCGCCGTTTCTGACATCGTGGTCGATTTCCATTTCTTCCCCAGAATCAAATTTCACATCCATCTCAAATTCCCGGACATCCGCTTGCTGGGCATTGACCGCTTCCAATACTTCGCGCTTGACGTCTTCAAGTGGGCGTGCCGTTGAAAACTGGATGGCCTGGAAAAGTTGCGCAAATTCATCTTGGGCTTCCTGGCCAGAGACCCGGTCTCCCGAATCGCGCTCAATCGACGCTTCATTGCGGTCGTAATCAAATTCCCATTCACGATCATCCGTGAACTTCAAATCCAAATCGAATTCGCGGATCTCACCGCTTGCTGCTGGAGATGCTGCCTGTCCATCTTGCGCGGCTTGCTCCGTACTGTCCGCTTGTTCAGCCGAGTCGCCCTGCGCTGTGCTGCTATCTCCGTTCGTTGCATCCGTTTGTTGCTGTGTCGCATTTTCGGTATCCGCTGTTGTCGTCTCGCTGGTATCTTGTCCTGTGCCGCACCCTGCCAATAAAATCACCGCGGCCATTCCTGCCGTCATTTTCTTCATCTTCAAACACCCTTTCTCGCTTTATGATAGTTCTAGCATATCCGCGCAGGGTGAGTGACTGCTGAGGAGAACATTAAAATTCCATGAGAATAAAAAAAGCGGAGGCATCCAAGCCTCCGCACCTTATGAAACACTGGTTTCTTGATTGCGCCAAAACCAAATGACGACAGGCACCAATAACAACGACAGGATTCCGCCGGCAAGCGATAGCACCGCAAAGCTGGTACCGGCTACGACCATTCCCGAGATGCCGCCGCCAGTCGCACCGGCCAAGGCAATCAGGACATCAACCATCCCTTGTGTTTTCGCTCGCGCTTTCGGTTTTGTCGAATCGACGATCAACGCCGTGCCGCTGATCAAACCGAAGTTCCAGCCAAGCCCGAGCAGCGCCAAGGCGAGAATCAGGACAAACAGCGAATCTCCAGGAGCGAAGGCCGCCACAAGCCCAGCTGCGAGCAAGGTCACCCCCGCTGCGACGACCATTGCAACGCGCCCAGCCTTATCGACCAACACTCCTGTCACGAGCGATGGCAAATACATCGCCGCTACATGGATGCCGATGACCATGCCGATCGCATTGAGGCTATGGCCGTGGTGACCCATATGCACCGGCGTCATCGTCATGATCGCAACCATAACGATTTGCGTGATGACCATGACCGTTGCACCGAGGAAAACGCCGCGGCTATTGACCGCAGTACCTGCCACTTGTTCTTCTCCTGACGCGGCCTGATCCCGTTTTTGCTGGTCGCTGATAAAACGCGACACCATGAGCGGATCTGGGCGCAATAGCGCAAATAACACGATGCCTGCCAGTATGTATGCGACTCCCGCTAAAATGAACGGGCCGGCAAGGGCCGGCACTCCGATCGATTCAGCGAAACTTCCCATGACGCCAACTAGATTCGGCCCGGCAAATGCCCCAAATGTGGTCGCCACCATGGCGACGCTGATGGCTGTGCCGCGCTGTTTCGTGCTTGCCAGGTCGGTTCCTGCATAACGTGCTTGAAGATTCGTCGCCGATCCCGCACCGTAGATGACAAGCGCCAGAAACAACAGAAAAACATTGCCCCATATCGCGGAAAATACGACGCCGATCGAGCCAATGCCGCCCGTAAGAAACCCGGCAGCCAAGCCCGTCCTGCGCCCGAAACGCTGAGACAAGCGCCCGACGACGAGCGCGGCCCCTGCCGATCCGAGCGTAAAGAGAAAGACCGGAAGCCCCGCATAACTTTCTGTGCCGAGCATATCCCGCGCGAGCAAAGCGCCAACCGTAATCCCGGCAGCCAAGCCAGCTCCACCGAAAATTTGCGAGAGCATGACAATCCACAAGGTTCGCTTGTACAAGCCCCGCAATTTTTCCGGCGACTCGCTATAGCTTTCGAGCATTCGCTTGCCTGCTTGCGTTCTTCCAATAGCCATCGTTCGGCCTCCATTCCAAGTTAAACAATAGCTTCATTATAGCGCGTTTCCTTGTAGGTGGGAGCTTGGAATTTCAGGCAATAAAAAAAGAGCCAGTCGCGGCTCTCTTGTTTCAAACAGCCTGTTCGCTGCTTTCTTCCACTTCGCGTCGCCATTTTCTCAGCGCACGCCGTTGCCTTGAGTCCCGGGTCGTGTACTCTTTGGCACGGCCAAGCAAATGGATGCGCTCTGCTTCATGTGCGGAATCGATTTGCCCGAGATGGATCGCCAGAAAGAATTCCAGAAAGCGGATCGCTTCGATCTGTTCTACGGTTGAAGTTGGATTTAATCTGTCCAGGTTCAATTTCATTCGCTGCAAATCCATGTTCCCTGGTTCATGGGACTTGGAAAAGCGTTTATAAAAAGCCATCATGTCTATATATAAATTGCTGGTTTCTTTGCGAAGCTTGCTTCTGGTCATTGGCGTCATCACGGGAGATCCCTCCTTATTTTCATTTCGTCCGCATGTAACCATGCATAGGGCAGTTAATGATTTCTACCCCGTTTCGCATTTTGTTACACCTGTTCCGAAATAAAAATTGTGCGGATGCTTAATCGGATTGTGGATGATTGCCCAAATAAGCGTTGAGAATTTCCGCTGCCCGTTTGCGCACATGCACATAGGCGTCGTCCATCGATTGTTTTTCGGTCACAGCTCCACCTGATACTGAATGCACTTCTTCGAAAAAGTGCATCAAGTCCTTGCGGCTCTCCGGATCGATCGCGCCTGACAATAAGATGACCGGCTTGCTGTGGACAGCAGCCATTTGAGCAATGCCAAAAGCTGTTTTTCCGGATAAGGTTTGGTGGTCCGATTTTCCTTCACCCGTGAAAATCAAATCACTCGACGCCACGCTTTCTGAAAATCCTGAAGCTTCAAGAACGACATCGATGCCGCGCCGCATGACTGCCGGAAAGAATGCCAAAAACGCGCCGCCTGCACCGCCCGCAGCCCCTGCCCCCGGGTAATCATGCAAAGACACTCCAGTCTCTTTCTCCACGATATCGGCGTAATGGCTTAACTTCCGATCCAGCGCTTCCGCCATTTTAGCGGTCGCGCCTTTTTGCGGGCCGAATATATGTGAAGCGCCGTTCGGGCCGACCAGTGGATTGTCGACATCACTCGCGATGACAAAGCGGCAATCCTGAAGGCGCGTATCGAAAGAGCCTGCATCTATTGCATAAAGTTCACCCAGTGCCCCAGCTCCTGGCGGCAGTTCCTTACCTGAAGCATCGAGAAATCGCATGCCGAGCGCGCGCAGGATTCCTGTCCCTCCATCATTCGTTGCGCTGCCCCCGAGCCCGATGATGAAATCCCGAAATCCGGCGTCGAGGGCATGAAGGATCAATTCGCCGGTGCCGTTTGTCGATGTACGCTCCGGACTGCGTTCTGTTTGTGAAAGCAAGGTCAGGCCGGATGCCTCTGCAATTTCAATGACGCAAGTCTTGCCGTTTCCAAGCATGCCATAGCTGGCAGCGACCGGCTTGCCGAGCGGCCCTGAAACTTGTTGGGTTGCGATACGGCCGTTTGTCGCTGCGACCAGATTCGCCATGGTGCCTTCACCGCCGTCCGCGGACGGCAATTCGATGACCTCGCAATCCGGGGCTGTGTCCAGTATCCCTTCGGCCATTGCGCGTGCCGCTTGCTCTGCTGAGATGCTGCCTTTAAAAGAATCCGGCGCCACAATAATTTTCATCAAACTCCCCCTATCTATAAATGCGGTCGTTCTAAAAAAATCTATCTATATAGAATGTACAAGTTTCAAAAAGTTGCGGCAAGATGTTTGAGCACCATCGGCATGTGGTAACTAATAAGCAGAAGCGTTTAGTGAGCTTCCCCTTCACCCCCAAATTTTTTGAAGGCCCGATGCAGGTGACTGCACCGGGCCATTTCTTTTGCGTTCAATCAAAAATCCCCCTGGCAATATTTGCTGGGGGGATTTTTTCTTATATAATGCCTTGCCAGCGCAAGATCACTTCAGCGATAAGGGCGGAGCCGATGAAGGTCCCGAGAAAGACCGCGATCGCCACCAAAAAGCTCCGGAAGCCCAGCTTGCGGAAATCCGCCCAGTTCGATCCGACCGAGATGCCGGCGTAGGCGAGGATCGGCGTGGCAAGCGCCAAAATACCGATCTGGCTGGTCCAGGCAACGACATAATCCGAACCTGGAAACCACGGCAAGGAAATGATGATGGCCAGTATGCCGATATAGCCGACTGCCGGCATGCTAAAGGGCAATGCCTTCTCCAACATTAAACCGACGAGGCTCACGGCGATCAAGACCAGCATTCCCGGAATCGCTTCCCATGGCAAAACATCCATGCCGAACCAGTTGCCAATCAAAGCGGCAACGCCGAAAATAGCCAATACCCATGTCCATTCGATGACACTTTTAAGCATTTGGCCCGCCTCCCTTCGCAGCTTTTCGTTCCGATCTGCGCATCATAATGCTGTACAACTTCTCCGTTAGCGGCAAGCCGATAAAAATACTGAAATACAAGCCAGTGGACAGCGATAGTAAATTACTCGCTCCCGCAAAGGCAACGATTTGTTCTTCCAATTCGGGATATGCCCCGATCAGCGAACCACTGGCCGCAGCCATCATCGATCCGCTCCCGACGCCGGATGCCATGGCAAACGACAGAGGATGGAGCGGCGTTGCCGTTGCAAGCAATCCTGAAATCAAGCCAAGAAAAACGGCTCCGAATACCGTTCCGAAAATATAGACCGCCATGACTCCGCGGCCTTCAGGTGAAGAGAATCCAAACTTATTGACGATCAGCCCGACATTCGGCTCACGCGCAATCGAATGGGTCATACCGATGCTTTCACGGCGGAACCCAAGCAGCACAGCAAGCGGCAGAGCAAGGAAAATCGTCCCCAAATTACCGAGTTCCTGCAGTAAAAGTGCTGGACCCGCTGCGATGATTGCTTCAATCTGCGGCCCGATCGTGACACCGATTTTGGCAATCAGCAAAGTCACGCCTAAAATGATGAGTGGTTCTGCATTTTTGGCGTTTTTCTCGGAAATGAGCGGCGTGAAATACAAGCCAAGCCCCAAAAAGAATGCATATAACATCGGTAATAATAGAATGACTCCTGGCCCTACAGCAATGCTGAACTGGCCAATCGCTTCGGTAATGGCTACCAAAATGAAGGCAATGGCATGTAAACGCCAGTCTTTGATGACAGTTCCCAACTCTACTTTCTCCATCTCTTCTCCACCCTTTCTTCGGAAATAACAGCAATTTCGAAAATAAATCGCTTTCCATAAACCCAGTCTACGCTATTTAACGTACGATTCAATACATTATTTATAATTCATTCGCTTTTTATTCAGGTGAAAGCATGTCATTTACAGAAGTGACAGATTTTTCAATCTAAATGAAAAAGCAGAAGCCCAGGCTTCTGCTTTTACTCCGTCGGATCGTACAAAGTGACGCTTTCGATGTAATTGATGTATTTCCTTAATTCTTTCGCTTGCTGCCGTGTGATTTCCGCAGCATCGTACATATCGTAGATTTTGGCTCGCCCCATGTCCATGACATTGATGCGCAGCTCTTCTTTTTGCATCTCGTAACGTTCATCATACAAGGTTTCGGGCTTTCTCAAACGGCTGATCATTTTCCGGTACTCGGTCAAAACTGCTTCGACGATGTCTTTATGTGAAGCTTTTTGATGGTAGGCTTCCAAATTCTTCAAGGCGGCTTCAAGTGCCTTCAATTGCACTTCACGGCCAACCTGGTATTCGACCAGGCGAATTTCCTCGTCTTGCCAATTTTCCCCGCGGAACCTTCGCCATGCTCGGATCAACTTGCCCTGCAAATACAATAATGTCGAACGGGCGTTGTGGGCAATCGCTTCCTCGCGGCGATTCAGCGAATGCTCGAATGCCTCATAGACCTCCCGTTCCATCCCTTCTGTCTTCTTCAGCCTTTCGATAAAGCGGCGCTCGGATTTCAAAGCCCGCAGCCGCACTTCCTTCATGCGGCGCTGGTATTTCTTGTTCGCCTCTTTCGCTTCTTCGCCTTCAGGCTGGACTTGCTGGAAACGCAAACGGTATTCATCCATTAATTCATAAGCTGCCGTTTCATTCGCTTCGGTCATTTCCGATTTGATGCGGGCGATCGATGCCAGCAAAATACGCCGTCTTGCTTCTTCCAAGTCGATTGTATCGCCGTCATCGCTACCGGCCAATTTGCCCTTGCTGAGCAGCGGCAAGCAGGCGGTCGCAAGCAGCAGCGTCAAGAGGATTGTGCCGACTGCGAGAAACAGCAGCAGTGAACGCTGCGGGAAAATATAGCCGCCTTCAATGATCATCGGCAAGGACAAAATCCCGACCATGGTCACCGTCCCTCTCACGCCTGTCAGGCTGACGAATAAAGTCAGCTTGAGGCTCGGCTTTGCAGCATCTTCCATTTTGCCGAAGCGGTACTCGTAGTGGGAAAATAAATAAGCCCAAATAAAGCGGATGCCGAGCAGCATGGCGGTAATCGCCAGAACATACGACAGCAGGACACTTGCATCCATACTCGGGTTTTCTAATGCGCCGCTCATCGCCCCCGGGATGTTGAGCCCGAGCAGCAAGAAAATGATGCCGTTCAACACAAAGGTGATGATCGTCCAAATATTTTCCGTCAGCATCTGCTCTTCTGCAACCAGCGCTTCGGTGTCTTCCTGCACGAGCGAATGAACAATTCCCCCGACGACCACGGCGATAACGCCGGATGCCCCTAATAATTCCTCCGCTACGACAAAGATGATAAACGGCGTCATGATCTGCAATAGCGAATGGAACGTGACGTCATTAATCCCCTGTTTGCGGAACAATAAGCGGATGCCAACAAACAGCAAAGCGATCACGGCTCCTAGAAGTGCACCCGCCAAAAATTTATAGGAAAAATTGAAAATAGCGGAGTATAGCGAGAAGGTTCCGGTGACGACTGCAGCGACTGCATAATTGAATGCGACGAGCCCCGAAGCGTCATTAATCAGCGACTCGCCGCGTACCAAGCTCAACACATTGCTTGGGATGCGGACGCGCTGGGAGATGCCGTTGACTGCGACAGGGTCCGTCGGCGACAGGATCGCAGCCAGTGCAAACGCTGCGGCGAGCGGGATGTCTTCAATGAGCCAGTGGATAAAATAACCGCCGATCATTGTCGTCAACAGCACCAGGATGACCGCGTTGCCGAAAATCGGCCCACGCATACGCCATAATTCTTCACGCGGAAAATGCCGCCCATCGTTGAACAAGAGCGGTGCAATAAACAGCAATAGAAACCATTCAGCTTCCAATTCAAATGTAAAATCCTCGAAGACCAGCACGATGATCGTCCCGAGCGCCACTTGGATAAGTGCTGCCGGCACTTGCGGCATGTAGTGGCTCACTACATTGGAGACGAGGAGCGCGATCAGCAGGACCAGGATAGTCAACAATAATTCCATCAATATTCCCCATTTACTTGTGATGATACATGTATACCCCGATTATGTTTTCGGTTATCCATTTCTTGATGACTTTCTAATTAGAACAATCGCTTTCTGGGTAAACTATGAGAAAGCAGACGCCATTCAATCGAAGGAGGTCCACCACTTGTCACGGCAATCCTATCGAAAAGAAAAAAACCAGCTGACCTATACCCAACAGCATCTCGCAAACGAGCGCACTTATCTTGCTTGGATCCGCACGGCAATCTCCATCGTCGGCGTCGGCTTCCTGGCGACGAGCCTCCATTTCACAATGGGCGTCGTGCGAAATCCCTTTGTCGATTTATTTACCATCATCCTTGGCATTTTTGCTTGTGTATTCGGCCTGGTCATCATTTTCACAGCTACACGCACCTACCGAGAAAAACGCCAGCAAATCATCCAGGAAACCTTTTATTCGTCGAATCTGCGCATCAGCATGATTTCCACGATGCTGTCGATCATGATTATCATGGTCATCATCTATTTCTTTATCATTATGTGAATCATTTGCGCCTGTAAGTGGTTGTCTTCTCAAGGCCTCTGTAAAAACAGGCTATTTATCATGGTGAAACCAGAAAAAGCCTAGTCACTTCCTCATGGTTATAGTATTCTGAAATCAATCAATCTGACGGATACTACATGCGCCCGCCCGGCTATTTTAGGCAGGCCCCTGGAAAGGAAGTGACTCATGGCAACTATCACAAAATGGTTTATCGTATGCCTGGCTGCTATCGGAACTTTGGCTATCAGCGGTGAACAGCCGTCTGCGGCTGAACCTGGCTCGCATGAATTTACTTTGCGTCCTGCCCCGCTTGCGGTGATACCTGAGCGATTGGCGAGGAACCATCGCGTGAGCTTGTCGGCAATCGGTGATGTGCTCATCCATGAGCCTCTTTACGAAGATGCCAAGACAGGCAGCACGTATGATTTTGATTCCATGTTTGCACCAATCCAGCCCTTTCTCGAATCTTCCGATATTACCGTCGCCAATTCCGAAAGCATTATCGGCGGCAGTGAAATTGGCGTGTCCACCTATCCATCATTCAACAGCCCATTCGAGCTAGGCGATGCCATGAAAAATGCCGGAGTCGATGTCGTCTCTATGGCGAACAACCATACCCTGGATCGCGGCGTCCAAGCCATCGAGAACGCCATCTCCCATTGGCGGGCTATCGGAATGGTATCAACCGGTTCTCATCTTTCCGCACAACAGCGTGCTGATATTCCAGTTCTCGAGCGCAACGGCATCACTTTATCGTTTTTATCCTATACGTACGGAACCAATGGAGTCCCGACACCCGCCGGCCGGCCGTATTTAGTCAATCGCATTGACCGGGAATTGATCCAACAGGATTTAGCGTATGCGCGCAAGCATTCAGATGTGACGGTGTTAAGCCTGCATTTCGGCAATGAATACGAAGCGATGCCGACACAAGAGCAAGCAGAACTCGCCCTTTTTGCCGCTGAAAACGGCGCAGATATCATTCTCGGGCATCACCCGCATGTCTTGCAGCCGCCCGCCTGGATTAATACTGCAGACGGTCGCCGCAGCCTTGTCTTTTACTCGCTTGGCAACTTCTTGTCCGGACAAAAAGGCGTAGAGAGACGAATCGGCGGCATTGCCCATTTAGAAATCGAAAAGCTCGAAACGGCACAAGGTTCAAGTATTGTCCTCACAAACCCAGCCTTCACCCCAACTTTCGTGCAACACGACGGGTTTACAGATTTTGAGGTTTTGTTGTTAAAAGATATCAATACTGAATGGAACGCCAACACAAAAGCTCATCTTGCCACTTGGATGCCTGAACTCAAATTCCGCGAATAGAGGAGTGATTTGCTGATGCAGGATTGGAAAGTAGAGGAACAAAAAATATACATTCCCGCCACCGAAGCGCATGCCGTCCACATCCCGAAACAATTCTATTTTATCATCGACGGGCGCGAAAGCCTCGGGTCTGAGGATTTCCATGAGCGCCTTCGTGTATTGACTGCCCTTTCGGAAGCCGTGCGGACGATTCCACAATTCGGCCATCGTCCGCCAGGGTTTGCGGAATATTCCCTTTATCCGCTCGAAACACTCCACCACGCTGAAAGTCCAGATGGGTTGCCGGCAACTTTCTCGCTGATGATCCGCCAGCCGGATTTCATCGACAATGGAACAATCGACCGCGCGTTCAACTTGATTCACAAAGAGCGAAAGTTCCCGCTGCTTCCGGAAGTCGCATTCGAAGAATTTGAAGATGGCCTATCGGTCCAATTGCGCAGCGCCAAAAATCTTGAACCGGCCGTGGAAGCGTTCAGCAAAATCCATCGTTTCCTGCTGAAGAATGCTTTGAAGCGGCGCAATTCCCACCACCGCGAGATTTATCCAGGACATGAGCGCGCTTTGTTCGATGAAGTGGTGTACCGCGTTTTTGTCGAGGAAGCACAGTAACCCCTTATCCTGCACAATGTTCAGTAAATAAAGGAAAAGCCGTCCCTAAAAGTGTCTGCGCACTTTTTCTGGACGGCTTTTTCCCATTACATCGAATTTTTCTTGTAATTTTCATCTCGCCGGAAATTTCCGACCACTTCCATCGTCTCGGTGATGCTGACGAAAGCATTCGGGTCGATTTCTCGGATCAAGGGGCGGACAAATGCCAGTTCGTAACGGGTGATGACACTATGCAGCACTTTCACCTTGGCGCCAGTATAAGCGCCTTCCCCGTCCGTTACCGTGATGCCACGGTAGAGGTTCGTCAATAGCTTCTTCTTCACTTCGTCGCCTTTGGCCGTCACCACCATCAAGCTGAGCTTGATATGGCGCGTGTGGATACGGTCAACAACGATTCCTGTGATATAGATCGATGCCATCGTATACATCGCGAGCTCCCAGTTGAAGATAAAGCCCGAGATGAACACGACGCCGCTGTTCAAAGTAAAAACCATGAAGCCAAGCGGGATGTCGCGCTTCATTGTCAGCAACAGACCGATGACATCAAAGCCGCCGGTCGACCCGTAAAAGCGGATGATGATCCCTACTGCAGCGCCTGAAATGACGCCGCCGAAGACCGATGACAATAGTGCATCTTCTGTTACTTGGACAATCGGGATGTAAAGCATGGCAATCGACGTCACAGCTACTGAAAAAATGCTGTTGCCGATAAAAGTCTTGCCGAGCTTCATCCAACCGATGACCAAAATCGGCAAGTTCAGCAAAATCAGCCAGATCCCTGAGTTGATCGGTGTCATCAAGCCGAAGATCATGGCGATTCCGGTAACCCCTCCTGATAAAATTTCATGTGGCAGCAAAAACATGTTGAAAGCGATCGCCATAACAATGGAAGCAATAAAAATTGCCCCGAGGCGGTAAAATTTGTCCATTTCATATTCTCCGTTCATCTAGTGATAATGAGCGATGCCCGCATTCCGTTGAAGGCGATGAGGCAAGGCAGCGACTCACATTATAGGGGGTGGCATCATAGAAAAGCAAGCACTTCTGGCTGGATTTACAGTTTCTTTTCATTCACGGAATATTCGTCATTTGAACGGTGTTTCAAAAGCTTCAATTGAATGCTGGAAAAATTAAGATTAAAATAGAACAAGACAGTGCACGGCAAGGAGAGATATTATGGATCCGTTAGACATCATCGACAATATGGACAAAATTATGCCGGTGTTCCAGCCGATCGTCAGTGCCGTCAAACACGACGTCATCGGTTACGAACTGCTCGGCCGCTACATAGAACCGGACGGAATCAAATCACTCGGCGATTTCTTCAACGACCCGGAAGTTCCGGACGAGTACAAAACAGAAGTGGACCAAAGGCTGCTCGAAATGGCACTCGATCAATTGCTGCTGCAAAACAATGACTGCCTGTTGTTCATCAATCGCAACGCCCGCCAGCTGATGGCAGGAGACGGCGAAGATTTCCTGAAAACCTTGCTCAAATACCGCAAACGCGGATTCCCGCTCGAACGCATTGTCCTTGAAATTACCGAGCATGATTTCAATGATGATTTCGATACACTCAACCACTTGCTCTTGTATTTCAAGACTTTCGGCATCCAGATTGCTGTCGATCATGCCGGCGCGAAAAGTTCGAATATCGACCGCATCCGGCAGTTGCGGCCGCATATCCTGAAAATCGATATGAGCATCAGCCGGCACCACCAGCCCGACGCTTTCCAGGACATCATCCATTCGTTATCGATGCTTGCCCACCGTATCGGCGCACGGCTGTTGTATGAATATATAGAAGATAACCATCAATTGTATTTCGCCTGGAAACACGGCGGCCATTACTACCAAGGCTATTATCTGGCTCATCCGAACCCTGCCCTGCTGACGACGGATTCCTTGTCCATCCACGTGGGTCATCACGTAAAGGAATTTGTCCACCGCGAAAAAGCGATGGTCAGCGAACGCTTGGCCTATACCGCCCGTTCCGAAGATAAACTCAAACGATTGACGGGCAAATGGCAAAGCCCAGACTATGCCGACCTGTTCATCAAGGAAGTGCTGCCGCTTTTCGAGGCGGAAAGTTTCCGTATCTACATCTGCAACAGCGACGGGGAACAAGTCTCCTCCAACTTCCGGAAAACAGCCGGAAGCTGGCAAAGCGAACCGCAGCAAATTGGTTCACATTGGGCTTTTCGCCCTTATTTCTTGGAGAATATGATGCTCATGAAAGTGAGCCATAAAGGACGCCTATCGGATATTTACGCTGATATCGAAACAGGGGAAATGATCCGCACTTTCAGCTATCCGCTGTCGGATGCATGCTTCCTGTTCGTCGATCTAAGCTACGAATTCATTTCCGAGAATGGTTATCTATTGTTCCAATAAATCATAGTCAAAAACAAAACCCGAAGCAGCCTTGGCCGCTTCGGGTTATATCATTCTGTTTCCTTTTCCAGCTTATCGATGTAATGCTTGAGCTTGTCTTTTTGCTTGCCGCTGATTTCCGGTAATTCCGGGTTAATTTCTTCCAACATCTCCACCATCACTCGGGCGATAATCAAACGGGAATACATTTCATCATCTGCCGGCAATATGTACCAAGGGGCATGATCTGTAGAGGTGTGTGTCAGCATATCCCCAAATATGTCCTGGTAATCCTCCCAATGCTCGCGTTCTTCGACATCGCTGAAGGAAAACTCCCAATTCTTCTCTGGGTTTTTCATCCGTTCGAGCAGGCGCGTGGTTTGTTCTTCTTTGGAAATATTAAAGAAGAATTTCACAAACGGAAAACCGTTTTCGAACATGTACCGCTCAAATTCGTTGATTTGCCGGTAGCGACGGTTCCATACTTCACCATCGATCAATTGATTCGGCAAGGGCTCTTCTTCGAGCAGATTATGGACACGCGTCGCAATGACTTCTTCGTAATGGGAACGGTTTAAAATGCCGATTTGCCCGCGCTCCGGCAAGGCCTTGTGCAAGCGCCATAAATAATCATGCTTCAATTCCTCTTCCGTCGGCTTTCCGAGCGTCGTCACTTTCAGCCCTTGGGCGGTCAAATTCGAGAACAGATAAGTGATGGCTTCGTCTTTTCCAGCCGCGTCCATCGCCTGAAGGGCCACCACAATGCCTTTTTCTTCTTCTGCATGAAGTCGGGCATGCCATTTTTTCAGTTCTTCGATCGTTCCCTTCAATTGCTGTTCGATGTGATCGGATTCCGATCCTTTATTTTCATGTGTCGCCCAATCTGCCAAGTCTACGTGGCGCCCATCCTTCACTTTGTATTGTTGAGTATCCAAGAAATCTCTCCTTCAAAATAGATGTTTTCCATCCCTATACCCTGTTTCAGCATTTGGAATTACAGGGCTTTTTCCTCAATCTGCTTTTTTTCTACTTTACACACCGTTAGCTATTAACTTTCCGTCCTCGCACTGTACGAAAAAGCTCCTTCGATACCCATAAGGATACCAAAGGAGCTTTTTCGCTTATGAATTGAATTATTCGTAGGCAATCGAACCGTCTGCCTGCTGCTCATACCTAATGTCTTCCTGTTCCATCAACGAAATCAAAATCTCGGCTTTATCGTCCGCTTTCTCTTTTTGGCGGTCCAGGATCTCATCCAGTCTTTCGTGAACTTCTTCAACGTGGTTTTTTTGCAAAGTCTTCGTCATTTCACGCGTTAACTCAATTTGCGCAAAATGATAGGATTCCAATTGCGCGAGACGCGGGTCGTCCGTGTCGAGTTCTTTGGACAATTGCTCCAACTTTTCCTCCATCTCTTTGATATGGAGTTCTGTAAGCGAATTATGGTCATACAAGCGGATGAGCGAATTGCTCACTTCTTTGAGTGTTTCCTCGCTCTTCTCGCTCTGGAAAATGTATTGCTGGATTTCATCTTGTTCAGCATCCGCCTTTGAGCGTTCATCATTCCACGGAGCGACATAACTCGCGAAGGAATACACATTCCATAAGATAAACAACAGTAAAATACCGCCACCGGCCTTCAGCCAAAGTTTGCGGCGCCTTGGATCTTTTTTATTGGATCGAAAATTTGGCGGTTCAGCACCGGTTTCGGCGTTTTTTTCCGCTTCGATTCGATTGGATTCATTATGCGGATTACTATCTGAAAACTCATTGTAATTAGCCATGTTACCCTCCGGACATCTATTCGTAACACGATTGTAACAAAAAACATTAAAAATAGCATCCGTTTTTTTAAAGAAATGCAGAAATTATGACAAAATTCGACAAAGCAATGAAGATTTTCATCACTGCTGAAGCAGATTGCATACCCCTTCTACACTCTATTTGAAAGATTAGCATCCGTTTTTTTCGGGTAAACAATTTGCAAGTATCATCAGCTGCCCGAATTATTTTTCCATTCAACAACCATCCCCTTTTTCACGGAGAGTAGAAAGAAAGGCGGTCTTTTCATGCGCATTTCCTGTATGGGAAGTATACTTATTTCAATTATCTTGTCGATTGTATTGACCATTTTGCTAAATTTGCTCTTTTTCTAGCTGCGCCATGTTTGCTGTCCCATCGCTGCGAAAGCTTTGCATATATTAGAAATGGAGGAACTCCAGATGACAAGAACATTCGTGATCCTCTTGATCGTGTCGGCGCTGTTGTTCATCGGATTCTATTTTGTCATTACACTCTATTACCGTTTTGTCGGAGGGGTTGTCCTAGCGGGTATTGAATTCCCAACAGCAGCCATCTTATACGAAATGCTGTCATCCCCGTTCCAGACATAACCCTCTTCAGCTAAAGAAACCCCATCGCCTAAGCGATGGGGTTTCTTTATTCGACGGGATTTTGTTCCTTGTCTCCCGTTTCAGATTTACGATAATCGAACTGCCATTGCACACCGAATTTATCTTCTACGACGCCGTATGCTTCGCTCCAATAGCTCTCCTCGAATTCAAAGATCACTTTGCCGCTTTCTGCCAGCTTATTGAAATCGGCTTTCATTTCACCCAATTGTTCCGAACGGACGGACACGTGAAAATTACTGCCGAATGTCGCAGGTTTTCCGGGCATTGCGTCCGACAGCAATAAGTAATTGCCGTAGAGTGGAATTGCGGCCTCCAGGATCAATTCCTTTAAATCCTCGTCGAGTTTTGATCCTGGATTGTCTCCGTAATGGATGACGGAAACATCGGATACGCCAAACACGCCTTCATAATAAGACAGCACTTCTTTGCAGTTTCCGTTAAAAATGACTTGTGGATGAATCGCCACTTCTTCGCCCCCTCTTGAACTTTCTCTATCACCCTCTTTTCCCTTCGACTTCCAGCGCTAAACGCCCGCTTTTATTTCCAAGCGGGCAATTTTTTTAAAAACGAATAGACAATCGGCCCCAAAAAGACGGCCGCCAAAAATAGATAAAACGATACTGAAGCAATAAGTACCGTGAAAATGCCGCTCCATAAAGCCGCCACCAAATACAAAAACAACAAGAGCAATGCCCAGACGATGCTGATGCGAAGCGCCGCATTTTTCATCCGGATCCTTCTCAGCGCTGCCAAGCCCAATGACAACAGAAAAGCAGGAACTACCATCCACAATAAGGTGCTTGTCGCCATGTCGCCTCTTACTTCATCGTTCAACAACAGCGTATCCGAACCGCTAGAAGTTGCCATCGTCACTAACAACCCCACGACAGTAATCAATGCATAAAGCCCCAAGCCGAACAACAGATCTTTAACCAATTCCACTGCTTTCCAATTTTCCAACGCCTTCCCTCCTTATCGTTCCCGTAACTTTTCGGCTATCCAGCCTCCCGGGAAACAATGGCTATTCCGATTAGTTCGCCGCCATCCCATCTTTCCCCTGCCGCCTCTTCAAATCAGAACATGTGCTTCACATAATCCGAATGCCTCCCGCTTAATTTTTTTTCGTTTCACGACCGTTTTCGCTTTGTAGTCATGCCCGCAATACACTAAAATTATTATGCAACTATGACCCCTTAAGGAGTGACGATACATGAACGAAACGATCCGCCAGTTGACCGGCGATGATTTACAGGCTTTGCAAGACATGGATACCGGCATCGATGATGATTATGTTATCCGGGTATTCGACCGGATTTCCACAGGGCCTAACCGTTTATTCGGTTTGTTCCACGACGGCCGCCTGGCGAGTATCGGGGGCTATACCATTTTCGCGGGCAGTTATGCCATGCTCGGACGCATGCGGAGCGATGTGCGCTTCCGCGGCCTCAGCCTATCCTCCCGTTTGATGGCCCATGTCCGTGATGCGGCACTCGATCATCCGGGCATCCGTTTTGTCGGCGCCAATACACAGGAGTTCAATCTCCCGGCACAACGCGTTCTGGAAAAAATCGGGCTGTCCCGCCAAGCTGAACTATTTTCTGCAATTGCAGAGAACGTGGAAACTTTCGAAACCGCTGGCGCCCCTTGGCGAAAAATTGAAAGCGCCGATGAGAAGATGGGCTGGCTCGAGGCGGTCTACATCCGTTCGGAGCGGGTCTTTCCCTTCGAATGCTATTACCCGTTTCCCGCAAGCCCTGACCTATTTTCTAGCCAAGCGCTTGAACAATGGGACTTCTATGAAAATCCGGCCCGTGACCGGATCGTCATCACCAAACACGATGTGAAGAAATATGATTATTTGCACACGCTTTATCCTTGGGAAGATTTATTCGAACAGCCGGGATTATGGGAAACTTTACACGAACCCCTCGAGAAGATCCGTCTCGGTTCCGTGGAAGGCGCATTTGTCTGGATGGACTTGACCCGCAAGCAGGCAGGCAAACTGCCAGAAGGCCATCCGTTTGATCTCCCCTCGCCTTGGTTTTTATACGGCACGGATATCCATTAAGTAGTTCTTCTCCCCTTCTAATGTTTAAGTGCCCTTCTTAATAGGAAGACATAAAGTATAGAAGGAAATCAGCCAAGGAGGAGAAGAAAATGACACAGCAGGAAGATCGACAAGAAGAAGTAGCAGAAGACTTGAAGCAGGAAATGCCGGTAAAAGAAGTGAAAAATGGCGTCGAACTTACGAACCCGCTTGAAATTGTCCAACGCATGCTTGAAGTAGCGACGCAGGAACTCAAATTGCCGCAAGGGGTGTACGAAATCCTCAAAAAACCGAAGCGCATCTTGAAAGTATCGATTCCAGTGCGCATGGATGACGGGACGTACCGTGAATTCGAAGGTTACCGCTCCCAGCATTTGGACGTGCTCGGCCCGACGAAAGGCGGCGTACGGTTCCATCCGGGAGTGACAGAAGATGAAGTAGCCGCCTTATCGATTTGGATGTCAATGAAAGCGGCCATTCTCGGAATCCCTTATGGCGGCGGTAAAGGCGGAATCGTCGTGAATCCGAAAGAGCTGTCCGAACGGGAACTCGAGGAATTGTCACGGGGCTTTATCCGCGAACTCGAACCGATCATGGGGCCTGAAAAAGATATCCCGGCGCCAGACGTCAACACGACGCCTCAGATCATGGGGTGGATGATCGATGAATTTTCCCGCCTGAAAGGAAAAAATGTGCCCGGTACGATTACCGGCAAGCCATTGATTCTTGGAGGATCGGAAGGCCGCGTCGAAGCAACCGGGCGCGGTGTCGTCTTCACCATCGAAGATGCCGCCAAGAAACTAGGACTTGAACTCGAAGGCATGACCGCAGTCGTCCAAGGTTTTGGGAATGTTGGATCGATCACCGCCAAACTATTACACGAACGCGGCGTGAAAGTGCTCGGCATTGTGGACGCTGGCGGCGGCATTTACCATAAAGACGGCCTGCCGATCGAAGAGTTGATCGGGTACGCCCAAACAACCGGCACAGTTGCGGGATACAATGGCTATGGATCACTCAGCAACGAGGAATTGTTTGCGGCCGATGTGGATATCCTCGTGCCCGCTGCGCTCGAAAACCAGATCACTTCAGTTACCGGCCCGACCATCCGCGCCAAGATCGTGGCGGAAGCGGCAAACGGCCCGACGACGCCAGAAGGCAACGTTGCAATGGAAAAGAATGGGATCACGGTCATTCCCGACATTTTGTGCAATGCAGGCGGAGTCACGGTTTCCTATTTCGAATGGGTACAGAACACAACCCATCTGCGCTGGACCGAACAAGAAGTGAATGAGCGGCTCCACACTGAAATGACAGAGGCCTTTAATGATGTCTATGAAATGAAAGAACAAAAAGGCAGCACCATGCGCGAAGCAGCCTATTTGGTCGCTGTCGAACGCATCGCCCTAGCAATGGAAGCACGCGGCTGGATTTAAGAAAAGAAGCAGTTCCAAGAGCTCATGAAACTGAGCTTTTGGGGCCGCTCTTTTTTTCTTTTTCCCGCTGATGTTTCCGAACCCCTGTTTACAGGTAGTGAATAGAGAAAGCCCTCACTGCCAAAAAAGGAGAACGACGATGAAAACAATTGATTACTGGGTCTATTTGGCCTTTTCCGCATTTAAATTATTTCTTTTCAGCTTGTACACCGATACCCCGTTCAGCTTCGGCTTTTTTCTGATCAGCTTCTCGAGCGCATTGATTCTTTCGAGCTGGACTTTATTGATCGATGCCCGCAAGCGGCGCTGGATTTTACTATCGCTTTTGGCGCTGCACAGCATCCTGCTGATTTCGGACGTCTGGTATTACCGCTATTTCGGCGATCTATTATCTGTTCAATTAATTCCATCAATGACGCAAATGAATGACGTAGGCGGTGGATTCTTGAGCTTGATCCGCTGGACGGACTTTTTCTTCTTTGCCGACTTCCTGCTATTTCTCGCCTTCATATTCGTCTTAAGAAAGCGCCGCACAACGACAACACAGACGACAAATGGCAAACTGGCAGCGGCGATTGCTGCAAGCGGCGTGCTAATATTTGCCGCACCACTCCTCACAAGCATTGCAAAAGGCGAACGCTGGCTGACAGGAGATGCCACCAGCAATATGCGTGAATACTATGAGCTTGGATTTTGGGGCTACCATGGCTATGATTTCGGAAAAGGCGTCGTTTCCATTTTCCGTGAGCCGGAACCATCCGAACAAGACGAAGCCCTGCTCCTGGAAGCTGCCGCAGAACTCAACACGAAAAACAGCGGCGAGCAGCCGAATATTATCCTCGTCCAGTTGGAATCGCTGCAGAGCTCAGTTATCGGCCAGGAAATCGGCGGCGAAGAAGTGACGCCTTACTTGAACCAACTTGAGGAGGAAATGCTGTACTTCCCTTCTTTCCACCATCAGACCCATGAAGGGCGTACATCGGATGCAGAGTTTGTCATCAACACCTCGCTGCATCCATTGCGCACAGGTTCTGTCTATACGCGGTTCCCAGACAGCACCTTCGCCCCGCTTCCGGAAGCTTTGCGAAAAGGCGGCTACGATACAGCGGCCATGCATGCTTATGAAGCAAGTTTTTGGAACCGCAATACCGTCTATGAACATATCGGCTTTTCCCGCTTCTTCAGCGAAAAGGATTACCCCGATACGGAAAAAATCGGCATGGCGATCAACGATGAAGATTTCTTCCGGACGTCGGTCGAACATATCCAAAAATTAGAAGAACCCTATTACGCGTTCATGATCGCCTTGAGCAGCCATATCCCTTTTACGATTCCTGAAGATAAAAAAGAGTTGGCGATGCCAGGTTATGAAGATGAGCTGGTACAGAATTATTACCATACTGTCCATTATGTCGATGGTGCGGTCGAAGTGCTCGTCGATGAATTGAAGCAGCAAGACATGTGGGATGATTCGCTGGTCATTTTCTACGGCGACCATGACAGCGGATTGACCGAACAAGGCCGTGAGATGGCGAGCAATCTCGATGCCAATGGAGTGACAGAGCAGTTTGAATTGTTCCGCCAAGTTCCTCTATGGATCAAGCCGCCAAATCTGACGGAAGGCGAAACGGTCGAGACCGTCGGCGGCCAAATCGACTTGGCACCGACGATCCTGGAACTTGCAGGGATCGACCAAGGCTTCATGCTCGGCACTTCACTTTTGTCGGATACCGAAAGACTGGTCGTTTTCCGCGATGGCTCGTTCCGAAAGGGCGATGTGTATTTCAAACCGGATTTGACCTCTACATCCGGATCAGGTGAATGCTACTCAATCGACAGCGGCGAAAAAATCAACGGTGCCGATTGTGAACCATATATCGAAGATGCGCTCGATCAATTGCGCATTTCAGATACCGTGATCGAAGACAATGCACTGGACTATATCGAACAATGAAAAAAGCGTTGGACTCTTGGCTGAGTCCAACGCTTTCATCTTGTCTAAAAAGTAAGTCCACTTTGATCCATAGCGGTTCATAGTTTTCTTCAAAGCTTTTTATCTCATGACGCTGCCGCCGGAAATCTTCACCGATTCACCGACGATATTCGGGGCGGCATCCGTTAATAGAAATGCAATCGTTTGGGCGACTTCTTGAGGAGTTGACAACCGGTTTGACGGAATCCCTGACTGCGCTTCTTCCATCGCCTGCTCAACAGAAATCCCTTTGCGTTCCGCCTTTCTTTGAATGCTCGCCCTAGCCATTTCTGTATCGACATATCCCGGGCATACCGCATTGACGCGGACGCCATGTTCAATCGCTTCCAAGGCCATTGATTGCGTCCAACCGACCACCGCGAATTTGCTTGCTGCGTAGGCCGTGTTTCCGGCAGTTCCACGAAGACCAGAAAGAGAAGCAAGATTGACAATATCACCTCTCCCTTCTTCCATCATGCGCCGGTACACCAATTGCGTCAGCATAAACGTAGATGTGTAATTGATGTTCATCAGGTGCTCCAGAAATTCTTGGTCCAGTTCTTCCACTTGCTTGCCGCCAGCTGCTCCGGCCGAATTGACCAAACCACCGATAAAGCCGAGCTGCGCTTCAGCGGTTCTGATCAGATGTTCGCGGCCATGAGGATCCGTCAAATCTGCCGTTTGGGCATGCAGTTGATTATCATCCATCATGGTTTTCAATTCATTTTCCAACTGCTTCAGTTTATCCGCATCGCGCCCAGTAATTGTCAGTTTCGCTCCCATCTGTGCAACTGCCTTGGCTGTTTCCCAGCCGATGCCGCCAGTCGCGCCAGTGATCAGTATATGTTTTTCTGCTAATGCTTGTTTATCAAAAATGCTCATAAATATACGCCTCCTTGTGTGCAGTGTTTCCCTTAAGCCCAGTGCATTTAAACATGTAAAGCAGCTGACAGCTTACAAGAGACGTAAAGGCACCAAATAGTATATAATAATGGGAAGTGCACAAGTGCTGTCATTTTTTTCACTTCCAGCTATTTTTAAGGCTGAAGACGAATTTCATCACTATTTGGATTATGCGTTATATGGAGGGAAAAAAATGAACCAAAAAATGAGTGATTTTACCGAAACCTTGCGCCAGACAGACTATGCCCATATTTTATACCTGACGGATCAAACAGATATTTATATAGAAAATGCCGTATCTTACGTCCTGGACGGCGTCCGGAATGGCGATCGTGTCTTGTTCGTCGAAAACCCCCGGATTTATCCCCAGATTCAAAAAAAACTTCAGGAGCTATTGACTGCCGAAGAGCTGGATTTGATCCATTATGTCAATAACTTCGATTTCTATTGGCGCAAAGGGAACTTCCACCCCGAGGCCATTTTGGAATATTTCGAGAGCATAGTCGGATCCTTCACTGCGGATGGCCGGCAGTGCCGGACATGGGGCCATATCGAATGGGGCAGCCAAGAAGATATCGAACAGAAAATTATCGAGTACGAAACGGAAATCGACCGCTCCGTTCCACGGCGTAAAGTCGTTTCCGTTTGCGCATACAATGCGCGACGTGTCTCGGATAGCTTGCGTGAACGACTCATGTATTGCCATGGTTATTTGATGAAAGACCAAAGCATTTCCGCATTATCTTTTTATGACGATAAAAAAGCCCGGAATTAAACATTCCAGGCTTTTTTATTTTTCACCGCAAAGCTCCTCCGGTTCGATGCATATTTCCTGTGTGGTCAGGGAATACTGAAACAACTGCCGGCAAACGGCGAAGTTGAGATAGAATGAAGCGGAGGATACTGTCATGAAAAAAGAAATCACAGTCGGCGCAGCCGAGTTAAAATGGGATTTGGAAACGGGAGAAGTGCTCTTTGACGGCGGCGATGTCGTCTTTTTCTGGACTTCCGCCATGGAAACGTTTTTCGATACGATCCGGGAAATTACCGGTACCGAAGCGACCGACCTGGTGCTTGAGACAACCGGATTCAGGCAAGGTATTGTTGTCGGAGAAGGCTTCCGGGAACTGAAGAATATCGATGCCAGCAATGTTGTCGAATGGATTTCCAATACTTATGCCCCGGCCGGTTGGGGGAAAGTAGAGATCGTTGAGATGGACGTTGAAAACTATACATTCACGATGCATATACAAGATGATTGGGAATTCAAAATGAACCAATTGAATCGCAAAGGCACTAAAGGCATTTTCGTTCCCTCCCATTATGCCGGCGTCTTGACGGGATTATTCGGCCAGAATTTCTGGTACCGGACCATCCGCTATCAAAATGAGGAACAAGCTTACAGCATTGTGGAATACTATCCATCAGAGGTCACCGTTCAGCAAAATATCCGGGAACTGGCGAGACGGCAAGAAGATCAACAGATTCGTTTGCTCGAAGAGATGGTCGATGAAAAGACCCAGAGGCTCCAGAAACTGGTGCGCGAACTTTCTTCACCCGTCATTCCGGTGCTTGAAGGAATCATTGTGGTGCCGATGATTGGAAGCTACGACGAAGACCGGACAGAAGACCTGATCAACAACACATTAACCGAACTGCCGAGACATAAAGCGGAATTTCTGTTGCTCGACCTGACAGGATTGAACCGAAATATCTCAGAGCACACTGCGCAATTGATCGATAAATTGGCAGCGGCCGCGCGCTTGCTCGGTACTGAGACGATTTTAGTCGGCGTCTCGCCGGAGCTCGCCATGATCATTACACGGACGATGCAGGATCTGTCGAAATTCGAAGCCTTGCAGAGTCTGCAGCACGGTATTTATTATGCGCTTGGCCGTAGCGGGCGTTCCATCAGCCAAAAAAACAAGTGAAACGAGGAGTTGTCTCGTTTCACTTGTTTTTTTCATGTTCGCTGGCAGATGGACGTTTCAAAAAACGCCCGCCTGTATTCATATAAATCAAAGCCGCTCCGGTAAATCCAAGAAACAAGGCAACGCCGATATAGAACATCCAACTTTTCTCGAGCAGCATGCCCGCAAGCCAAAACAGCATGCTGAATGCCAAAGCAAATAACAATTTCCCGATAAAACGAGCCATCGCCGGCCCATCATATTTCGCTTTTTCTTCTTTCGGCATCGTGTTATAGCCGGCGATTAAAAATGTGCCCTTCCCTTGCAGCATATAAAGCCCCAGGAGCGCCATTATGACTGCCACCCCACCGATGACTATTACGCCCGATTTGATTTCATCCATCCAACCCCCGCCTTGCTGCTTGAATTCCTTCTCTAGTTTTTCATTCGATAAAGACTGAGACATTCCTTTTTAGACAAGAGAAAATCCCGCACCCGTCTTCCCTGTGCAGGACTTTCTGTCAAACGCTTCCACATTTTCCGTCAATGTGTCCAATTTTTGAATGAGAATACCATCCCGATGATGACAACAGCTATCCCGCCGAAAATGAGCATGGGCAGCAGCCCAACAATGTCGGTCATCCCAAGGGCACCTCCTTTTCTTTGATCATACGCCCATATGACAGAAAACGCCACAAAATTGTTTGATTTTTCAGTTATTAACGGTTGCACCGTTTACTGAATAAAACTAAGATGACAATAAGGATCGCCATCCAAGAGCTCAAGCTTTTCAAGCTGAAGGGATCCCCAAAGTTCATCTGCCATTCACTTATTCTGCTGTGCGGGATAGGAAACTATGCTATAAATGGATCATTAGCTCTATTTAACAAATCTAGCCGATTGAAAAAAGCCGCCGGCAAACCGGCAGCCCATATGTTTACAATTTATTGATAACGGCCCGGTAGACCGGTGCCAATACTTTCCGTAAAGCGGTAACAGGCGGCACAGGGCTTCTTTGATGCCATTGGATCCATTCGAGTGCCACCAAGCTCAATACAAGCCAGATGGTTCCGGCGATATAGCCTGCGATGACATCGCTTGGAAAATGTGCGCCGAGGTAAATCCGGCTGGTCCCGATCAGCACGATCAATACACTGAGCCCGAAAACCGATACCCATTGCAGCCACGGATTCTGCTTGGTTCGGATGACCAAATAAATAAGAAAGCCGTAAAAAATTAGCGAGCCCATCGAATGGCCGCTGGGGAAACTATAGCCGACCGCATCGATCGTTTCGTTGATGCTCGGCCGCTCCCGGCTAAAGAAATGCTTCAATAGCACTGTCAACAGCGATCCACCGCCGACTGCCACCAAATAAAACAGGGCGCCCCATTTGTCGCGCATCTTGTAACCTAAAATCCATAAGACACCAAGCGACATCAACACCAGAAACCACACAGACCCAAGTTCGGTGATGACGAACATCGCTGTATCCATCCAGTCGCTGCTGATTATTTCCAGTAATTGAATGACCACTGCATCGAACACAGCCAATTCCTGTTCAAGCATTTCATCGGCCAGTTCCGCAAACAGCGTAATGAACAATGCCGCAAGCCCAAGACCCACTAGAAGCACAATGAAAGCAAAGCCTGATAATTTCGTTTCTCTATCCATCCAACCGCTCCTATACTTTTACTTACCGTCAGTTTACCCGACTTTGCCGATAAGTATGCCGCCATCCTTTCAGTTCCGTGGTTCAAAGGCCTCTATTTGGGGAATAGCTCAAATAGATAGCAATTCCAGCAAGAAAACGCCAAATTATTGCCAATTGCGCCCACCTGGAAGGATGATCACCATGAAATTACCACTCCGGCTGCTTATACTAGCTGCCTTCCTGCTCACTTTCACTTCCTGCTCGGAAGCATTGTCGGAAAACCGCGGCCCCGCGGCACCTGATTTTGCATTGCCTGACCTTAACGGCAGTGTCCACCAGCTCGCCGACTACCAAGGCGAAAAAGTCTATCTGTTCTTTTGGGCATCCTGGTGCTCGATTTGCCTTTCCGGATTGAACGAACTGGAAGAATTGGCCGAAAGCGATGAAGACTTTACGATCCTCACCATCATCTCCCCCGGAACATACGCTGAACGAAATGCAAATGAGTTCAAGGCTTGGTTCTCGACCATCGACCGTGACGGCGACTTTATCGTCTTGCTTGATGATGGAGGGGATGTATTTGGGCAGTTCGAAATGGAGGCCTATCCCAGCTCTGCCTGGATCAACTCTGCTGGGAGAATTACCGAACAACGCACCGGCCACGTGACCAATGACGAAATACTCGAATTGATGAATTCGATTCGCTAGAAAGGCGGAACCACTGATGAAACACTATTTTTTGCCCCTGCTTTTATTGTTGCTGCTGGCAGGCTGTTCAAGCGAAGCAGTCACTGACTCTACTACTGCCTCCTCCTCTTCCTCTTCTTCGGAATCGCGCTTTCCTGACAATCCAAACGAAGAGCTGGAGTTCGATACGGAAAACTTGGAAGACATTTGGTTTGCAGGCGGTTGCTTCTGGGGCGTTGAAGCCTATATGGCACGCATCTACGGCGTCTATGAAGTAACTTCCGGCTATGCAGGAGGAACGATTGAAGACCCGACATACGAAGAAGTGCTGACAGGCGATACCGGCTATGCCGAAACCGTCCATTTGCGCTATGATCCAGAGCGCGTATCGCTCGAGGAATTGCTTGACCGCTATTTCCTGATCATCGACCCGACACTTGTCGACCAGCAAGGTAATGACCGCGGCAACCAATACCGGACTGCCATCTTCTACGATGACCCGTCAGTTGTAAGTACGATCGACGAGACCATTGCCGACGAGCAAAAAAAATATGACAAGCCAATTGTTACAGAAGTCGAACCGCTGACGAATTATTACCTCGCGGAAAACTACCACCAAGACTATTTGGAGAAAAATCCTGATGGCTATTGCCATGTTGACTTCACAAGCTTAGAAGACCAGGAAGTCCCGCAATTGGTCGATCCGGCCGATTACCCGAAACCAGAAGAAGAGGAAATCCGGGAAATGCTGACCGATGAACAATACCGCGTTACCCAAGAAGACGGGACGGAGACTGCATTCGACAATGAATACGATGGCTTTTACGAGCCTGGCATTTATGTCGACATCGTCACTGGCGAACCCCTCTTTTCTTCCAAAGATAAATACGATTCCAAGACCGGCTGGCCAAGCTTCACCAAACCGATTGATCCAGCAGTCGTGACCGAACACGACGACCTTTCCCTATTCGGCATGCAAACCGAAATCAGAAGCCGCACAGGCGATAGCCATTTGGGCCATGTCTTTGAAGACGGGCCGGAAGATGCCGGCGGTTTGCGCTATTGCATGAACAGCGCCGCATTGAGATTCGTACCGCTTGAAGAGATGGAAGCGCAAGGCTACGGATACCTGACAGACAAAGTAACTGAATAAGCATGATAAAAGCCGGAAGTCCTTTTGAATGGGCTTCCGGCTTTTTCGGTAGTAAATTGTGGTTTATTGGCTTTCGGCCCGCTTCACCAAGCGGCGTTCCAAAATGCCTTCGACGATCCTGAAATTTTCATGGCATTTCGGGCGGTACCGGCCTTTAGCGATGCCTTCTATCGTCAAACTGCTGACGCCATATTTCATACCTAAGTGTTTAGCGGAGAACTCTTCAATATGATAGAAATACAAGATGCTGTAAACAGCCTCATCGCTGAGCTTATTTAACTCGTGTGCTGTTGTCATAGCGCTCGACCTCCCCATTAGGATGCTGCCAGGTACGCTCGGTTTTGTATTGTTGATAACCTTTAATAAAGCGCTCATAGCTGGCTGTAAAAGCAGCGCTGATTTTTTTCATCTCGTTGTGATTTACCATATTGAACACTCCTCATTAAAAGTTTACCGCTCAGTAAGTCTCCACCAAATATTTTTCAATCCGGTTGAATCCCATATAGCAATCTCTTCTCACATGGCCAGACAGCAAATCCTCCAAAGACTCAGCACTGATATGAAAGCGCTGGGCCAACTCTTTTGTTTTATAGCCTTTTACTTTCCACAAGTATAGGATCAGGTAAATGTCTTCATCGCCCAGTTTAATCAGGTCACTCCGATTATCCATTGAAACTACCGCCTTCCACTTGATTTGGATTGATTACGCTGGCTCCTCTAGGCAGCCAATTGCTGAACTTAGCCTTGAAACAAAGACTTTCGGTGACTCATGGGAACGAATCCTTACCCAAAATCCATTTTCGTCGGGTTTAGCTGTTTGCAAATAATCTGTCGGCAGCGGCATTGGGTGAATGACGAGTGCGTGAATAAAGACAGGCAATTCTTCCTGGGTCATCCAGATATCCACCTGATTGATAGCTGTACCCCCGTTATCATAGCCGAGAAACCGGATTGTCCCTCCTGCAGTTCCGATGCCGATTCGGGCACGGCTGTTCGCTGATGAGTTCGGTTCTTGCCCAGCGGCCCCAATTGGCTTAACAAGCTCTCCCCTTTCTTCCATAAGCTTCTCTCCCTCTTTCCTTACTAATAAAAAAGCACCGGAACAGACTCCCCTATCCAAAGGAGAATATTTCCGGCGCTGTGCACAGCACTATAGTCTGCCACATTCAACCAAATTTTAATTTTCCAGTTGCACAGAACCGGCTTTACCTGTTCTCTGCCTCCTCCGGCAGTAGCCATTCAATTTACTTGACGCCACTTGCATATATAGAGCTAACCGAAATAGGAATCAATAATTTGTATAAGATAATGTGATAGTATCAGCCTACAATATTTCACATTTCTTGTAAACCCTAAATTACTGAATATTAAAATTAATATTTTTTTATTATTATTCTGTTTATTATTGATAAAAAATGCTTTTCCATTCGAAGTGAAGTGAAAAAGCCATAATTTCTCCTTAGAATGGAAAAACTGCACTGTCCGCTTAAAACACAGCAGGCAGCACAGTCATCAAATTAGATCAGCAAATTGAAAAGCAATGAATCGTTATTGATGTCTTTATACGGGAAACCATTTTGTTCCATGCGCTCAACGAGTGGCCCGTAATCTGCCGGGTCTTTCAATTCGATCCCCACCAAGACGGGTCCGTGTTCCCGGTTATTTCGCTTTGTGTATTCGAAATGAGTGATATCATCTTGTTCACCAAGCACATCCCCCATAAACTTCCGGAGCGCTCCCGCACGTTGCGGGAAAGTCACGATGAAATAATGCTTTAAGCCTTCATAGATCAAGGATTTTTCTTTGATTTCCTGCATGCGTTCGATATCATTATTGCCGCCGCTGACAACGCAGACGACATTTTTTCCGCGGATTTCCTCCCGGTAGAAATCGAGTGCCGCTACCGATAAGGCGCCGGCCGGTTCTGCGACAATGGCATTTTCGTTATACAGTTCAAGGATTGTCGTACACACTTTGCCTTCTGGAACCGGAACGATGTCATCCAGCACTTTTTGGCAGATCGCCATCGATAAATCCCCGACTTGCTTGACTGCTGCCCCGTCGACAAACGTATCGATTGTATCAAGCCGCGTCACTTGGCCTTCCTTGAGAGAAGCTTTCATGCTCGCCGCGCCTTCCGGTTCGACGCCGATCAATTTTGTTGCAGGAGAAACGCCTTTTAAATACGTCCCGACGCCAGACGCCAGTCCCCCGCCGCCAATTGCGCAAAACATGTAATCGACCGGTTCCTGCATGTCATTGAGCACTTCGACTGCGACTGTCCCTTGCCCTGCAATCACAGCTTCTGTATTGAATGGATGGACGAAGGTCTTGCCTTCTTCCGAACAGACTTCCATCGCTGCCGCAAAGGCATCATCGAAGCTGTCGCCGATCAAGACGACTTCTACATACTCGCCTCCGAAGCGTTTCACTTGTGAGACTTTTTGGCTCGGTGTCGTAAGCGGCATGAAGATCTTTCCTTCGATGCCAAGCGCCTTGCAGGAATAAGCGACACCTTGCGCATGGTTGCCGGCGCTCGCACAGACGACGCCTTTGGAGCGTTCAGATTCGGTCATGCTGCGAATGAAATTATAGGCGCCGCGCAATTTGAACGATCGGACCACCTGCTGGTCTTCGCGCTTCAAAAAGACATTGCAGCCATAGCGTGCCGAAAGAATCTCGTTGCGCTGCAAGGGCGTCCGGATGATAACATCCTTCAGCGCCTGATTGGCGACCATAATATCGGCCACGGTCACCTCTTTAGCAACAGCTTCCCTTTCCAGCTCTGTGATGTTTTTTGCCATCTGATTCACCCTCTTCATTTTGATTATTGAATTACTCTAACACATCAGCAAGCTTTGTTGTGTAAAAATTTAGACAATTTGATGATCTTTTCACAAGATTTTCAGCTTTTCTTGAATGTATGCGGTTTCAACTTTTAAATGGGGTAAACTAGATAGAAAAAGAAGCTTTAGAAAGCATGTATTTTTTAAAAGGGGAGATGATTTTTTGGAGGATATTCATCACAAAGTCGCCATTATCACCGGGGGCAACAGCGGCATCGGATGGGAAGCCGCCAACATGCTCGCTGGCCGGGGCTTCTCCATTCTGCTGGCAGTCCGCGACCTGGTCAAAGGCGAAAACGCGAAACGGGAGATCCTCGATTACCATCCGGAATCAACGGTCGCCGTCCTGAAGCTCGACTTGGCGGATCTCGCAAGCGTACGCCATTTTGCAGATAGCTACAAAAAGCATTTCCGTTCACTCGATTTACTGGTCAATAATGCGGGGATCATGATGCCGCCTTACGGAAAAACGAAAGACGGCTTTGAATTGCAGTTCGGCAGCAATTACTTAGGCCATTTTGCGTTGACTGCCCACCTTTTGCCGCTGCTCGCGAAAACCCAGGGCTCGCGCGTCATCACACTCGGCAGCCTGGCGCATAACCGCGGCACTATCGATTTCGATAATCTTGATGGCTCGAAAGGCTATCGCCCGAAAAAATTCTACAACCAAAGCAAGCTCGCCAATATGCTATTTGCGATGGAACTCGACCGGCGGCTGAAGAAGCACCGCATCCAGACAATCAGCGTCGCTTGCCATCCAGGCGTTTCCGCCACCAATATCTTCAAGATCGGTAAGTACGACGCTCCGGTGTTGCTGAGGGATTTCGCCAACCGCTTTCTGCAGCCCCCGGACATGGGAGCGCTCGCCACTGTCCACGCCGCAACAGAACCGGGTCTTACAGGAGGCGAATACATCGGCCCTGCCGGCAAAGGGCGCAGAAAAGGTTATCCCGCACTGGATACGCCCCACCCGACGGCCGTCGACGAAGCACTTGCCCGAAAACTATGGGACGTATCCGAACAGATGACAGGCGTCCGCTTCGACTTTGAAACAGCAAAAAAACCAGACGTTTCCACTGACAATTAAAATGCACGATAATTCTGAAATCTTTTTTTGATGAAAAACCCGATTATTGGTACACTTAGCAGGGAACAGAATAAATGGAGTCAAAATTTCTTAATCTAAGGAGCTGAGACGATGAACACAAAACAATTTGAAGTAATGAAGAACGGTAAAGGCTTTATCGCTGCACTCGACCAAAGCGGTGGCAGTACGCCAAAAGCGTTAAAACTTTATGGTGTTAATGAAGATGCTTACTCCAACGAAGATGAAATGTACGACCTGATCCACGAAATGAGAACGCGCGTCATGACGGCCCCGGCATTTTCGTCGGATTATGTGCTAGGCGCCATCCTGTTTGAACAGACGATGGACCGCGAAGTATACGGCAAATATACAAGTAATTATCTATGGGACGCGAAAGGCGTCGTTCCCTTCCTTAAAATCGATAAAGGCTTGGCGGATGAACAGAACGGCGTTCAACTGATGAAGCCGAACCCGAACTTGAACGAGTTGCTGCAACGTGCGGTCGAACGCAATGTCTTTGGCACGAAAATGCGCTCAGTCGTCAAAGAACCGAATGAAGATGGCATCAAACAAGTTGTCGACCAGCAGTTCGAAGTGGCGAAAGAAGTCATCGCTGCAGGACTTGTGCCGATCATCGAGCCAGAAGTCGATATCAACAGCGCAGATAAAGAACGCATCGAGGCTATGCTGAATGACGAAATCCTCAGCCACCTTGATAAGCTCAGCGACGATGAGCACGTCATGTTGAAATTGACGATTCCGACGCTGGCGAATTTCTATAAAGAATTGATCGACCACCCTCGTGTCGTGCGTGTTGTGGCATTGTCAGGCGGATATCCGCGCGAACAGGCGAATCAGAAGCTTGCTGAAAACAAAGGCTTGATCGCCAGCTTCTCACGTGCCTTGTCAGAAGGTTTGAGCGCTGACCAGTCGGATGAAGAGTTCAACACGACACTCGAAAAGTCCATCAAAGAAATCTACGAAGCATCCATTACATGATATAAAAAAAGCGCTCCCTTTGTGGTGCGCTTTTTTTCTAATGGGTTGAATTAAAAAAACAAAACTTCAACAGATTGTAGCGGAAATGTAAAGGATGAAGATTGCGCTTCAAGGGGACGCTTGAGGCTCGCAGGATGCGAGTCATGCAGCTGATGCGACAGGACGTCGCGCTTTCAGCTGCCCGGGGCCGACTTCAACCGCTTCGATCACTGACACTCGGTCTACGGTGCCGATTCCTCCCTGTGTTCGAGCATCAAAAAAAGCGTTGCTCCCACATCTGCTACGCAGATGCGTCGCAAATGAATGGACTCGGCTCCCCCTCGCCATCCATTCGCCCCTTTCCGCTCCATCTCTAGTTTTAGAGAGGAAATGAAATTCATCACACATTGAAGTAAGCTTGAATTATTTTAATCATCTTCGTAAATTCGAATTGAACAGCACACGAAACTTCTCTGCAATTATCAAATCCAGCTAAGCGTCGCCACCAGCGGATGAAGACAACTAACAGTGACATTTCTTTGCATATAATATCCAATGAAATCTTAAAGCCGAACCGCGCACAAGGGCGAGCCGACGCAATGAGACAAGCGTTCTTCTTGGCTCATTGCAAGAGGCCAGCCCAAAGCCGGAGGCGGCTGCTTGGTGATGAAATCATCAATGAACAATCTATCTCACTCACAATCCTAAATAAGCATCCTCCATCAGCGGATGAACATGTGAAAAAGAGACACTTCATCACGCACACAATTCAGTGGAATGTAAAAGCCGAACCGCGCATACGGGCAAGCCGCAGCAATGAGACAAGCGCCCTTCTTGGCTTATGGCTAAAGGCCAGCCCTAAGCGGGAGGCAGCTGCTTGGTGATGAAATCATCAACGAATGATCCATCTCACTCACTTGTTTCATTTGCCAACACCCCAATAAAAAGGAGGAATTCCATGTTCTATTTCCTGGTTCCGATCGCTATTGTGGCGGGTCTTGGCTTTATCGTCGACCGCCGGCGCAGAGCTTCTGCCTACTATGACAAGCCGACCCATCCCGATGCCAAGCCTGGCGACAGCTCGAATTACACGATGGGCGACAACCGCTATACGAGTGGCGGCGAATAAGCGCCAAGTAAAAAAGCCGCGGCACGGTAGTGACCCCTTAAAGTTAAAGTTTAGTTCATGCAGCTAATTGGCTGGCATGAGCTCGGTATTTCACCGGGCTCATGCCGGCCAATTTTTGTTTAAGGCGTTCATTGTTGTAGTAATCGATATAGTGTTCAATCCGCTGTTTTAACTCTTCATACGAAACCAACGTTTCTCCGTAATACATCTCTTGCTTTAGGAGACCAAAGAAATTTTCCATGGCCGCATTGTCGGCACAGGTCCCTTTTCGGGACATGCTCTGGAAGATGCGTTGTTTTTTCAACGCTTTCACCCAGGCAAAGTGCTGGTAATGCCACCCTTGATCGGAATGGAGGGTGGTCCGGTAAACCGCTTGTTCCTGAATCACTGGCAGGGCTTGGTTAAGTGATTCCATCACGAATTCCAGCGTCGGTCGTTTGGCCATACTGAACCCAATGACTTCGCCGTTATAGAGATCCATCACTGGACTTAAATAAAGTTTTTGTTCGCCCGTACATTTGAACTCGGTGACATCTGTTGTCAGTTTTTGCAGGGCATACGGTGTGAAAAACCTGCGGTTCATCCGGTTTTTAGCGAGGGTTCCGACTTTCCCCTTATACGACTTGTAGCGGGATTTCCGGATGAACTTCACGCAGTTCAATCCCAAGTCTCGCATGAGACGCTGGACTTTCTTATGATTGATGTCGTATCCCTGTGCTCGCAATTCCAGATGAATCCGTCGGTATCCGTAACGGCCTTGGTGCTTCTCGAAGAGCATCCGGATCACTGTTTTCCACTCCCGGTCCGGGTCTTCGCAATCGAATCGCTGGCGATGGTAATGGTAGGTCGCATCTGGAAGATCGACGATGTTTAACACATCCGTTAATCGGAATCCTTCTTCGTGGAGTTCGAACGCCAGCGCTGCTTGTGCTTTTCGAGGAAGGCATCCGGATTCTCCTGGAAAGCTTTTAACTTTTTTAAATACGCCACTTCCAAACGAAGGAGCTCATTCTCCCGTTCCAATTGCGCTTCCCGAGACAGGGGCTTTTCGTTCTTGATCGGTTTTGGTCTTTTTGACATGGAGGGCCGTCCTTTCGCTCGTGCTTCCAGGCCTTTTACCCCTTTCTCCAGAACTCGACGGTTCCAATTCACAATGAGTGAAGGATTGTTCATCTTGAAATGGATCGCTGCGTCTTGGTAAGAAGCACCTGTGTATTCCATAAAGTGTAATACATCCACTTTGAATTGAACAGAATACACTTGTTTTGTCTGCTTTCTCCGCAAGGCTTTAAGGCCAAACTCCTGATACGCCCGAACCCAGCGCATAATCGGAGAGGGATCTGGCAAGCCGTATTTGTGGGCTAAGCGTCTATACCCCAACTTTCCTTCTGCGTATTCCTTCACTAGCTTCAACTTAAATTCTTCGCTATATTTCGCCATATAAAAACACCCCAAAAGTTAGATTTGAACTCTAACTTTTGGGGTGCACTACCCACCCGATTTGGGATGCTGCGGCTTTTCGTTATGGGCGATAATTAAGCGTGATGCCTTTGAGAAGATTGCGCATGAGCTGGTCGCCCAGTTCCTTATAATTTTTATGGCCTTCTTTCCGGAGAAAGGCACCGAGTTCCCCTTTGGAAACGTTGATCCCGGCCAGCTTCCATAAATCAAGCAAGTCTTCACTCGTCAATTCCAGCGCGATGCGAAGCTTTTTCAAGACCAGGTTGTTGACGTGCTCACCGCTTACTTCGGGCGGGCCGGAGTCGCCGGGTTTGGGTCCGCGGTTGAAGGTGATCAGCCCGTTCAAGAAGCGCTCCAATTGGTCGTTTGCCAACGGGATATTGGCTTCTGCCCCTTCATCGTCGGGTTCCGGCGTTTTCGTTAAAATCGATGGCACATCGACGGCATCCACTTTCTCGCCGCCGAGTGCGAAAATTTCTTTTACATCGCTATTTTTCAAATCCAGCGCATAGCGCAGCCGGATCAAAATATCGTTATTGTCCATATGAAAAATCCTCCTGCCATGTTCTATTCAAATCCTGTTCCATCATAACACAGAGAAATGGCGCCCCGGAGCATCAGGGCGCCATTTTTCAGCGTTCGATAAACGTATGGCGGAACCATGTATATTCGCTGATATGCAGTTCGCGCAATTGGTATTTCAGAATCTTGCCTGAAGCATTGCGTGGCAATTCGTCCGCGAACCGGAATTTTTTCGGCGCTTTATGCTGCGGCAAATGCTCGAGCAAGTATTCGGAGAGTGCTACTTCGTCGATCGGCGACCCGTCTTTCGGGACGATAACGACACCAACGATTTCGCCCCATTCCTCTTCCGGAATGCCGACGGTCGCCGCTTCCTGGACTTGCGGATGACGATTCAACACTTGCTCGATCTCGATGGAATAAATATTATTCCCAGCAGAAATGATGCGGTCGGATTTGCGGTCGACAAGCGTAATGTAGCCGTCTTCATCGATTGTCGCGAGATCCCCGGTCAACAGCCAGCCCTCCCTGAACGCTTCTTCGGTTTCTTCTGGCATATTGTAATACGACTTCATGATCGTCTCGCCGCGCATGATGAATTCGCCGACTTGGCCCGGCTTAACGTCGTTCATTTCCTCATCGACCACACGGACATGGGTCATATACATCGACTTGCCGCCGGCTCCCTCTTTATGGGCATGCTCGCTTGGCAGCAAATAGACACCTCCCGGCCCCCCTTCAGTGAGGAAGCATAAATTGTAAAATTGTTCGTGGCCGAAGAATTCCATGGCCCGCGCGACAAGGCCATTCGGCATCGGGTCGGTCCCGTACATGCATTTCCGGATGGTGCCCAGATTATAATTTTCGCTCTCAGGCGCCTCCATTAACGCATGATACATATCCGGCAAACCGAAAAACACCGTGCAGCCGTCCTGGTGGATTGCGTCCACTACATCTCTGGTAGCGAATTCACGGAGAATGGTTTGCGGGATGCCGAGCATGACCCCGGTCACGAGAAATAGATTAAGTTGGGAAGGATGGAAAAACGGCGCCGCATGAAGTAAGCGGTCATCATGGTTGACTCCCGTTCCGAGAATGAACGAAGTGCTGACATTGACGATGCGCTGATGGTCAAAAAGCGCTCCCTTAGGCGGGCCGGTCGTCCCCGAAGTATAAAGGATTTCTGCATCGTCTTCCGGCAAGATCTCGACTTTCGGCTCCGAGCGGTCATCGTCCAGTGCTTCGTCCCAACTGAGATGCGCTTGTTCTTTTGCTTCGGGATAGACGATCACCTGATGCAGCAGATCATCCAATTCCTTCGCTTCCGCCACTAAGCTTTCAAATTCGTTATCGCAAAACACATAGACCGCATTCGACTGGCCGACTAGATAGCCAGCTTCTTCGGCGTTGAGCCGGTAATTGACCGGAACCACGACGCCGCCTGCTTTCAATGCAGCAAAAAATGCAATCACATAAGCATCCGAATTCTTCATGAACAAGGCCACTTTATCGCCTTTGGAGATCCCTTCCCGCACCAAGCCATTCGCCAAGCGATTCACTTCCGCGTTCAATTCCTGATACGTATAGGACTTCCCTTCAAAATTCAATGCGGGTAAATTGGGCTGGCGCGTCGCATTCATCGTCAATGATGTGGTAATGTTCATTCCCATTCCTCCTTTGTTTGCTCATGAATCTCCCCTTCTGCCTGATCGGTAGTTCTTCAATATTATAATATTCTGAAAATATAGTCAATATACCAATAATTGGGAATTAAAAAAAACTCTTTTCAGAGCCTCCGATACACTGGTTAATTCATAATCAAATAAAGAATATACAACGGAACCAATCCCATTGCCATGTATTTAGCGACTGTGAATGTACTCATGCCGAGGCATTTCATCTTTGCGGCCAGTGCTTCACGGAAATCATTGAATAATCCGGGCATTACAACGCCCTCCTTCAGGGTATAGTGCTAGTATAGGGCAGCAAGCGGGCACATGAACAGGACAAAGTACTCGTTTTTGTAACTTTTTAGGTCCTCTTGCGGTCTACTCTATAGACAAAAAAGGGGGCGAACCCGATGAGGCAAAAAAACGCAATCGGTTGGCTAATAATATTTATGGCCGCTTTCATACTCGCAGCATGCGGCACCGAAAGCGATACTATGCCGGAAGATCCGGAGTCAGGGGGTGAGATCATCGAAGGTGAAGTAACATCGACTATTGAAGAGACAGACAACGGGACTTACCGCTATACCGTCAAAAACGACACGCAGGAAGCAGTGACTTTCAACTTCACGAGCGGGCAGCGCTATGATTTCACATTGACCGATGAACAAGGCAACGAAGTGTTCCGCATGTCGTCTGTCAGCATGTATACCCAGGCGCTCGGCGAGGAAATCCTGCGCCAAGGCGAGGAGCTCCAATACGAGATCCAAGTTCCCGAAGCCAATCTTGAACCTGGCACCTACACGCTTGAAGTGTGGATGACGCCGACAGAAGGCACGAATTATCCAGCGGAAATTGAGCATACGATCGAATAGAAAAACCGAACCGCCAAGCGCGGTTCGGTTTTTTGATCCATTCAATTTCAAGCGCTTGCCGGAACTTTTTCAGCCAATAACTTGAGCAATGACTCCAGCTCAGGCACTGCCTTTTTCGGTATGATCAATGCAGACATGGCGCTATTATATACATACACATTGTCCGCATCCTCCCCATACTTTTCGATTCCTGACCAGCGCACATGTGTCTCTCCATTTTTCGTTACTTCCCGGATTCCCTGTGAATCAATGAACAGTTCATGGACACCAAGCAAGCCTTCGTTTTTCCCTTCATTGACCATTTTCCGGCTCATGCGTTTAATATTCCAGTAGAAATAGGGCGGAAAGAAGACGATCCACAAAGCCGCGAATAGGATAAAGGGAACCATCAGCCCCCACACCGACCAATCAAAAATCGGCCCCATCACAAACGGCATCATCAAATAAATAACTGGAATGACAAAGCGCTGGATCGTCAATGAACGCTTAACCGCTTCGGAATGTTTAGCATGATAAAGGTTAAAATCAACAAATTGCTGTTCTGTCAACTCGTACGAAAATTCCTGCATCGCGCAGCTCCTTTTAGCAAGATCAATTAATCATTGCCATTTTCTTCTATTATACGATGGTTCAGCGCAGAATATATTACATTTTTTTGATACGCTAATACTCTGCAACTGTATTTATGTGAAAGGAGCTTTCTCTTGGAACTTACACCCATACCCGATCATTTGAAAGACCATCTCGACATCCTGTTCGTCGGATTCAATCCAAGCATCCGCTCAAGTGAAACCGGCTATCATTACGCCAACCCAAACAACCGCTTTTGGAAAATCCTTTTTGAATCCGGGCTGACGCCCAGAAAATATGCTCCCGAGGAAAACCACGATTTGCTGGAACTCGGCTATGGTTTGACCAATATCGTCGCCCGCCCGACCAAAGCGGCGGCCGATATCACAAAGGAAGAATACAAAGAAGGCGCCGAACAATTGAAACGAAAAATTGAACGCTACCGGCCAAAAGCGGTTTGTTTTGTCGGCAAAGGTGTCTACCTTCAGTTCAGCGGCAAGAAATCAACGCACTGGGGCAAACAGCCGGATCCGGTCATTCCGGGAGTCATCGAATACGTCGCCCCTTCCTCAAGCGGACTGGTGCGCATGAAACAGGCCGAAATTGTGGAAATATATGAAGGCTTGCATCATTTAATCTCTAAGAGCCAATGACTCTTCCTGGTAACTCCCTGTCCCCCGAATTGATTATTTAGCCCTTGTTGCGGGTAAACAAATGACAGAAGCAATTAGCTTAAGGAGGAGATTCTACATGGCAAAAACGGCAATCATTACAGGAGGCGGCAGCGGGCTCGGGCAATCCTCTGCACTGCGCTTGGCACAGGAAGGCATCAATATCGCGGTCGTCGACATCAGTGAAAAAGGTGGCAATGAGACGGTCGAGAAAGTGAAAGCACTCGGTCCGGACGCTATCTTTATCCGTGCAGATGTATCAAAAGCACAAGAAGTGAAAAACTACGTCGACAAAACGGTCGAGCATTTCGGTTCAATCGATTATTTCTTCAATAACGCCGGAATTTCCGGAAGCGGCAAACAGTTCCTCGAAACGGATATAGAAGAAATCGAGCAGATTGTCGGCATCAATATGCTCGGGGCACTCTATGGCCTCCGCTACGTCGCGGAAGTGATGGTCAAAAACGGCGGCGGGTCGATCGTCAATACCGCATCGAGCGCTGGTGTCATTGGGCAGGATACGGTCGTTACCTATTCTGCCACCAAGCACGGCATCGTCGGCATGACCAAATCGCTGGTCGCTGAATATGCCAAAGACGGCTTGCGCGTCAATGCCGTTGCACCAGGCCCGACCGAAACACCGATGGTCAAAGCCTATTTCGATGCCAACCCGAAAATGAAACAAAGCGCAGAAGAAGGCATTCCGCAAAAACGCCTCGGCACTGCAGACGAAGTCGCAGAACTCGTGGCGTTCTTGCTGACATCAAAAGCGCAATACATCAACGGCGACGTCATCCGCATCGACGGCGGATTTACCAGCACGAAATGATACAAAAAGGTTCCAAGGGACAACTCCCTTGGAACCTTTTTCTTATGCGCCGATTCCTGCCCCGCTGCATACTTTCAACACTTCGCCCGTGACATAGCTTGCAGCCGGTGATGCCCAATAGGCGACCGCTTCGCCAATATCTTCAGGCTGCCCAGGACGCTTGATCGATTGAAGCTCGAGCGGATAATTGACGCCTTTGGTGATGGCGGTCTCAACCGGCCCTGGCGCGACGCTATTGACCGTGATGCCGAACTCGCCGACTTCTTTTGCGACCCATTTCGTGAAGGCGATGATGCAGCCTTTTGACGCAGCATAGGCAGGCCCTGAACGCCCTTGCCGTTCGCCGTCTTCCCCGTAGGAAATGGCGCCGCCTATCATGCCGGAAATCGAGCTGATGTTGATGATGCGCCCTCTCTCTTGGTTGACCATATGCGGATAGATGGCTGCTTGCGTGAACAAGAACGTGCCGCGCAAGTTCGTGTCAATATCGCGGACCCAATCATCGTCCGTCATATCTTTCAAGCTCAAGCGCGAAACGGTACCAGCGTTATTGACGACAATATCGATGCCGCCAAATTCCTCTACCGTTTCGTGAATCGCCCGTGCGACTTGCGCCCTGTCGCGGACGTCCACTTGCAGCGCCAACACGCGAATGCCAGGAAACTCTGTTTCGAGTTCTTGCTTCGCTTCTCCGCAATCCAGAATATCCGTTAGGACAATCGAAGCCCCGCGTTTTGCGAGTGCTTTCGCGCAGGCAAAGCCGATGCCCCGTGCGCTTCCCCTGCCCGACTGCTTCACTTGATGAAGAAGTCTGGCAGATAGATGGTTAAAACCACGCCTCTTTTGAACTAAAGATATTTTAATTAAGGATTTTTTCTTTATTTAAGTTTACAGAAACTTTTAAAAAGGAAATAGAAGGGAGTAGTTAATCAAAATTTTAGGAGGAACTTTAGTGGGACATTATATTCAAGTTGAAGAAAACGTAAAAATTCACGTCGAAGATATCGGTTCAGGACAGCCGGTGGTATTTCTTCACGGCTGGCCATTGAACAACAAAGCGTTTGAATACCAGACGAGCTTGCTTGCGAAAAACGGCTTCCGTTATATCGGCGTCGATATGCGCGGCTATGGAAAATCTGATAAGCCATGGTCAGGATATGATTACGACACAATGGCAAAAGACCTCGAGGCAGTAGTCAATGAGCTTCGCCTTGATCAATTCGTGCTCGGCGGCTTTTCGATGGGCGGCCCGATTGCGATTCGCTATTTGACGAAATTCGGCCAGGACAAAGTCGCCAAACTCCTTTTGATGGGTGCTGCAGCTCCGATCTTCACGCAGCGTGACGATTTCAACGTTGGCATGAAGCCTGAAGAAGTGGACGATATCATCGCGCAAATCGAAAAAGACCGCCCGGCGTTTCTTGCGGAATTTGCGGACCTGTTTTTCGAACAAAAACATTCACCGCAATTCCTGGATTGGTTCCAGTCGCTGGCACTTGAGGCCGGCGCGCATTCCACGTTGAACTCAGCCGTTGCCCTGCGCGACGAAGACTTGCGTGGCGAGCTGTCATCCATTACAGTTCCGACAGCCATTTTCCACGGCAAAAAAGACCAGATCTGCCCTTATGAACTTGGCGAAATCCTGGACAAGGAAATCCCGAACTCTGTACTCGTGCCGTTTAAAGACAGCGGACACGGCATCAATGCCGATGAGCCAGAGCGTTTCAATAATGAACTCCTAAGCTTCCTGAAGAGTTCAGGCGTCTAATCTACATTCACGCCAAAGTAAAATCCAGCCCCCACATTTGGGAAGGCTGGATTTTTTAATTCACGCGGAATGCTGAGGCAAAAGACCGCACAATACTGATCAAGGTATCGGTCATTTCTTTCGGGGATTTCTCATAGCCTGTCTTGGCCCATTCCAAAATGAGGCCTGCAGTGCCGTGCGCCATATACAGTTTGAATGGCTTGGAATTAATATCGCCGCTTGCGATCCCTTCGAATGTAAATCCTTCATTGAGCATCTCAAAAATCGCTTGCGGCAATTCTCCGTGAAGGCCGGGAATGGTATCTTCCACTAAATACAAATTAAAAAAAGAGCGATTATCATACACGAAACTGATCAGCTCGAAAGAGTCCGCATTCATGGCCGAAGTGAGAATATCCGCTCCCTTCTCGTAGCGTTCAGTGCTGGTCCGTTTGATCTGCTGGAACATTTCTTCGAGTAACTCTTCAGTGAGATCGGGCTTGTCGAGATAATACAAATAGAAAGTCGCCCGGTTATACTGTGCTCGTTGGACAATATCTGTCACTGATACATGGCTGTATCCTTTTTCATTGATCAATTCAATATACGCTTCCGCCAGGTGATGTTTGGTCCGTTCTGCCTGCGGAGACAATTTCTCTTTCTTGTTTTTCATCGCCCATCCCCCTTAAACTCGACATTTATCAAGGATGTGTCGAATTACTCAACACATCTGGAAATTTTACTGATTGAGAGCTGTTTTGCAAAGGCTTACAGTAAAAGAGTAGCGTATTTTCAGTTTAGCATACCCATGAAAAGGAGAGATATTTCCATGATTAATTACCAAAACAAAGTCATTATCATTACTGGCGGGGGATCCGGCCTTGGCCGCGCCGCTGCAAATTCAATCGCAGCTCAAGGCGGCAAGCTCGTCCTTGTCGACATGAACAAAGAATCCCTAGAAGCGAGCAAAAATGAAATTCTGGCAGATTTCCAAGGCGCTTCCATCGAAACCGTTGAAGCCAACGTCACCGATGAAGAACAAGTGAAAAATTACGTCCAATTTACACTCGACACTTTCGGCAAAATTGATGGTTTCTTCAATAACGCCGGCATCGAAGGCAAGCAGAACTTGACGGAAGAATACGGCTCCGATGAATTCGAAAAAGTCGTCAGCGTTAACCTGAACGGCGTGTTCTTCGGCATGAAGCATGTCTTGAAAGTGATGAAAGAACAAGGCTACGGCTCGATCGTCAACACGGCATCGGTCGGCGGCATCCGCGGCGTCGGCAACCAATCCGGCTATGCGGCAAGCAAGCACGGCGTTGTCGGCTTGACGCGCAACTCCGGCATCGAATACGGAGAATATGGCATCAGCATCAACGCCATCGCACCCGGCGCCATCATGACCCCAATGGTCGAAGGCTCCTTGAAGCAAATGGCTGGCGATGACTGGGAAGCTGCCGGCAAGGAATTTGTCAGCGTCAATCCGATGAAGCGTTTCGGCAAGCCGGAAGAAGTCGGCAATCTCGTCGCTTTCTTATTATCCGATGCAGCGAAATTCATCAACGCTTCCGTCATCCCAATCGACGGCGGCCAATCCTATAAATATTGAACACACGAACAGCCCGGGATTTTCCGGGCTGTTTTTATTTTTACTCAATACTTAAACGTATTTTCCGAAGCTTACCGCTCGCTTTCCGTGGGCTCGCACCCAAGCCTCCTCGGTTTGCTCTACTTTCGCTACGCTCAAGCGTCGCAAATGAATGTGCTCAGCGTTGCTTCGCCCATTCATTCACTGCGGGGTCTCGGTCGTCTCGCTTTACCACTGGAAAGATAAGGTCGACCTGCGGGAGATATTATCTTTGCGAAAGTAATGCGCAGCATTATTGAGCAGAAGAGGTTACGAGCGGACGCTTCTCCAAACACTTCAATATCTCGCTGATATCAATACACAGCAAATACGATTTTTCGCAGTAACTGGAAAATCATCTACTCAAGACGCCTCACATGCATTTCCCTCCCAAATCAAAGATAATAGGAAAGTATTTAATTACGGGACGGCTTTAGCGTACCTGAATTTAAGGAGTGTTACGATGCAATCAATTAAAGGGAAAACAGCCATCATCACGGGCGGAGGACGCGGCATTGGCCGTGCGACAGCGATCGCCCTTGCCAATGAAGGCGTCAATGTCGGCTTAATCGGCTTGAAACAGGAAAACCTCGACAAAGTATCCGTCGAACTGCAAGATGCGAATGTCAAAGTGGCAACTGCTTCTGCCGACGTGACGGATCTCGCTGCGATTGAACAAGCGATCGAGAAACTAAAAAACGAACTTGGCGATATCGATATCCTGATCAACAACGCAGGCACCGGGAAATTCGGCGGCTTTTTGGAATTGTCACCGGAAGAATGGAAAAATATCGTCGACGTCAATTTGATGGGCGTCTATAACGCAACACGTGCCGTACTTCCAGGCATGATCGAGCAGAGTTCAGGCGATATCATCAATATCTCATCCACTGCCGGACAAAAAGGCGCACCGGTCACAAGCGCGTATAGCTCTTCAAAATTCGCTGTCATGGGCTTGACCGAATCGCTCGCGCTTGAAGTACGCAAACACAACATCCGTGTCACGGCGATGACGCCGAGCACAGTTGTCACGGACCTTGCCCACGAATCCAACCTGATCACCGGCGATGCTGAAAAAGTTATGCACCCGGAAGACCTGGCCGACTTGATCGTCGCCAGCTTGAAACTTCATCCGCGCGTCTTTGTTAAAAGCGCTGGATTATGGTCGACCAACCCGTCCTAAACAAAAATGGAGCTTGAGGGAATCTCCTCAAGCTCCATTTTTTTATTTCTGTTGTTCCGGTAAATCGCGTTCATCTTCTTTTGAGACGTGTTTCGAATACTCTTTCGCATCTTCCTGCTCGTCTCTGCCTTTTTCTTCGCTGTAATTCGTTGCTTCATTATCTCCGTCCAAAGCTTCTTTTGTTTTATTGATCGCTTTATCGATTGCAGACTCATGAGCCCCGACTTGCTTTTCAGGTGTGCGGCCTGCCGTTCCTTTTCTAGCCATACAGCAATTCCTCCTTGTCGTACATTTTCTATACTGTACCCGTTCATCCGGAAATTACACCTGCTTGACTAAAGAAACAAGGCCAGCCATTCTGTTAAAACATGCCGCTTTCATGGTTGTTGCGCCCAGCTTGCCGGCTCGCATCCGCAGCAGCAGAATCCTGGTTTGCAGTATTTGCTTTTTTATCTAAGCTGTATTTCCTTTTGGTCAACTTGTCCACCACATAACTGCCAATAAATAACGCTCCAAAAAACCCCCAGAAGATCCACATCATCCAATGCATAAAACCATCCCCTTTCATTTCGGCTATTACTCATTTCCTTTGCCTTATAGTACGTTTACAGCTACATAAAGTTTCAAAAATCGGCATTTTCAGTAAATTAATAATCTGCTAAGCGAATCTTTTGAAGTTTCCCGTAAATATCCAAGAGTCTTTAGGAAACTAATGGGAACCTTACCTTGTCTCTATTAATACTAATTCCCAGTAAAATTGGAGGCAAAACTATGTGGTTCTTATTCGGGCTGATCGCAATCGCAGCCACCTGCGTAAATCTTTATCTGTATGCAATAGGCAAGAATTATAAATTAGCGATGGCGATGGGACTGTCGTTTACCGCTCTGACCCTTGCGGCTGATTACAGCATGGTCGCTGATTGGGTTCGTGCAGAAGATTGGTCTGCATTATCGGACGTGGTGCCGATTATGTCATCTGCGCTGTGGGTATTGACGGTCATCTCGATTTTATTGAACATCATCCCCGTACTTCTGGAATATAAAAGCGCAAAAGAATAACTGGTTTTCTGCAAAGATCAAAAATCCCCGCGTCCTTGTAAAAGGAATTGCGAGGATTTTTGTGTAAATCGTTTCGATAGTCTTTCATATGGCCAGCCTTATATTTTGTTCAATTCGTGATCCAACATTCCGTAAACGATGCTGTCCGTCCATTCATTTTTATTCCAATAATCTTGTATAAAATGCGCTTCTTTTCTCATCCCTATGCGTTCGCATAACTTTTGGGAAGCAGTATTTCTGGCATCAAGCGTCGCTTGGATTCGGTGCACATGATAGTCATTAAATAAGTGGGCCACCAAGCTTCCCACCGCTTCTGTCGCATAGCCCTTTCCGCCAGACGCAGAAGAAAAACTATATCCAATTTCTACAGTGTCTTTCATATCCGTATACCAAGCCGACAGATCGCCAATGACCTGTTCATCCAGAACAACCGCTAAACTGATCATGGTGTTTGGTGTAAGTGAACGGTTTACTAGCTTTTTATTGAATTTTTCTTCCATATTCCCGACATGCCATTCCTCATGCAATAAATACTGACAAACCTCTTTGTCACTGTAAATTGCAAAAACGTCCTGTATGTTCTCCCCTTGAAATGGCCTAATCACTAATCGTTCCGTATTCACTAGCATATTGACCTCCCATCACTTAAGGCTCATGACCGATGACCTTATTCACTTAACGCCATCCTTCAATCGATAAATAAACTTTCTTTCGATCAGTTCACAAGCATTCGCTTCAAATATTCGCTGCATCGGGATATTGTGTTGGCCGGTTGCGCCAATGTAATACTCGGCACCCATTTGTTTAAGGAGCTGCAGGGATAATTTATGAAGGTATGCGCCCCATCCCAGGCCTCGAAAAGCGGGTATGAGCCCGAAATAAAACAATCTCCCTTCATCGACAATTCCCTGTTCGATTTGGGGCATAGTCACGCCTATCGCTTGGTCTCCATAAAAAATGACGAGGCAGCTTTTTTGATAACCCGCGCCAAGTTCCGATTGCATCCCTTCAAACTCTTTTTGCGCAGACAGCGAGGTGAAAGGAGCGGAAGCATTGAGCGAACCAGCGCTGGCGTCCATCCATGTTTTCAAGAATACAGCATCCGTGATTTCTTCCAATGATTTAACCGAAAGCGGCGCTTTTATCTCCATATCTTCTAAAGCAGACAGTTGTCGCCTATAGAAAAATTGAGTATCTTGTATTTGAAAACTGAATTTTTCAAGCAACTCTATATACGAAGCATCTGCGGCTTGCTGTTCGTTAAGTATGATCGAAACTGATTGAATATCCTTTTCTATAACGTATTTCTTCAATTCATTTAAAACTTCTTCAAAGTGTTTTGCAGACTCGATTTCCCCTATCTCTTCCATCACCAAGTAATTGGGGGTCCCATCTAAAATTTTAGCTCCCCGTGTAGTAAACATGTTCACCACCCCTTCTCCCTCAACTTAGTATAACTAAAATGATTCCATCTATTGGACACGTAGATAGGCAAAAGGAGAAAAGCGTGGCTTAGCACCGCTTTTCCCCTTTGGAAGTAAATATTGAACTATCTACAAATATCCTGGCTAGCATAGTTAGTCATATCCATACGCCATTTTCACGTTTTGCTTATCAAATACCCAGTCAACAACTACCTACCAGATCGATTCCGCCCATTCTGGATGGTCGACAAACGGGTTGCGGTTCCCTTGAATATCTTCAATTTTCTCGTTGCGCTGCTCTTCCCAAGCGCTGACAGGATCTTGCTCATGCCATTCGAGCAACACGGAAATCTTACCGTGGTAAGGCATTGAACCATTATTCACCAGGTCATTCAATTCCAAGTCCACGCCGTCACCTGATTCATAACGGACCGCCATATAGAATAGCATGCGGGCGACGTCGCCTTTGACTTCATTCGGCGGCTCCCACGAAGTGGATGTGCGCAAGCAGCCGTCACAGCCGCTTACCGTACTGCCGCCGTAGTTAAAGTCCAAATTGCCGCGCAGCCCATTCACTTGCACATCGGTTGGACGCAAATGGTGGATATCCGTCCCCGCGCCTCTTGCTGTACCGAAACCGCCATGAGACTTCGCCCACGTATGCTCGCGGTTCCAGTCACCGACATTGCCGCCATTCAAGGATTTCGAACGCGACTCGCCCGTATACAATAACAGCACATTGTTTGAATTGTTCGGGTCTTCATCCGTAATTTTCAATGCATCCCATACTTGTGAATAACTGAGCTGTGTGTGGTCATCGATGATTTCATGAAGCTCTGCTTTCAATGCGTCACCTTGCAAACCATCGGCTGTGTCATAGTATTCGTCTGGTGCTGGCGCTTCTGCAGACACCGTCACTGAAAATGACTGGGTGACGCTTTGATTGCCATCGCTTGCTGTCACACCGACTATGTGTGAGCCTTCCGGCAAGTCGAGCGTCAAGTCCGAGCCGGTAATAGTTCCTTTCGTAGATGAAAATGACAAGCTCTGTCCTTCAGGATCCGAGAAGTATTCAGTCAAGTCATATTGTAAGCGGTCTCCTGCCCATACTTGTTCCCCCGCAAATACTTTCGTTGCTATGGGTGCCTTGTTTTCTTTCGGCAAATGAGGAGAAGAGATCGGCTCGCCGCCCGAATTGTAGAAGCGAATCGCTTCATAATCCGCTCCATCGATAAACTCGATTTTTTGGATATTTTCAGCTCCCCTGATCTCAGAAACCTTCTCGCCATCCACTAACACGTGCTTTACCTCAATTCCGTTAAAATCAAAGACCGATTCTGTGCGGGCAGGGCTTAGCACTACCTTCACATCCTCAAAGCCTGTACCATGGAATTCTCCGTATTTCCCTTTCATATAGACCCCATCCGTGATGGATGTCTTGCCATCCAAGGTCAAGGATACACTATGTTGGCCAACCGTCAATTTTTTCTTTTTCAAGTTTTCGTAGCGCAAATTCTTTTTGGGCTCCATCGGCTGCAATTCAGGCTCAGGAACTGGCGTTTCACCAGCTCCATTCATCGTGTGGCTCCCTAAATGCTCAAATGTATCAGCAGGGTATGCCGTCCATTCAGCCGAAGGGTCGAATGCGTCATCTACTACGCTGTCGCCAGATTGGATCTCTGGATTGCGGACCAGCGTAACGTCTTTTGTGTTTTCAATGCGCGTGCCCACTTGGCCGATTGAATCGATTGGGAGGCCATCTTTTTCCAATACCAATGCGTCGTCGCCATTAAAGTTGATGACACCATTATTTTGCAAATCTCCTTGTTCCAGAATCGCAGCATCTGCCCCACTATTATAAAGAACGATTGTATCCCCGCTTGCTACATTACCGGACAGCGCCATTTCACTTTGTATGGATGTGCTGCCGTTTGCATACAAGGCCACTGAATAAGGACTCAAGTCGATTGAAGCACCTGTCCCATTATAAATTTCGATCGCCTTATTCAAGCTGCTGCCTTCAATGTATTCCGAAATAAATAGATCGCTTGCCGGGGCAGCGGCTTGTGCCGTTGTTTGCGAAGCCGGTACCCAAAGACTCGCCACCAACCCGACTGATAGCAGCGCCTTAGCTGATTTGTTCCATAAGCTATTGTGCATTGTATTGTTGTCCTCCCTTTTTTTAAAAACCTTGCCTTCTGAACTACTGACTTTTTTGGTCTTCTTCTGTAAATTATTGAGACTCAATTATTATAATTTACAGTTTTTTCTTCTTCCTTATCCAACCTTACAGAAGGTAGTCTTTAGCGTCAACGTTATTTAGCAAAAGTTACATAAAGTTAATAAAACATAAAAGCTCTCCCGCGATTGGATCTTTGCCACGCCATCGCTCTAAATCCTGCTAGTTACTTAGAAAATTCTCTTCACAAATAAAAAACCAACTTAAGATAAGTTGGTTTAATGATTCCTGCTAATTAACTTGGACGATGCTGGGTACGTTTTTTGCTTTGAACATAAGTGTAAAGCAAGGCGCCTATAACGAATGGAATTACGGCAACTAGTATACTCGTCGTTTCTGTGTAGATCAAAACGGCGGGTGAAAACAAGAGAATAATACTTACTACTTTCAAAACAGGTATCATCAACTTCCCCCTAAAATATTTGTCTGCAAAGCTTATTCGAGAAAAGTGTAAAAGAGATTGGACTCACCAAGCAGTGTCACTTCATCCAATCCTTCACGGCTTGCTACCTCATTAACTTGCATTGTGGGATCAAAAATTTCTCCGTATATCACAGAAACTTCTACTCCAGCTTCTGTTTCAAACGTGAAACTCCCTGTCGTATATGGCAAGTCGCCCGTGACTTCAAATCCGTGGTAGGGAGCGCTTCGGTACCAACTATAACCCTTTTCACTTTCTGTGATACTTGCTACACCTAGAGAATTGTCCTGTACATACGACACGATTGTTTCGTCATCGTATTCTTCAACGGACATAGGGGACGATGCACTGATGCCTTCCTCTCGCAGACCCTTTTCAATTGCCTCTTCCCGCGTATCGTACCAAACGGCCTGATCGCAAGCAGCCAAGATGAACACGACACAAATGCCAAGAATTATCGTTTTGAAGCTTTTCAAAGAACCCCTCCCTTACCCTCTCGATTTTTTAGTCTTCCATCCCTATTGAGAGATCTATTTAGTAGATTTATGAATCTGGAGAATCAAATATCGCATATACCTTATAGCTATCTCCTTCGTCCTCGGTATAAACCCTGCAGTTCTCAATAGCCGCTAATCTAAAAGCCAACGCACAAGCTATTTTATAGTCGGGAGTACTGTAGCCGTCATAAAGTCTACCGTACATTTCATTAGCTATGGAATTAGCCCATACATCTGCTTCATGCATCGTCTCAAAAACCACTTCTTCCGCTTTCCACCTATTCATTATATCTTCACCCTCAGCACTAATATTCAAGTTCTCGTACGGGTAATTTTTAATCCGGTGTGATTCCCCTAGACAGATTATTCAACGCCAAACGATTTTCATTCTCATAAAATATTGGGATCATAGGGCTCCATCAGAGCTGATGTCACTTCTTTTCTTTTGTGCTCGATTGTTTTGATTTTTCGAAGCGTAATAACTGATAGAACAAAAAGCAAGATAAATAAATAGACGTTTTCTTGATTATCCTTGCTCACGATTTTTGTCATAACTCCTATCTCCCCTCCCGTGCAAGTCATCCATTCCGTCTGACTTTACGAAATGTCCTTAAGAAACAAGTTCAATACTTCGCTATATAGTTTAGGTTGTTCAATATGAACCAAGTGAGAGGCAAAAGGAATAATAGCAACATGAACATTATGATGCATGGAACGGTAGGACAGCGCCCCTGTTGTCTCATTCGGATTCCCTTCGCCTGCAATAAGCAAGATAGGTGAATGGATTCCAGCTAAATCTTTTGTTTCTTCGAATGGATACCACTCGTCGTTCCGTGCCATATAAAGAAACTGCTTCCAGGCGGCTGCGTGCAATTGATCGAAGTAACTAACGGCTTCGTCATTTTGAAGGAGTTGAGTTTGAACTTCTACATCTTCCTTGTGCATCTGGCTCCAATTCTCTGGCTTTCCTGGAGTTATACCGGATAGTGTTAAGCTTTTGACTTTTCCGGGAAATCTCTTGGCAAAAAATAAACCCACCAACGCTCCCAATGAAGCACCAACAATATGTACAGAGTCCATTTCTTTTTTCTCTAATGTATCAAACAGATCCCTTGCAGCGTCCTCAAAAAAATTGGCCAAATCATTATTGATGGATTTGCCATGCCCCCGCAAATCTGGCAGAATCACCCGAAAATATTCTTTGAAGAATTCTCTTTGGTATACAAAGTCAGTCAAACCTGTCTGCAGACCTGTGTGCAAGAACACAATAGGCTCTCCTGCTCCCACTTCTTCTGTATGTAAGATCACTGTGATTCTCCTCACTTTTTGCATAAATTTAAAAAAACGATTATTCAATCCAGTTAAAATATAGAAAAATTTGTTAATTGAATTGTACCTTACATTTTTCTGGAACCATAGGGAAAAGTTCGCCACTTTTGTTTTTTGAACTATTCAGCGGCATCTGTAAGCAATAAAAAAGAAGGTACTCAGAATCAGTACCTTCTCTAAATAGCTGTTATTGATTTGCAATGATGGGGAAAAACGAGCTGCACCCAAGAAACTATTTTCCAAAGGATGAAAGAAACTTCACTCTGTCCCCCATCGGCGGAATGTTGTTATCGACTAAAGCCACTTCTAAAATGGCAGGGCCGTTCAAGCCTGTTAATGCGTTCATTACATTTTGAGACAGGTCTTCTAAAGCATCTACGCGGAAATTCGGGATATTCAATGCTTCAGCCATTGCCGCAATATTGACCGGCTCTTGTTCGAAAGAAGGATGCGAGCGTTTGTACTGCAAGGTATGTCCTTGGTAGACCATGCCTAGGCGCGCATTATTCATCACCACGAATAAAATAGGCAAATTGTATTCTTTAGCCGTTAAGATTTCCATGCCATGCATAAAGAAACAACCATCTCCCGTAAGCGCAACGACCGGCCGATCAGGTTCAGCCAGTTTCGAGCCAATCGCCGCGCTTAACCCGCTTCCCATCGCCCCAAAATGGACGTTGATGTCAAAGGTATCTTCCTCCAACACTTCCATGTGGTGAATTACATAGGCCATGAATTCACCGATATCAATCGTATAGCGTGTGGAAGGCGGCAATAATTCTTGCAACTTCAGCAAAACGTTTTTTGTATTGAATTCCTCGTCTGCATCGATTTCCGGATCCGGCTTAACGTTCTTCCCATTTCCCGGTTTTGTCAGGCCTCTCGTGCTCAGTTCTTCAATTAATTTGGTTAAACTGTCTGACATATCGCCATGGACTGGTATATCCACGGGATACTTTCGGTTGAAAACGGTAGGATCTATATCGACCTGAATCACAAAGCGATTTTTTGCTAGATTCGGGTTGTAATTGCTGGTCGCTGTCTCCCCTAAACTGGATCCCAAGACAAGCAGCGTCTCTGCATCTCCTTCGTTCACCAACAACGACGTATGCTCATTCCCAGCAAAACCGAAGACCCCTGAAAAAAGCGGATGGTCTTCGCGGAACAGCCCCTTCGCTACAGGTGTCGCAACGATTGGCCAATCGAGCAATTCAGCCAGTTCTATTACTTGGGCTACCGAATTGCGCACGCCTTGCCCCGCAAAGATGAAGCCCTTTTTCTTCTGCATCAATTGATCAGCTACTTGCTTTACTAGCTCTGGATCAGTAGGTGAGTGTCCTTCGATTTCCAGCTTCGGAATCGGCAATTGGTTTACCTGTCCCATTTGCACATCGATCGGCATCGCCACATGGACAGGACCGGGGACACCGGAAAGGGCAATTTGTGTCGCTTTGGCAATTTCCCCTAATAAATTCTCCGATTCCAAAACCGTCACACTATACTTCGTGACAGACTGAAAAAGCGACTGCGCATCAAGTTCCTGGGAAGCATTGAGCCCCATCGTACTGACTGGCACGGCCCCAGTGAGAAACAGGATTGGCAAATGCTCGCGCATCGCATTGGCAGCGCCTGTTAATAAGTTGGTGCCTCCAGGTCCGCTGCTGCCGATGCATACGCCCAGTTGCTGGGAATATTTTGCGTAGGAAGCCGCCATGTAGGAGGCAGCCCCTTCGTGTTTTGTGACAATTGGCGTGATGTTAGGAAAATCTAACAATTGGTCATAAAACGCATTGACTGAGCCCGCTGGTATTCCAAAGATATACTTAACGCCATTTTCCTCTAAATATTCCAAAACAGTACGAACCGCTTTCATAACACGCCACTCTCCCCAAATAGTAATAGCCTAAGCTTCACTTCGTTCTTATATCAAAAAATCTTTACATAACTTCTTGGACTGCATTTGTATCTTGACCATTGAACGGCTAGCTCTTTTATCGCTGCTTGAAACCTTTTATCCTACGTGGAATTAAGCCTTTATAATTGTTATATATTTCAAAAAATTACCTATACCAATTTTACTATAAGTTTCATTTCAAAAATACGCAATAGCCGAAAGGAAAATTCAGAAAGCAATCTTCAGTGATGATTTATTTTCTCGAAAAAAAGAAGCTCAATTTAGAGCTTCTTCTCTTCCGAATTTATTTTCATTTTGAATTTAGATTAGTTCGATGCTGGTTTCGCATACCCACTCCCTGCCAAAATCTCCTCAGCAGTCAATTTAAGCCATTCCTCAACCGGCACATCAGGGTGCTGCTTTAAAAATTTCTGCATAATGTCATACCCAATGATATGAGTAGAAAAAGACGGCACTTTGGTAGTGGCATTTCCGTAATAAAAATCATTCCAAACTTCGACTTCAGCAGAATCTTTTTCTTTTAAGAACAGCGTTTTAGTTTGTTCTGTAATTTTTCCATCTGCATTGGCCATCCAATCCAGTTTGAATTCAGGGTAGATTATTTTCGCAAACGCTTCAGCTTTTCCTTCCATCACTGCAACCTCCAGCAAGGTTGAGGAAATTGAATTCTTCGCTGTTCCTCTTTCCATATCGATCATGTGAAAGTATTCATGGGCAATGGTGTGTTGCAAGTCTTCTTCAAGAATAATTGAAGTGACAAATAGGGCAATGACGTCCTGCTCCAATGCGACTCCTGGAGGATTTAGTTCTTGGGTCTTCCCATGTGTATATGCCGGATTAGCCGGAAAAACATGTACGGTCTTGTCACTGCCGGGCAACATTTCCGCCGATTTCTTTAAGGCCTCCTCGATTGCTGTATTTAGAGGCTCTTCCCAATCCGATAAGGCCTGAAGTTCGCTCTGCAACGGGATGATGTCTTTAGGTGGCGTAAAAAACCAGTAATCTGCATACTTTTTGCCCTTCACTTCCCCAAAAGCGTTCATTTGGAACGGCTCTGTAACGGTTTGAGCATAAGACTCCTCAAGTGAATCCGGATTTTTCTTGGCTAATTTTATGTAATGGTCAAATGATGAATAATACGAAAACAAGTCGAACTTTTGGTTTTCTACCTCCACTACGGCCGGTTCAATCGAAGGTAATTGTTCGTTCTCTACTTCTTGTACCGCTTTACTTTTTACTGCTGTATCGGTCAAATCACCGGTTTCCACGAGCTCCGCTGAACACGCTGAGGAGAATAACGCTGAACACACCACAATGAGGGCTAGACTTTTCTTCAATAGATTCCACCTCTTCTAAGACATTTGTTTTCCAATATCTAAACGCATTGAAAGTTTTCAATAAGTATTTGCAGTTTTTTCTTTACTCGCTGCACATTCCTATTGTAGGGTATATGTACAATATTTGGAAACAACTTTTATTGGGTCACTTTAATTTTAGGCAAGGAGGTTTTTTATGGAAACCATCGTCAGAATTATATCTGCTGGCATTTTAGTGTTTTTATTATATGTTTTATTTTTTATTGAAGATTCCACCCCTTATACCCCTTTCATAATGATTGCCTCAGCCTCTGCTTTTGTTTTGCATTTTATTTCAGTGAAGTATTTTGATAAAAATCATGATTAGCTATTTAACAGAAGAAAGGAACTCAGTTGAATGAAATCTTTAGCCCTTTCCATAACAATGTTCACTAGCCTTTTCTTAGTGGCTTGCCAACCTGTCGAGGCCCCTGTGACGGAACAAGCGGCTCTTCCAAGCGAGCGCCCTCAATTTTCCATAAGCACAGCTGACCAATTAGAGACGTCCACCCAAACACTTTGTTGGGAAGAATGTAAAAGTAGCGAAGCCCTCCTTAATAATCAGTTCAGTGATCTGGACAATCTTGCAAAAGAAGCTCCCATTTTTCAAGTGGATGACCAGCAAACTTTAACTGTCGAGCTAGGGACTGAAATCGACCCTACGCGTTTTTCTTATACTACATATGAACGTGATGGAGAATCTGGCAGTACAAGTATATCAACTCAAAACATTGAAGAAGGTGTAATTGAAGTCGTTGGAGATATGCCGAAAATATATGTAATCGGAGCCGAATGGTATAGCGAAGACAACCAGAAGTTATTGGGAAGTATCTATACTGTTTTCACTTTGGAAAACTGACTTTTTAATAAGTTAATATAATATCTCAAAAGTTGAAACGGGTGAAAACTTCGCTTTGTATTAGCAATTAAAGTAGTTAAATGACTCTAATCGAAAGGATGATGACATGTTTAAATCCAATCGTACAAACCAAATTCTCAAAATTATCGGTATCTGGATCGTTTACCTTCTCGTATTTATGAATGATACCTTTACTTATCCTCAAGACAGAACCTTCATTATTTTCGCTACAGTATTTTATATATTGCTGACTGCGTTTTTCCTGTGGAGAATAAAAAATCCTAGTAAACGAGTGCGTTCAGAAGAAAGTGAAGTTTAACAATGCATCAGCTTCAAATAAAGGTCGATAAAGAAGTCCTCTTTTTCCTAGTTTTATTGAACCTTTCTTCATTGAAAAACTGAAACCTTCCAAGAAATAGAACGGTATAGTTAATACAGATACTCTTTTATTGGGAGGTGTTCATTATCACGACGATGGAAATGCTTGTTCCGCTTAGTGGAATGCTATTATTTTTGACTATGGGCCTGGTCCTCTTACAAGGGAAAGGCGCGATTTTAATTGCGGGTTATAACACGCTATCAGCCGAAGAGAAAGCAAAATATGACGAAGCGGCTTTATGTAAAGCAACTGGCAAACTGATGTTAGGTATTACGTTTTCAATGGCTTTACTCTTTGTTGGGGAATTTTTTCAGCAAGATTGGTTGTTAATCGCAGGTATTATCTTAATGATCGCCATCGTAATAGGCGGGCTAATCCATATGAATACCGGTAATCGCTGTAAGATTCATTAAAAGTAAAAAAAGAAACTGGCCAGCGATAGGAATGAAGGAATTAAAACATGTCCCCCCACTGGTGAAGCGCAAAAGCTATACTCATGGCTCGAAACGATCGGCACCGAATTGCAAAGAGACGCAGCCTTCACCACGATCACCGTCGGCAGCGAACAAAAAATCGCCGAAATCATCCGCGCTTTCACGAACTGCCACGTGAACATCTTTCGTGTGGAAGTCAACGAACCTTCTCTTGAAGAAATGTTCTTGGCTGAGTAGAGGCGGAGTTATAAATGAACAACTGCAAGAACTTCTATGTGTAAAGACCCCAGTGTTATGAAGCTTTTTAAAAGCTTTTATTACACTGGGGTCTTTGAGTCGTGAGCTAACAATATCATAAATAAGCGTACGTAAAAGTAAACTTTCACAAAGAAAAAGAGACTCTTGTTTGAGCCGCTCTTCCGATAATGCAGATATATAAAATTTAGAATCGCATTAATAGATTAGAACGATAGCAGTGAATTAAGCGAAACTGATTTAATCTCAAATCGTAAGTAATAAAGAAAGAAAAAAATTCTCTTTTTCATTGATTAAAAATATGTAATGAAAACACATTTAGAAATTCCAAGTTTTATTGTTCAAAACAAAGGAGTGTAAAGGGATGTTAAACATGTGGGAGCGCCCCAAAATTAAAATTCCCAGAACAAAAAGCGAATGGATATGGGATGTCATTGGCTTTACATTTTACTTTGGTTCTTTAATCTTTCTCATGGTCATTTACAATCTACTTCCAGAGGAAGTTCCTGTTCACTATAACGCTTTTGGAGAAGTAGACCGATGGGGAACAAAAGGTGAGCTTTTTGTCTTGCCAGCAGTCGGTGCATTTATTATCATCTTCCTGCAGCTTCTCGAAAAATTTCCCCAATCTCACAATTATCCCGAGCGACTAAACAAAACTAATGCAAAAGAATTCTATCTACACAGTAGAAAGCTGATGAATCAATTTAAAAACATCTCACTGATAATCCTCGCTTCGATTCTGGTGGAATCCATTTTTGTTGCTAAAGCCTGGAGCAATGGATTTGGCGCTTGGTTTTTGCCATTAGTGGTTTTAATCGGACTTACTCCGATTGTGATAGGAATCATTAAACAAAAGAAAATTAATTAAATGAAAAACTATGTATAACAGTATAAGTGATTATGCTTCAATCTCAGAAATTAAATTATGGAAGAGACAAATAATCTACTCATTGTTTTACCGCGTAAGCAGTAACTTTTATAGTAACGCTTTTAGCGTTTTTTATAGCCTGGCTTAATTTTAAAACGTTCGCAAACATATCAAATTACTTTACGAAGGTTTGCAAATTTACATACAACTTTACGACCGACTTTCAGATATAAAACAGAAGAAACTCAATCCGAATATAACGATATTGTCTGCATACCTTCCGATACTTCTTTTTAAGCAACTTTTTTTATACCAGCAATGCCATAGCTTTTTAACATAAGTTATCGAGAGTGTTTTGCAACTTCTACTAACTTAAAAACTTCTTATTTATCACATTCGAATGCCTTTCTACTTATTGCTTTTCTATATCCAAAAAACCGAAAGGCAAGAAGTGCCTTTCGGTTCATACTCTACTGTTTATAATCGTGGGTCGACCGGGTCAGACTCCATGGCCAATGCGGCTAAAGTGCATTCGTGAACCCGCTCAATCGTTTCTCCATTTACATATCGCGTAAGGCCCTCGAGTCCAAGTGCGAATTCTTTCAAGGCCATCTTCTGCTTTTTACCAGTATTCCTATTTTTTAATCTTTCCAGGTTTTTCTGCTCCAAATAGTCCATGCCGTAAATGATACGCAAGTATTTCCGGCCCCTTACCTTAATGGCCGGCTGCAACAACTTGCCTTTGCTTCGGGCAATATAAAATTCAGGTTTGATTACAATACCTTCATGCCCGTCTTCCGTTATCTCCTGCCACCAACGAATCACTTCATCCTCACTGGCTTGGTCAGTGATGACTTTAAATTCCGTTTCCACAAACAGTTCGGATTGGCTGGCAAGTTGCCGGTTCATTTCCATGTGCCATGTATGCGGTTTGTCGAAAAAGGTTCCGTTGCTGTGGGCCAATACATGGAAAGGTGCAATCTGGATAGGCTTGTCTGAGTCGATGTCCCAGCAATACTTCTGAAAGACTTTTTGAAAGTCCAGCGCATTTTCAAGCTTTTCTTCATATTCATCCAGCCATATTTGCAATTCGCTATTCGATGGTAGTGCAGCCGACAATTTTTCTGTCAGCAGCGACCGGTCGAGTATGGCATTTTCCGCCACATGCGCGTATTGGCTGCTGATTAATTCCTTGGCTTTTAAGTTCCACGGCATGATTTCCGCATCCAGCAGCACATAATCCGTTCCGTGTTCCCCGAAATAATTTATTCGAGTCAGTTCTTCATTCAATTGCAGAAGCATTTGCGCTTCAGTTTCGTTGTCGAAAAAGCGTTTGCCGGTCCGGGTATAGATGCAGCCCAGCGATTCGATGCCGGTATGTTTTGATGAAGTCTCTTTGTCTTTAAATAAAAACAAGATCCCTCTGCTGCCCATATGCTTTTTCTCCGCAATCATTGCGTGAATTCCGTTACTTCTGAAATACTCTATTGCTTCTTTAGGATGCTCCAAATATTGCGGCAAAGCGGATGGTTTCGGTGTTGGGCTCATTGTCGGCGGAATATACACCAATTGCTCGATGGGAACTGTGTAATGCGACACCGCATCGATTGCCGATTTCACCAATTCCTGTGGTATCTTCACTTCACTCAACTGCTCAGTCAATACAGAATAACCGTTTATAAACTTCGCGATATTCGGTGCATTTAACCGGTTTTTTTCCCACTCAGCTAGTGGATTATCAATGGCTCCGGAATAATCTTTCTTTGCCTTAACAGACACAAAAGTCCTTTCCGGATAGCGGTAAGCTGTCAATTCGCCGCCGAAAACAACTCCTTGATCAATATTGATCGTATTGTTGATCAATAAGGTCTTCGGTTTCGGGTCATGGCCCCATACGATTAACAAACGATTTTCGTGCCCCACCGTCCAGTCTTTCCGGAGGGGTTTGCCGTTGTCGTCAAACCCGCCCGTATCCCCGTATCGGCAAAAATCACTGATGGCCTCGGATTGCTTGCCGATAAACGAATCCTTGATTCCTGCATGCGCACAGACCAGTGTCCGGACGCCATTTTTCGTGAACACATAATGAGAAGGCGCCTCTAGCAGAAACTCTTTTAATTGCAGCTTCAGCTTTTGAGCCTTTTCTATTCCTTCGCGTTCTTCGTAAACCGACAACTCTTCTTCCACTCGTTCATCCCCATGGCTCAAGACCACTTGCCGCCCGTCCAGCCACCTGGCGATTTTCCAGCCGTGGTTGCTGTCGACCATCAGTGCCCGGCCGCTCTTGACATGCTTGAGGAAGAAGCACATCGTCTCAAGCGAAGCCGGTCCTCTGCTCATGACGTCACCGATCGAAACGAATTTGCGACCTTCCGGATGCTCATAGAAGCCTTCTTCGTTTTCCGCATAACCGATTTTTTCCAGCAGTTCAATCAGCTCATCGTAGCATCCATGGACATCGCCGATAATGTCGATGCCATTTTCTATCTCCACTTCAACTGGATTGGGATGCCTGAATACTTCCACATCCAATATATCTTTTATTGTATAAACAGAAGCAAAGCCCTCTTTTTTAATAAAGCGTTTTTCATTGCGGAAAATCTGATATTGTTGCTTGATGCGGCGTTTTCCCCGTGGGTTATCACGGTCTTCATCCCTGTCAGTCAAAATTCGCTCTGGCACATCAAAAACAATCGCCTGAATCGCTACATGGTTCTTTTTAGCAAGCGCTATGTATCTTTTACGGTCTTCTGAACGGAGATGTGTGGCATCAACCATCACCAATTTGTTCAACCGGCATCTGGCTTCAATGACCGTGTCCATCATGGCAAAAGCTTCTGCTGAAATCTCCTGGTATTCAATCAATAACCCGGCTGCTTCATCTTGCGGCCGGTTGCGCCAATCTATAAATTCTTTGTCACTCACCAAAACCCTGAATTCATCGGAACTTACCACTTCAGACGGTAAAATCTTCTCTTCTTCCACGAGCCTTTTCAATAAAGTGGATTTCCCACTATTGGAGGGACCAATTAATAAAACGATTCCTCCGTACGGCAAGCCAATTCTCATCAAATAGTCACCTTCCTTTTGAACACACACATTTGCGTCGGACATCCCTGTTCCGGATGCTCTTCACCAATTCCTGCAAATTCGATATCATACAATCCCGCGTAGTTAATTTTCTTGCACCAATTCTGGAATTCCTGCCGTGTCCATTCGAATCGGTGGTCGGCATGTCGAAAATGATCGGCCATATCGTAAACTTCATTGTACTCGCGGTTTGGGGTCGTCACGATGAGTGATTTCGGCGCATAGTGATGCAAGATTAAATCGAACACTTTCGGCAACCGTGGCTCGTCGATATGCTCGATGACCTCACACAAAATCATCAGATCTTTCTCTTTCAAGCGTTCATCAAAATAATACAGCGACCCCCATAAGGTTTCCGGTTCCACGAAATTCTCTTTATCTTCCACTTTGTCAAAGCGCCGAACCGCCTTCATCGTCTCCACTTGAGACGGCTCCACGGCCAATACTTCTTCCACTCCGTCAATAAAACCCAGTTTGACAGCCAACTTTCCTTCTCCCGAGCCAAAATCGACGATGCTTTTCGGTTTTAAGGCTGCCGCTGTTTCAGAGATTTTTGCATAGCGCAGTTCATTCAAAGAAGTGCCTCTTATGCGTTCAGTTGCTTGCGTTTTTTCCACAGCTGCTTCTCCGTTGCCATTCTCGACCAGGCTATAGACTTCTTTGAAACGAAGTGCACGCCGGTAGATGGTTTCCCGCATCGGGTGTTGCTCGAGCCAGCCTTCTCCGTATCTGCTGATTTTCTCAATCTCTTTTTCATCAATGTAGTAATGCTTGTAGTCGTCAATCACTGGAATCAACACAAATAGATGACGCAGTGCATTCTGTAATGTTTGCTCCCCAGTTAACGAGATCATCCGCACTGTACTTTTTTCTTTTAATTGAAAAGAATATTGAATGTCGGGTCGGGTTATCTGCACTTGATAGTCCATCGGTTCAAACAAAGCTATCAATTGCTGGTCTGACAAAGATGAATTGACCGGTCCAAGTTCAAAAGTGAATGGAAATGAATAGGTGACCCATTCCGTATACTCTTCTTTTGGCTGGCCGTTCAACGCTGTTCCGAGAGCCGAACGAATCATTGATAGAAAAATACTGCTGACGGCAAATTCTCGATCGTTAATATAATGGGTAATGTCGTAGGAATTCGATCCATTCTGGCTCATTTCAATCGGATCTGGCGTAACAAAAATAGTCATCTCGAGCTCTTTATCGGTAAACCTGCTGTAAAACATGCGTACCATGTGCCCTTTTTGGTTTCTTTCATATAAATTATTTGGATTTTTTGCTAGTAAGTATGAGACCGCTTTGACATTGTCTCCTGTCGTGCTAATAGTTAATTGCAATATAAACGCCCCTTTGCCTACTTTAAGTGCTGAATAACACCATAAATATATCATATAAAATGGAATATTTTTCATGTATTCAAATTAAAAATTTATCCGATTCCTTTCAAAATCATTATTAGCCAACGCTAACAATAAATTGATTTTGAAAAGAATTATGAGACACCTAAAAAGAGCTAGAGAAAAAATTGAAACCTTCTTCTCTGATAGGATGTTTACTACTTTTTCTTACTCTATAACTTAATATTAACTATTCTTTATTTTCTTCAGCGCGCCTTACACTAGTTCTAATTTTTATTGATTGACTCCGATCTCTATTTTTATAACCGAACAATATTCTTGTGTAGACATTGCTAGCAATCATATGTTCCACTTAACAAAGATAAAATCCCAATAACTAATTGATTCATAAGGATTTAATGCCCTTATTGAAAAATTAAATAAAGCAGTAAACGGTGTTCTGATGTAATATTTACTGGCATGTTAGTTTAAACAAACCGATCAGATTATTAATGAAGGAGTGAAGTGGCGAAAGTGAAGATATTAGATAAAATTCAAACAGAATATAGAAAAAGTAAGGTGTTTTTTTTCTTAAAGTTTTTTACAAATGTAGTTGCAACTTACTTTGCCGTTCGAGTTATATTCGTTTCTGTGGCAGCGCTAACGACTGAGAGGCCTTCACCAGACAACATGAATATTTTACTTTTCAGTATGCTCCTTTCCATAGGATTATCAAATGTTGTACAACTAGTTGAAATGTTAATTAATAAGAAAACCGAACACTTTAAGTTACTGTTGATCACTACGATATTTATTTTTGGCGTTTCTATATTTGTATTGTAGGTATAAAGCCTTTTCACTAGTACTTAAAAAATATTTCAGCAAACCAACTCGATTGTTGGGTAAACGCTTTAGAAAAGAGTGGCCACAGCCACTCTTTTTTTGTCTGTCCTTTCGTTTTATCTTTGAGCTGATACGATAATTGGCTATTCTGGTATCCTTAAGTAAATATTGTGTTTACTAAAACTATAATAAGCGAAGGAGAGATCTTACATATGAACAATAGGTGGTACGGGGTATACGCCATGATATTAGGAATTGTATCTTTTTTCACAGGTGAAATTGTAACTTTCATAATGCTTGGTTTTATATTAATGAGACCGTCAATAATTATGTGTAAATAAGTAAATCCTTTTCTTGTATGTATATCGATTAGGTTTGCTTGAACATCTCAGTCAGCTCTGCACGAGCTTGATCGAATCCGATATGGCAACGGGTGGAGAAGTTCTGGTTATAGATTTCGAACTGGGAAACCAGGAAGCGATCCAAGGAATCTTCGTTCGGAAATTGCTCCTTGCGCTTGCTGTATTTCTTTACGTTCTTGTTGAACGATTCGATCAGGTTCGTTGAATAGATGCTTCGCCAAATGGATTTTGGGAAGCTGTAGAAAGTGAAAATATAGGGATTCGCTTCCAACGATTTCGCCACTTTGGGATAGGCCGTTTTCCATTTGTCGACAAAGGCTTTCAACGCTTTTTCACCCAGTTCTTGGTTCTCTGCCCGGTAGACCGATTTGAAATCATCCAGAATCTCCTTGCGATCGGTAACGCGAACTTTGTGGCGGATCCCACGCGACAAGTGGACGCAGCACGCCTGATATTGAGCATCGGGAAAGACCGCGAAGATGCGATCAGTGATGCCTTTTAAGCCGTCGGAGATAAACAAAAGCACCTCTTCGACACCGCGCTCTTTCAAGTCCAACAGGACTTCTTCCCAAACAAATGCGGATTCCGTAGGTGCCACTGTATAGGCCAAGACTTCTTTTGAGCCGTCCTCTCGGATGCCAATCGTAATATAGACGGCTTCCTTCGAGACCGTGTCGCGCTTGAGGGCAATGTAAGTTGCATCCAGATAGACACACGCGTAACGCTGTTCTAACGGACGAGATTTAAACGCCTCGACCTGTTCGCTCATGACTTTCGTCATATTGGAAATGGTTTGTGGCGTGTAATGATGGCCGTACATTTTCTCGATCAGGTCCGAAATCTCGGACATGGTCACGCCTTTTTGAAACATGTGAATAACGAAGGCTTCCAGCGTATCGTTTGAGCGCTTGTACGGAGCGACCGTCTGTTGGTTGAATTCGCCGTTCCGGTCCCGTGGCATCGAAAGCTCTAAATCCCCATACTCCGTATGGAGTGTCCGCGTGTAGACACCATTGCGTGAGTTGCCGGAATTAAACCCGATGCGGTCGTATTTTTCGTAATCCAGGAACGCTGTTAGTTCCGTTTGAAGAAGTGTATTCACCGCCGTCTCCAAATGTTTGCGAAAAACTTCGGAGATGTCTTCTTTTTTTACTAGAGCTTGCATAATATCTGTTGTAAACTGAGTCATAGGGAAGGCCTCTTTTCTGTGAATTGGTTGTGGTGACTTAATTCTACAAGAAAAGGTCTTCCTTTTTCTATTTATTCATTTACACAAGATATTTTACGCTCTCATATTAATGGCTTTAATTAATATTAATACAACCTTAAAAGCTAACTATAGAAAAGATTCGGAGCAAAAAGAGAAATAAAGCACCTTTCGAATTGCTCTCAAAATTTCTTGGCTTCAAGAGCAAATTGTTTAGCAAACCTTCTAGGCAAGAGTAACTTCGGCTGCTTTTTTTGCGCTTGCACCTATATTTCAAAGGAAAAGTGAAAGATTAACAGTTGCATATTAGTAATTGCATCCCTTTAATATCCATACTTAAGTTGGACGAAGCTTTAATTTAATACGAATTAAATTAATACTTTCAAAAAACCCAGAAAGGAAAATTATTTATAGTCCTAATTAGTGGATTGTCTATATCTTTCTACTTGATTGGATTAGGAATAATTCGGTAATAAGGATGAAAAAAATTCTAAACAAAAAAACCCTATTCATCTCGCTTTTCACATTGGCTTTACTCGTAATTCTGAGCTTCACCATCTTTTTTATATGGTCTCAAAATACATTTGAAGCGGTAGATGATGATCAAATCGAAATGGAGGGAGTTATAGAACCCGAGGACGGATGGTATATCTATAGAGCAGAAAATGCAGAAAAAGGTTTGATTCTCTATCCTGGTGCAAAAGTCGAACCTGAAGCATACGGCTATTTGGCACAAGAATTATCAAAGCAAAATATCACAGTCGCCATACCTTCAGTCAGGTTAAATTTATCAATTCTAGATGTGTCAAAAGCTGATGAAATGATCGAAAGTGACGACAGCATCGAATGGTATGTTTCGGGCCATTCCATGGGAGGCGCAGCAGCCGCTATGTATGCCGATCAACATTTAGATCGTGTCAACGGACTCATATTGCTTGGGGCATACGCAGCAAGCAATGACTATTTAAGTGAATCCAACTTACCCGTTTTATCCATAAGCGGTTCAGAAGACGGATTAAGTACTCCTGAAAAAATTAAGGAAAACAGCTCGAACTTACCGGAAACAACAGATTTCATTGAAATTCCAGGCGGAAACCACGCTTATTTTGGCGTGTATGGTAGTCAGTCTGGCGACAATGAGGCTCAGATCACCGTTAGTGAACAACAAGAAATCATTGTCGATTTAATTATTGATTGGTTAGAAAATGATCATTCCTTAAGTCAAGGTGTATCATGAAAATTTATGAATTTGACTATTAATTAAAATGATCGACGTTTTTTCTTGATTACCTTCCTGATGAAGTAGTTTAATTGTAAAAAGCGGTAAAAATTAATGAGAAATAATTCACTACTCAAGAACTGAAGGAGACGAAAACATGACAGTATTTCCTAACGATGAAGATGGACAAGTATTGAAAATGTTATATAAACAAGGTGTCGATTTTAAAGAACCACAAAACCTTGATTTTGTGATAGCAGTTCCGGATCAAAAGAGTGGTGAAGTTGTTTTAGAAACATTAAGAAGTGATGGATTTACTTGTGAATTAGAACAAGATGAGGAAATGGAAGAATGGACTTGTTATTGTTTTATCACCATGCTTTTAAAGTACGAAGAGATAATTGCGATACAAAAACGATTGGACGAATTATGTAAGCCCTATGATGGATACACAGAGGGATGGGGACTAATGGTTAACTAAACTAACGTAAAAAAAGTGATTGGGTAGCTAGCGAGCCCTTAAAGCTAGAGTTTAAGGCTATGAAGCGAATTGGCTGTCATGAGCTCGGTATTTCACTGGGTCCGTGCCAGCCAATTTTTTTGAAGTACTTATTGTAATAGAAAATGAGGACAGTATCGACAATCGGCCATTATCAGTATTCGTAAATAATTAAAAGCAGCCGTAAAATAAAACCTAGGAGCACAGTTCATGAAAAGAATCTTCGCCATATTTTTCATCTCTGTATTGCTTATCGGAATCATCCTTGGGTCGACATATCTGTATAGTGAGCATAAAGAAAATGAAATGGCTGTCTTTCATTATGCAGCTGTAGAAGTAGCAAACTCTTATGATGAAAATGAGCCTTTATTTCACGGTGGTACTAACTATAATTATGGTCAAGGAAGGTATGTAGTTATCGTGAAAAATGAGCAGGGAAAAGAATACACTTATGAAGTTTTGCTAAATGATGATCGCTCTCTGTTTGAAATACACGACCTCACTTCTTACTTTTCAAGTTCTTAATAGCTTTCTTTGAGAGCAGTCGCTGTAAATATGGGAGCGAATGTGTAAAAAAATTTTCTTAGCGTCTTATGTTAGTCATCTTGCTGTGCTTGCTGTCTCATCCGCAGCTACACTAACCCGAAGGTTCATTTAAACAACCTTGGTAAACGGAGACACACCAAAATTCTTTTGGAGGAACTATATGAAAAAGTCTATCATCGGGGTATTCGGAGTACTATTTTTGATGTCAGGTTGTTCTAATGAAGCAGATTTCTTGGTCACTGAGATCTCAGAATACCAGCAAGCCTCCGACTATTACATGAAAATTGTTTTTACCCCTGAAGATATCCCTAACGGCACAAAGTTAGCAGCCGTTAAAGTTGGCGGCATTTCAATAAAAGAAGCTTATTTGCTCAATGTTTCTAATGTGAACTCTCCCAAAGAGTGGGAGAAAAACAAAATCAGCAAGCTCCCCGCTACTATCACTGATGGAGAACAACATGCTGTGTTATTGATTTCAGAAGATCCTCAACTTAAAGAGCAAGACCGATTACTATTTGATTACTCAAATGGCGGTCAAGTTGCATCGGTAGAATCCGATTTTCTTCAATAGCCCACCACTTCTTTCCATGAAAGCAAACAGCACACGCTAAGCCGTGTGCTGTTTGTTTTCTACCCAATTATTCTTCCAGTTTTCTTGCGGCAAACTCGTCGTCCATTTTCAGGAAATACTCGCCGCCTTCTTCGATGCCTTTTATGCGAATGATCATGTCGCGGAACATTTTTTCTTCTTCCATTTGCTCTTCGATGAACCAATCCAAAAATGAAAGCGTAGCATGTTCCTGCAGTTCGTCCGCCAAGCTTACCAATTTATAGATGTTTGCCGTCACTGACTTTTCCTGTGCAAGTGACGCTTCCACAACATCCAAAGCATTTTCATATTCGTTTCTTGGCTCTGTTAACGCCTGGAGTACGGGCTGTTCATCCATCGTTACCAAATAATGATAGAATTTCATCGCGTGTACATGTTCTTCTCGTGATTGGATCAAATAGAAGTTGGCAAATCCGTGATACCCTTTTCCTGAAAAGTACGAGGCCATCGCTATGTACGCATGTGCTGCCTGAAGTTCGTTATTGAATTGAGCGTTTAACGCTTCTGTCAAATTTGTTGGTAGCATGTTGAACTCCTCCTCTACTCTAGTTAGCGGTATTATAACACGTATGTTGATCAACTAATAAATGACAGACCGCTTCTGCTGCCCCTTATCAATAATGTGGGCAAGAAAAAGGGAAGCACGTTCTCATTCGGAATGCTTTATGGCTATTTATTTTTTTATAATTATTTTTAATTTTCAAAAAATAAGTTTAAAAGTTAAATAATTGGAAATTATAGTAAAGACACATTTGAGAAGGAGGGGAGGCACATGTTTGACACGAATTTGGAATTAGGCATTGTGTTGTTTCTGTTTATTTTCGCCTTGGTTGTTTCTTTCATGCTTATATCACAAAAGAGAAAAAATTAGGAGGCAGGTTAACTATGTCGATTAAATCGTTTGAGAAAGTCTTCATGTTAGTAGCAGTGGCCATTCTTTTGGTTTCATCAGCATTCAGTTCTGTAGGCGCTGCTCAAGCTGAAGGACCAATGTTTGAAAAAGGGACCTCAAATGTTAGTCAAAAGGAATTTAATCAAATCAGAAATACCTTGAAAAAAACGGATGAATACCAAGTTTATAAAAAGATCAGTAAAATCAATGCCATCTCCACTGATAACATCATCATCAACACAGTCCCAGGTCCTAAAGGCGATATCGCATATGTCGAATTTATCTTCGATGAACTTGCTAAACAAAGCGAAAACTTGGCTTACGTACAATTCACATATGATGTGGCAAACCGTGATGTCATCACAGACCAAGCCCTCTTTGCTAAACAAATGGATGACGACAACATCAACATCCAGGCAGTCTTCAACCTAGACGGAAAACAAACTGAAGTTTACAACGTAACGGTCGATAATGAAGGAGGCCTGTTGGATCAAGATGGCTTAGAAGTAAGCCATGAAGATTTTGTGGCCAATGCAGAAAAGAATATCAAAGGCGCTAGTCAAAATGCCAGTGAAAATGGCAACGAATTCACTGCGTATGCTTCTTTTTGTGAATATGCAGTAGGCGCTCTTTGCGGAACGGGCGGCGGTGTGGCGTGTTACGCTCTTGCTGGCGCTTTAGGAATCACAACAGGCCTTGGCGGTCTCGGACTTGCTGCGATATGTGCGCTTGTAGGAAGTGTTGGCTGTACAGCCGCTACTGATCAAATCTGCAATTAATGACTTGAACACTTCATTTATTCAAAGCAAAAAAGAGCAGCGACGTCGCTACTCTTTTTCTTATTTTGATGGAAAAACTGATCTGCTATTTTTCTCAAGTGAATACATGTTATTGTTCTTGTTCATTGCTTTCATAATCAATGATGACCTTCTTGCATGATTCACACAGAAAAGCATCGACATGATTAATGGAAAAACGGCTTTGTTCCGATAACAATACAGAACCTTTAGTCAGGCTCGGTTCAGCACTCAGTTTGGATACTTTCGGCACCCACGCGAGTCTTGTGCCACTCTGTATAAATCCTTTTTTCATTTCCGATTGGCAAAATGGACATGTCAGGCCATTGTGATTTTCCATAGTTCCCCTCCTTGAAGTTTTGCAATACCACTCACTTTCCTACTATTGTTCAATTACCCTCAAAAAATAGACCCTATGCCCAGCTGATAAAACTTTCATCCCCCTCCCCCTATTCTGTCGACTTATGCTCCAAACATTTTCGTCCAGCCCTCCTAAACTCAAATCAAAAGTGCTACACTGAAACTAAGTAAATAATCATGCAGGAAAAAGGTGCTGATTCGTCAGCGTAACAGGGAATCCGGTGAAAATCCGGAGCTGTTTCCGCAACTGTAAGTGCGTATGAAATAAGAGATGCCACTGGGGAGACCCGGGAAGGCCTTAGAGTAAAGCGATGCACAAGCCAGGAGACCTACCTTTTTCTGAACGTATTTTTGCTCTTCGGAAGATAAGAGGATCTACGGCAACTTTTTCCTATGGACAGCTTTGTGCTGGATATTCGCAATCGTGCCACTCTCTTCGTTGAGAGTGGCTTTTTTTGTCTCTTTTTTGAAAGCGATACGTCTGCTGATATTTACGGACACTATTTTGGAGGTGAACAGATGAAAAAAGACATGCGCTATTTGTGCTACCCGTTCATGAGGGAAAGTGCTTCAACGGTCGATTTCGAGATCCGCACCGATTCCTTGACGACGAGCATCGGCGAAGCCATATCAGTCAATGACAACCTGCAAATCATCGATGATTTGCGTTACCTGCAGCCGATGGTTTATCACTTGAACGGCTCGGTGCGCGGGAAACTCGCCATTACCGAACAAGACCTCGCCGATCTCAGTGACTTGTACGACCGTTACGTGGCGGAAGTGAAAGAAGAAATCGACCAGTTCGTCCTGCCGCAAGGAACGCACGGTGCATGCATTCTTCACGTATGCCGCAGTGAAGCGAAAAAGTCCGTCCGTGCCCTTCACCACGTAACGCTTGAGCGCGAAGTACCGGAGCATTTGATGGACTATGCCAACCTGCTCGCAAATGTCTTTTTCGTGATGGCTGTCTACGCCAATAAACGGCACAGCGTCGATGAAATCCGGTTTGTCAGCAAATCCTATCCAACAAAACGCATGAAGAAAAAGGAGACTCACTCGTGAAAATCAAATCATTTCTCTTACTCAGCATTCCACTCGCTTTAACACTCGGTGCTTGCCAAGATGATACTGCCGAAGCACCAGCTACAGAAGAAACAACAGAAGAATCGTCAACTGAAACTGCAAGCGACGCACCGTACACCGTCACCGATGACCGCGGCGAAGAACTCGAATTCGAGCAAGCGCCTGAAACCATCGTGTCACTTATCCCGAGCAACACCGAGATCGTCTTTGCACTCGATGCCGGAGATCAATTGGTCGGCGTAACTGACTATGACAACTACCCGGAAGCGGCACAGGACATCGAACGCGTCAGTGATTCCGTTGAATTCAATGCCGAGAAAATCATCCAGCTCGACCCGGATGTCGTCCTGGCTTATTCAACCGGCGAAGCGCCACCTGCCCTTTCCCAGCTTGAAGATGCCGATATTCCGGTATTCGTTATTGAATCGGCTACTTCATTCGACGAAGTATACGGCGATATCGAACAAATCGCCTCTGTTCTTGCCAAGGAAGAAAAAGGTGCTGAAGTGATTGAAGGCATCCAAACGCAAATCGAAGATGTCCAGGAACGCCTCGCAGCGGTCGAAGAGCAAAAAGAAGTCTACGTGGAAATCAGCCCGTCCCCTGAAATTTACACAACCGGAAAATCGACGTTCCAGCAAGAGATTCTGAACCACGCCCAAGTGACCAACGTTTTTGATGATCTGGAAGGCTGGCCGAATATCTCTGAAGAAGAAGTCATCACCCGCGATCCGGAAGTCATTTTAACAACCGTGTCTTATGTGGAAGATGCCGTTGGTGATATCGAAGCACGCGACAGCTGGTCGGCTGTTGAAGCGATCGAGAACGGCGAAGTGCATTTCATCGATTCCGACATCACTTCCCGCCCTGGGCCGCGCATTGGCGAAGCCGTGCAGTTAGTTGCGGAAACGGTGTATCCGGAAATAATGGAATAAGACTATTCATTCACGCTTCACTCAATAAGCACAGACATTTTTCAAGCTATTTCACTGCTTATAAAGTCGCGCGTAATAACGGCGTAAGTGCTGTTCTCACTCTGGTTCAGAGGGAATGAATAATCTATTCATCAATAAAAAAAGGCGCAACCGATCAAGTCGGTTGCGCCTTTTTTCTATTCATAATCCCGCTTCATCGCGGATGTCCTGCTCGGTAATCGCCCCGCCCTTTCCAGTGCCATTGACGTCTTCAAGTTCAACGCCCAGTTCTTTCGCGAGATGACGAAGTCTCGGCGACACGCGGGTAAAGCTCGCGGTCTCTTGTGACGCTTCGTTTTCCTCTGCCTGTTCGAGATGGACTTTTTCGGAAGCCCCCGTGTTCTCGGCAGCTTGTCCTTTTGGGTCGATGACTGCAAGCAATGTGTCAGCTTTGGCGGAATCTCCACGCTTTACGTGAATTTTCTTCACCGTCCCGCTCGTTTCGGCACGAATTTCCGACACCGCTTTTTCCGTCTGCACTTCACAAAGCACGGTGCCTTCTTCGACGTAATCGCCTTCGTCCACAAACCATAGCACAATCAAGCTCTCATCTGTATCTTCAGACAGCTTCGGCAACGTTACATCATGCATTCCCTAGCCTCCTTTTACGCTTCATCCATCATCTGTTTGACTGTCTCGACAATTTTAGTCGGGCCTGGCAAGACAAAATCTTCGAGTACATGGCTATACGGAATTGGCACATCTGGAATTGCCAAGCGTTTGATTGGCGATTCGAGTTCATAGAGCGCTTCTTCCGAGACGATGGCCGCAATTTCTGCGGTCATGCCGTACGAGCGGTAATCTTCATCGACGACGACCAGCCGATGCGTTTTCTTCACTGAATTGATGATGGTATCTTTATCGATTGGGGCCAAGGAGCGCAGGTCGATAACTTCCGCTTCGATACCGTCTTTTGCGAGACGTTCAGCCGCTTCCATCGCGAAATGCGTCATCATCTGAATGCCGACGATCGTCACGTCTTTCCCTTCACGCATGATGTTCGCCTTGTCGAGTGGGACGGTATACGATTCTTCCGGCACATGGCCGACCGCATAATCGAGCTGGTCCATCCAGCCGAGGCCCTGCAATGATTTGTGGAACATGAAAACGACCGGATTGTCATCGCGAATTGCAGAGGTCATCATGCCTTTCAAATCATATGGCGTACTTGGTGCCACCACTTTCATTCCCGGCATATGGGCGAATGTCGCATACAAAGTTTGGGAATGCTGCGCGGCGTCGCTATAGCCTCCACCGACCGCGGTCATGAGCACCATCGGCAAGCGTACATTGCCGCCGGACATATAAGGAATCTTCGCCATATGGTTGTAAATCTGGTCCATGCAAACACCGAAGAAATCAACGAACATCAATTCCGCAATCGGCCGCATGCCTTCTGCCGCTGCTCCAATCGCCGCACCGATAAACGCTGTTTCGGAAATCGGGGTATCGAGCACGCGCTCCGGCCCGAATTTTTCCATCAAGCCTTGCGTTGAACCGAAAATGCCGCCGTATTTTCCGATATCTTCACCGAGCACGAATACGTTTTTGTCGTTCTCCATCTCCTGGGCAATTGCTTCCGCCATCGCTTTATTGCCCGTCAGCATTCTTTTTTTCGCTGTCTCCATTTCGGATAGGCTCCTTTCCGGATTTAAGATGTAAAGACGTCATCCAATGCGGCTTCAGGTTTCGGATAATCGCTGTCGTGTGCGAACTGATACGCTTCATCAACTTCTTTTTTGGCTCGAGTTTCGATAGCTTCCAGTTCAGATTCATTCACTTGTTCTGCATCCAATAGCTGCTGTCGCAGTTTCATGATTGGATCGCGTGCGCGAAGTCCAGGCACTTCTTGTTTGTCGCGGTACAGTTCCGGGTCGCCTTGGAAATGGCCGAGGAAACGGAAAGTCTCGATTTCGATGATTGTCGGGCCTTGGCCGTTGCGCGCCCGGTTGACCGCTTCTTCTGCGGCTTTATACATCGCGATCGGATCATTATCTTTTACATAAGCCCCCGCAACGCCATACGCCGAAGCGCGTAGGTCATTCGATTCGACAGAAGTCGATGCCGATTTCTGCACTGAAATACCGTACGAATTGTCTTCGACGACTACGATGAGCGGCAAATTCCACAGCGCTGCCAAATTGAGCGATTCATGGAACGCACCGGCATTCGCTGCCCCTTCGCCGATGAATGCGACGGCGACCCAGTCTTTTCCTTTCATCTTATTCGCCATTGCTGCACCGACCGCATGCGGGATCCCGGCTGCGACAATGCCGCCGCACGAGAACTTCACTTCCGGATCGAACAAATGCATATGGCCGCCTTTGCCTTTTCCGAGCCCCGACTCCTTGCCGAAAATCTCCGCCGTCATTTTCTTCAGATCGACGCCTTTGGCAATCGCGTGATGGTGCGGACGGTGAGGCGCCGTTACCGTATCGTCCTTCGTCAAATGCACCATCATGCCTGCGGCGGCTGGTTCCTGTCCGGTCGCGAGATGCATCTCACCTGGCACGGGGCCTTCACCGATATTGAACACCGGCGACTTGCCTTCCGTATACGCCTCCACCATCTGGTCTTCGTAATAGCGGATTTTGACCATCTGCTCGTACATCCACATCAGCTTGTCGACGGATACAGAAGGCTGTTTTTCTTCGAACTTAGTCACTGCTACTCCTCCTTTTTTACTCCATAAATTCGGATGGCGTGCGACATTTTCCATAGGCCTAAACACTCTCAGTGTACTCTTTTCTATTAAATTTTTCAATATTCTGATAATAAAAGACTAGGGAATTTACAATTATGATGATTTTCTTTAATTAATAGGCGTAACTTGTTAGAAACTGATTAGAAATGCATCTGTTCATCCTTCCCTTTCAAAATTGTAATATCGCTAAACAACAATTATTTATTGATAAACGATAAATAAATCGCTATACTTTGGTTATTAACAAGTAAAGAGGTGTGTTTTATGAAACGGGAGACTTTGTTTTTGAAAGTGGTGCTATTCCTCATGGCGCTGCCGGTCATCGCGCTTTGCATCTTCGTGGTGCCACCGCTTTCGAGCATTATCCAGGACGGGCCGGATCAGCTGGCGTTTTTGCAATATGTGTTTGTCGCCTTGCTTTATGCAACGGCGGTTGCGTATTTCGTCGCGCTGTACCAGACTTATAAATTATTGAGCTTTATCGATGACAATATCGCCTTCTCTGTGCGCTCAGTGACGGCGATCAAAAACATCAAACGGTGTGCGCTGGTGATTACCGGCATTTACGTTCTCGCGATGCCGTTGTTTTACATCATCGCAGAAATTGATGATGCCCCGGGACTGATCCTCATGGGCGCAGCAATCGGCTTCGGCGCACTTGTCATCGCCGTTTTCGCAGCGGTTTTGCAGAAGCTGCTGACGCACGCCATCGACATCAAATCAGAAAACGATCTTACGGTCTGAGGTGATACCATGCCAATAATCATAAATCTCGATGTCATGCTCGCCAAGCGCAAAATGAGCATGACCGAGCTATCCGAAAAAGTCGGCGTTACCATGCCCAATTTGTCCATCCTGAAGAATGGCAAAGCGAAAGCGATCCGCTTCTCCACGCTCGAAGCCATCTGTAAAGTGCTCGACTGCCAGCCTGGAGACGTATTGGAATACCGGGAGGAAGAGTAGACTAAACTTCCTTCGCTTTTTGGAAACAGGAAATTTCAGAGCATCTCGCTCATTCTTCGAACACAAAGGAGGAAAAGATCTTGCTGACAAAACTGGTCGCTGCATTTAATCTAGCCATGTCGTTAGGCGCGTTTTTTATGGGCATTTCCATGCTGCCGGTCATGGGGGTTTTCGTAGAATTTCCACCCGAGTGGGTCGGCGTCATGCCTTTTACTAGTTGGTCCGCTTTAGCTATGTATGGAATGATTATCTTCGGAATCGGAAACGCTGTGACAGCGGTTTATGGGTTTATGAAGAAAACGAGGATATTTTTTGTCGCTAATCTTAGTTTAGGGATCCTGTTATTTTTAAGTGCGGCATTGCCGATTGTATTACTCGGCGACTGGTATTTGCCGCTCGTGTTCTTTTTCTTCCTCAGTTTCATTCAAATGGCACTCGGCTTGTACGGTGTTTTAAAAAAGCACAAGACCGGTTCCCAAAATCGCAAGGAACTTCTTAATCAATAGAACTATCAAAAAAGGGCTGTCTCCAAGTCATCTTCATGACCTTGGCGACAGCCCTTTTTTGGCTTCTTTAGCATTCACTTTACAGGAGATTTTTCAATATACGTCAAAGTTTTCCCGCTCACTCCGAGCAACACCGTCAAAAGAGGCGACAGCAAGCAGAAGAACGCAAACGGCAAATACTCCAATGTCGAAACATCCAACACCGAGGCGATGAAAATCCCGCAGACGCTCCACGGAACGAGCGGATTGACGACCGTCCCCGCATCTTCCATGACGCGGCTCAAGTTCTTTCCGGCCAGTCCGACTTTTCCGTACGATTCACTGAACGCTTGTCCCGTCAGCAGGATCGATAAATACTGTTCCCCGACGAGGATATTCGTGCCGATCGCCGTCAAGGCGGACGCGACGATGACAGAAGACACTTTCTTCAGCAGGCTTTCGATTTTCGCCAACAAACTTTGAATAATGCCGAGTTTGAATAATAATCCGCCCATGCTGAGTGCGAGCAACACCAAAGCGATGGTGAAGAACATGCTTTCCATGCCGCCTCGTGAAAGCAGCGCATCGATTTCGTCAATCCCAGTCTTTGATTCATAGCCGCCGAATAGGATGCCGAGCATCGACGAGGCTTGCAAGCTCTGGTGGAACAAAGAAACGACAAGCGCTACCGCTGAACTAGCAGCTAAAGTCAAAACCGCAGGCACTTTCAATACCGTCAAGGCGATCAAGACGACGAGAGGCGCCATGGCGTACCAATGGATCAACCCCGTCTCAAGCAAACCTTCCTTGAAAAGGGCAATGTCCTCGGTATGGTCCAAAGTAACCGACGGCGATAACACACCGAAGAAAATCAGCGTCAGAATAAAAGCAGGAATCGTCGTCCATCCCATATTGCGGATGTGTTCGAAGAGATCGACGCCGACAATGGAAGCGGCCAAGTTGGTCGTATCCGATAACGGCGACATCTTGTCCCCGAAAAAGGCACCCGAGACGATCGCGCCTGCCGTGATGGCCAGCGACAAATCCAGCGCTCCGGCGATGCCGATCAAAGCCACGCCGACCGTCGCCACTGTCGTCAACGAGCTGCCAACAGACAGCCCGATGATCGCCGTGACGACAAAGACCACCGCAAAGAAAAATAATGGCGTCACCAGGCTGAACCCGGCATAGATCAAAGTCGGGATCGTTCCGCTCATCATCCAGCTGCTGATGAGGATGCCGATGAAGAAGAACAAGAACACGGCGCCCATTCCTGCGCCCGCGCCTTCGATCAGTCCCCGCTCCAGTTCGCGATACGATAATTTTTTAGCCAATCCGTAGCACATCAGCAACAAGATCGCCAGTAAGATCGGCACATGCGGCGCCGCTTCGAATCGGATGATGCTGGCGCTAATGATTACGACGACCAGTGCGACCAGCGCTGCCGCTTCTTTCGTGCCCGGTGATAAAATCGCTTTAATATGAAACATGTCCAGTTCCTCCTGTATTGTGAAAATAAAAAAAGAAAACCTATCATCCCTAAAAAAAAGGGACGAAGGTTTTCTCCGCGTTACCACCCTAGTTGATCTTCCGTTTTGGAACATCCACTCAATTGACCGTTGAAACTACAGATGGCGTAATTCACCCCGATTGCTGCCTGGACTTCCACCCTCCGTCCAGTCTCTTTCTGCTGCGCGCAATGAGCCTACTCATTCATCATTCAATATTAGTCGTTGCTTTTTGCAATTGCTATAAATATTAGCATCTCCCCGGGAGAAGTCAAGCGGCTAGTTGCGATTGGACATTAAAATATCATTTTCGTTATTTTTGCTTCTCCAGCATCCGTTTGAGGAGCCGGATCTGCCCCCGGTGGCTTGTTTCATCTTCCACGACATGAAACCAGAGATAATACTTATTGTAGACAACTCCGTTAAAGTACTGTCCTTCTTCGTACAACCAGCTATCGTCGACATTTTCCATAAGCGACAGTGTGCGGTCCCGGACCTTTTTTAATTCAGCCAAGTAATAATCAAGCGGCTGGTCGCAGATTTCATTTCTTGCTTTGTCCCCAAGCTCAAGCGGCACTAGCCATTGCTCCAGCTCTCGCTCCGTTAAATCGCGGTTTTCGAATGCGATGACCTGGTGGACAAATTCAATCGCCGCCATGTGCATCAATAGCGCCCCGATCGAATTCGCTTGCCCGTCAGCCAAATAATCAAGCTCTTCGGTCGATAAGCCTTCTACATCCGCCAATGTAACCGCACGTGTATACTCGAGCATCGACACAAGCTCACCGACTTTCGGCGAGAATCCTGTTTGCTCTTTGATCCGGTAGTCCATTCTGCCGCCCCCTTTTTAGCTTGCAATCCTCCATGGACAATTAAAAAGACTGGATTGCTCAGTCTTTTTTCATTGTTTACTCTATAAGTATACTATGCCAAACTGAACTTCTTTTTGATTCGTTTCACGATATCCGCTTCTTTGCTCTGGATAAATTCATTGGCAATCTGCTTCACCATTGCATTGATTTCCCTATTCATCTCTGTCTTCATTCTTACTTGATCGATGACTACTCCGTTCGGCGTAAATTGCCGGCCTGCGAGTTCATCGAGTGAAACATTGTACAAGTCCGCCATTTTCACCAGCAACTTGAGGTTTGGTTCACCCTTCCCCGTTTCGAAGTTACTATAAGTTGCCCGTGCTATTTTCAGATGATCCGCAACTACTTGCATCGATAACTTATTTTGTACTCTGAGCGCCTTCAAGTTTTCAGCTAGTTTTGGCATAGGTTTGCTCCCTCTCAACATCGTTTTAAGTGCTTTAACCCCTGGAGCATTGAAGTCATAACTTTCTTCACAAGAGTAAATCCCCAACAAATAACAATTGTATTTTATAATTAAATAGTATCACAATGGTAATTAAGTTATAATCACAATATCATATAAAATTGGAAATAATTATAGATTGGAAGTAGACTTATGCTGAAAAATTTGTTGAACAAATGGTTATCCACACCTGTCGAAGAAGCAACGATCAATGTTCCTCCGGCTCCGGCCTCGAAAGTATATTTATATGAACCAAATCAAGCCGCCCTAAAGCAAGTGATGGAATCCTCTGAAATTCCTGGAGAAGCGCCAGGCTATGTTTATTTTGTTCAAGAGCATATGAATGGCTCTTTCAAAATCGGCAAAACCAAGCATGTGGAACGCTATATGAACCTGTTCGTTGTGAAACTGCCTTTTGAAAACAAATTGATCCATTTGATCAATTCCGGAAACCATCATCAAACAAAAGCCGCCTTCCATAAGCATTTCAGCGATAAGCGGCTTGAGGGTGAATGGTTTTCCTTGAACCAGGAAGATGTGGCATGGCTCAAAGCTGGCGACTATCCTGCAGCGATTCAACAGACCATTTCAACCACTCAAGCCAACGTGATTTCTTCTTCAGCAGCTATCAATAAAGATGAAAAGCCATTAACTCCAAAACAAGCCGAATTTGCTAAAACCCTGCTCACCAAGCTTGAAGACCGTTATGAACTGGCTGTTGATTTTTCTCAGCTGACACACAAAGACTTGAACCGCATGAGCGGCTATTTCCGCTTTAAAAACCAAGGCGCATTGAACAATTTGGTGTCGGCTGGAGTGCTGAAAGAAAAATAATGGACAGTAAAAAGGCGCCTTCGAATGAAGACGCCTTTTGATTTTATCTTCCTATTCTTACTTAGTGCCTGCTAAAGCAAATCTTCCATCTTATCTAACCAGACGATCCGGTCCGCAACCGTTGCGGGTTTCGGATGGCGCGGGAAACCATTTTCAGCTGCCATCCATGCTTTCGCGTGTTCATAAGACTTTTCCGGGTTGCCCTCTTGGAACAAGCCGAACTGTGCAGCGAGCCTTTTGGCGACAGTCGATGAACCCCAGGCAAAAATGAGGTGATCTGCGGACGCCAGCAAAGCTTCACGGTCTTGCACATTGTCTTCTTGGAATAGCGAGTGGGAGATACCCGTTCTATTGAACTTGTTTTCAATGATTTTGAAGTTCCCGATATTCCCTTCGCAAATATCCGATAAATTGATGAGCGTGATCAAATTCCATTCTTGCCGCTCCATCAAGTTCATCAACTGGTATTGCGTCGGATTCGGTTTGGTTGGAATCCACTCCGCGTCCCCGGGGCTCTTTGTGGTTTCGCCAGCTTGTGCACAATTGGACGGGTTGATCATGACGATCACCGCATCTGCTCGAGTGGTAAAAACGCCATTTCGCCTGATGCGTGCTTCACGGCGCATGAGAATCTTTTCGTTCTCTATTTCGACATCATAGAACTTTGCCTCGACTGAAAAGCTTTGCTTCAAGTGTTCAGCTGGAATCAGCGACACCCAATCACTCCCTACGCATATTATTAATACAAGTCTATCAAATAGACTTTTGTTGTACAAAAAAGCTCCCAAGCCATATACGGCCTGGGAGCTTGCTGTTCTTTATACTTTCGCGTCAACTTTGACCATGCCGTAAGAAGTCACAGCGTTCCACATCGTTTCCGGGATATCGAGTTTGCCGACCAGTTCTTGCGGGATCGTTTCGTTGATGTCTGCTTCGTTTCCTTGCTTCACTTTCTCGGTCCATTCCGGATCGACCAGTGCTTGACGGCCCATGACGATGATGTCCGCGCCTTCTTCAAGCGCAGCTACCGCGTGTTCAGGCTGCGTCACGCCGCCGACTACGACAAACGGCACACGGCCGTTGATTTGTTTCGACAGGATTTGGACGATGCTGTCCCCATCTTCCATGCCGCGCGGCGCTTTTTTGAATTCCATCAGCGACACGTGGATATAATGGATGCCGCCTTCGATCAAACGCTCAACCAATTGTTGCGTTTCTTTGATCGTGTAACCGACAGATTCTGCATTGTTTTCTTCCGGTGACAAACGGTAGCCGATGATGAAGCTATCGTCTGCATGTTTTGCAGCTACTTGTTTCACTTCATCCAAGACTGCCAAACCGAATTTCAAACGGTTCTCTAAGTTGCCGCCCCACTCGTCTTCACGCTGGTTGTAAGTAGCTGAGACGAATTGCTGGATCAAGTACGTATTGGCACCGTGGATTTCCACACCGTCAAATCCGGCTTCGATCGCGCGGCGAGTCGTTTCACCGAAATCGCGGATGATGTCGGTGATTTCTTCTCCTGTCAAAGCGCGCGGTGTTGGCTTGTCCGCAGATTCTGCGATGGCGCTCGGTGCGACCGTTTCGCCCGCTTCGATCAAATCTGGCTGGCCTTGGCGACCGCCGTGCTGCATTTGCAGGATGGCTTTGCTGCCTTGTGATTTCATTTCAGTCGCGAGTTGCTTCAAGCGCGGCATAACGTCATCTTTGAATGCGACGAATTGGTTCGGGAAAGCGATGCCGTTTTCCGAAACCGCGATGCAGGCAGAGACGAACAGGCTGCCGAGTCCTGAGCGGCGCTGGTAATACGAAAGTTCGGCATCTGAGACAGTGCCGTCCGGATTTCCTGAATAGGTAGTCATCGGTGCGACGCCTAAACGGTCAGACAGGACGACGCCGTTCGGCAAGGTGATTTCTTCGAATAATGGTTTGTATTGCGGGTTCATTTAATTACCTCTTCCTTTGAATTAAAGTTAGTTATATTAAAATATCATAGCCTTAGGACAACTACAACAATACGAGCTTGGCAAGCTGGAAATTTTACTTCCTTTCTTTGGGAGTGGTACGCTCTTCTATGCAAACTTATTCCAAGGAGGAATCTACATGACCCCAAACACATACAAAGAAATCCAATTGGCGAACCGCCCAGAAGGCACGCCGACTGACAGCGACTTTAATTTTGTCGAAAAAGACATCCCGACAATCGGCGCGAATGAATTATTGCTGAAAACTTTATATCTTTCCGTCGATCCGTATATGCGCGGCCGCATGAAAGACCAGAAATCCTATGTGGCACCGTTCGAATTGAACAAAGCGATTTCAGGCGGAGTGCTCGCTGAAGTCATCGAGTCGAATTCCGATGATTTCAAACAAGGCGATATCGTCACTGGCACATTGGACTGGGCGCAGTATAATGTGGCGGATGCGAAATCAGTGCAAAAAGTCGATCCATCTATTGCACCGATCACGACTCGTCTCGGCATACTCGGCTTGACTGGCCTAACAGCCTACTTCGGCCTGCTCGATATCGGCAAGCCGCAACAAGGCGAAACGGTCGTCGTCTCAGGCGCAGCAGGAGCTGTCGGTTCAGTCGTCGGGCAGATCGCCAAACTGAAAGGCGCACACGTCGTCGGCATCGCCGGTTCACAGGAAAAGATCGACTACCTGATCAACGAACTTGGATTCGACGAAGCCGTGAACTATAAAGACGATAATTTCAAAGAAGCATTCAAAAAAGCCATCCCGAACGGCGTTGACGTCTATTTCGACAATGTCGGCGGCGAAGTATCGGACGCGGTCATTTTTGAAATCAACCGCAACGCACGCGTCGTGTTGTGTGGCGCCATCTCTGCTTACAACAACCCAGAAGGAGATATCGGCCCGCGCATCCAGTGGAAATTCATCACGACAAGCTCGATGATGAAAGGCTTCACGCTCGGCGATTACGCACATGATTTCAAAACCGGTGCACAAGATCTCGGCAAATGGCTGCAAGAAGGCAAACTGAAATACGAAGAAACAATCGTAGAAGGCTTTGAGAAAACACCGGAAGCTTTCCTTGGCCTATTCGAAGGCAGCAACCTAGGCAAGCAATTGGTGAAAGTCGCTGACCCTGAGTTTGCTAAACTGTAAATCTCACTTTCTTCTATAGAAACACAAAAGCTGAAGCGGGAACCTGAATGGGTTCCTACTTCAGCTTTTTTTCATATCACACCGTTTTCTTCTCAGCGACTTCCCCTGAATAGGCGGCATGGTAGATTGCGTAAATATCTTCTCTTTCAAGCGGCATCGGACTTCTCGCCAAGATTCTTGTTTGCTTGATGCCGTCGTCCGCCAAGCTGTCCAAGGCGTCTTCCCCGATATCGAAGCCTTTCAGCGACACGGGAATATTCACGTCGGCGACGAGTTTTTTCAACTCCTCGACGCATGTATAGGAAGCTTCTTGTTCAGCCAATTGCGTGACGTTGACGCCCATCGCCTCCACGATGTCCTTCATTCTCTTCTCACAGCTTGGGCGGATGTAGCCCATGACATACGGAAGCAAGACCGCATTGGATTCACCGTGCGAGATATGGAACTGGCCGCCAAGCGGATACGCCAAGGCGTGCACACCGGCAACGCCGGCATTGAAAAAGGCCAATCCTGCTAAATAACTGCCGTAGCTCATATTCGTGCGCGCTTCTTTGTTTTCCCCGTCTTCTACTGCCGTGCGGATCGACCCACTGATCAAGCGGATCGCCTGCAAAGCCAGGCCGTCTGTTACCGGGTTGGCATTTTTCGAAACATACGCCTCCACTGCATGTGTCAACGCGTCGATGCCTGTTGCAGCTGTCACTTTCGGCGGCAAGGAAATAGTCAATTCCGGGTCGACAATCGCCACGTCCGGCAACAAATAATCATGAGTGACCACGTCTTTCGAGGATTCCAATGACAACACGGCAATATTCGTCACTTCGGAACCGGTTCCGGACGTAGTCGGGATCAATATTTTTGGGATGCCTTTATCGACTAGCGCTCGTTCACCCGTCAAATTCAAGTAGTCGGCCACTTTTCCTTCATGCGTCGCCAGGACGCCTGCTAATTTCGCAAGGTCTAAGGCACTGCCGCCGCCAAGGCCGATGACTAAATCAAATTTGTTTTCCTTCGTATAAGCGACCAGTTTTTCCCCGACTTCGAGCGGCGGTTCCGGCACGACTTCTGTATAGATGCTCGTTTTCCATCCTTTTGCTTCGAGCGGTTCGACGATTTTTTTCGTCATCCCCAATTCTTCAAGAAACGGGTCGGTGACAATGAGAATATTGCTGGCGTTCAAGCGTTCCGCTTCGCTCGTTAATTGCTCCAATGCGCCCCAGCCGGTATAGCTGATTGGCATGAATGTAAGTTTACTCGACAAATCATCCACTCCACTTCTGCCTTGCTCAATATAAAAATTATAGACTCAAGCCCACCAAATAGAAATCTTCCATCGTTTATCTTCTCGCCCCTTAATTGTAAATTTAAATTTCGTAAAATTCAATTTATTGAAGAAACACAAAACCCACTGCCCCTCTCCAGGACAGCGGGTTTCTTCCTATAACATTTTCGCTAAAGCCAGTTTCGCTTCACTCGCCGTTTTCCCGTCCACTTGGATGCGGTTGAGGACGCGGCCATCTACTAATTCTTCCAAGATCCATGTGAAATGCGGCAAGTCGATACGGTTCATTGTCAAACACGGGCACATAAACGGATTCAAGGACACGATGTCGCGGTCTGGGTAATCTTTGATGAGCCGGTTGACGAGGTTCATCTCCGTGCCGATTGCCCATTTCGATCCGGGTTCGGACGCTTCGATCATGTCGATGATGTATTTGGTCGAACCGGCAAAATCGGATGCGCTGACGACTTCGTACGTGCATTCCGGATGCACGAGGATGTTGCGGTCCGGTTCTTTGACGCGCAGGTTGTCGACGTGTTTCGGCAAGAAGTTCATATGTACCGAGCAATGCCCTTTCCAGAGAATCACTTGCACGTCTTCTACCGCACAGTCGAGTTCGAGTTTTTGCTTGATCGGGTCCCACACCGCCATGTGCTCGAGCGGAATGCCAAGCTTCACGGCAGTATTGCGTCCTAAATGCTGATCGGGCAAGAACAGCATGCGCTGCTTTTGGGACAAAGCCCACTCGACCATTTCTTCAGCATTCGAGGAAGTCACCGTCGCGCCTCCGTTGCGGCCGACAAACGCTTTGATAGCCGCTGTCGAATTGACGTAAGTAAGCGGGACGATCGTGTCGCCGTACAATTTCTGAAGCTCTTGCCAAGCACGCTCGGTTTGGTCGATATTGGCCATATCCGCCATCGAACAGCCTGCCCGCGTATCCGGCAAAATGACCGCTTGATGCGGTTCGGTCAGGATATCTGCGGTCTCCGCCATAAAATGGACGCCGCAAAACAGGATATAATCCGCTGTCTGTCTCCCTGCGATTTGCGACAATTGCAGCGAGTCGCCGGTTACATCGGCATAGTGGATCACTTCGTCTTTCTGGTAATGATGACCGAGGATGTACAAGCGTTCTCCGAGAGCTGCACGTGCACGTTTCGCGCGTTCATGCAATTCCTCCGCGGATGCTGTTAAATAGCTTTTTGGCATGGCATCTGCCATTTGAAGTTCTTCAAGCAATGAAGTCATGAAATTACTGCCTCCTTCGGGGATATGGAAAGATTCATGCTGATGTCGAGATTCGATACGCTATGCGTCAAAGCGCCGATAGAAATGACGTCGACGCCGGTATTACGGTATTCGGAAAGCTTTTCGAGATCGATGCCGCCGGACGCTTCCGTACGGATCGTCTCCGGAACAAGCTGCACCCAGCGCCTGATCGTTTCCGGTTTCTGGTTGTCAAACATGATCGTGTCAGGACGCGCGTCGATCGCTTCCATCAATTGCTGCTGCGTTTCGACTTCCACTTCGATCATCGTCATATGGCCCAGCGAGTCGCGCACTTTTTTTACCGCTTCGGTAATCGATCCGGCCGCTGCGATGTGATTGTCTTTGAGCATGACCGCATCGTACAAGCCGTTTCGGTGGTTGAAACCACCGCCTGCGCGGACCGCGTATTTTTCGAACATCCGCAGTCCCGGTGTTGTTTTGCGGGTATCGACGATGCGCGTGTGGTCCGAGTTCAATGCCTCTACGCATTTCGCCGTCAATGTCGCAACCCCGCTCATGCGCTGGATCAGATTCAATAAGGTCCGTTCCCCCGCTAGAAGCGAAGCGATAGGCCCAGTAATTTTCACGATCGCCTCTCCCGTTTCTACACGGTCGCCGTCTTGTTTCAATAATTCCACTTCGACTGACTGATCGAGCAGGTGATAGCCCCATTCATAGCAATCGAGACCTGCCACGACGCCGCTTTGTTTCATGCGCACAAGTGCTTCGCCTGTATCCGTACGATCGAACAATACAGAGGAGACATCGCGGTCTCCGATATCTTCAAGTAGAAATTGTGTTAATGCTTGTTCTGCTTTTAAGCGATTCATTATATGGTCTCCTTGATCTTCGTTTGTCGTGTCGTTAAATGGACGCCGCTTTTTGAAATGCCGATGACTTTTCCGGCCCATTCGGTTTTCGGTTCAGGCATATCGATCCGGTAATGGCCACCCCTGCTTTCTTCCCGCAATAAAGCAGCAGTCGCAATAAGGCTGCAAGAGGTTTGGCGGTGGATCTGCGCGATGGCTTCATCCTTATAATCCTCGAGCGCATACGCTTTTAAAGGGTGGCCTTGTAAAAAGTTCTGCAGCGCATACGGTTCTCTCAAGATTCCCGCCATTTCCGTCATGTTGCGTTTAAGCTGGCTTTCATCAATGCCTTGAAAATATGTACATGGCACATGATCTGCTTGCGCTGAACTTATCTTTTCGGATGATTGCGGCTCTTCCTTGATCCGCTCGGCAAGTCGCCTAGCGAATACCAAGCCTTCCAGCAATGAATTGCTCGCCAGGCGGTTGGCGCCGTGAACGCCGGTCGACGCGACTTCTCCGACGGCATAAAGCCCTGGGATGGACGTCTGGCCGTAACTATCCGTCTTCACGCCCCCCATATGAAAATGGGCGCCCGGACGGACCGGCAGTAACTCTTTCGTTGGATCGATTCCATGATTCCGGCAATTGTCGTAAATCGAAGGAAAGCGCTGTTGGAAATCAGCCAACTCCCTGGCGTCGAGAAAGACCGGCCCTTCTGTTTGCCAATGCCGTTCGATT